>CAXNHA010000079.1:0-3109 GCA_964202165.1 Candidatus Marinamargulisbacteria bacterium | reverse complement strand
ATGGATATTTTTGAGACCACTAGAATGGATGACTCTGACTTTATTCTCTATGAAGCCCGGCTCAAATGGCTACGAGACGAGGCTTCTATACTATACACCGCAGAAATAAAAGGCATGGAAAAAGGTCTGAAAAAAGGCATGGAAAAAGGTCTGGCCAAGGGCATAGCAAAAGGAAAAAAAGAAAAAGTAACTATCACCAGACAACTCCTCGCTTCTGGCATGACACTGTCCCAAGTGGCCACCATCACTCGGTTGGCTGAATCTGATGTTCAGCAACTCGTATAACAGTCATGGGACAAAACCTTCCAATTTTAGTGGCAGGTGGGGCGGGATTTATCGGATCTCATACCTGCAAGGCCTTGTTTCAGGCAGGCTATTGTCCAATTGTTTTGGATAATCTCTGTACAGGATATCGAGACTATGTGAAGTGGGGGCCTTTTATTGAAGGATCCATCTCCAACGAGGGATTGGTGGGTGAGATTGTTCAGCATTATCAACCCTGTGCTGTTATTCATTTTGCCTCTAGTATCAATGTGGGAGAATCGGTCCAAGATCCACAAAAATACATTCTCAACAATGTCTGTGACACTGTTTTTTTTCTCAAAGCATTGCGTGAGAATGGCCTTGAAAAAATAGTTTTCTCCTCCTCTGCGGCAGTCTATGGACCTAGTCAAGTCAAAACGATCGATGAGGGCCATCCCATAGGGCCCATAAACCCCTATGGGTATAGCAAGGCATGGATGGAGACGATGCTTGCATCCTATCGTGATGCGTATGGAATGCAATCTGTTATTTTCAGATATTTTAACGCAGCAGGTGCGGATAAAGAGGGAGAGTTGGGTGAATCTCACGATCCAGAAACCCATCTTATCCCCCTTATTCTCCAATCTGCATTGGAAATTGGAGACCCCATTACCCTCTTTGGTCAAAATTACGATACACCAGATGGCACGTGTATCCGCGATTATGTGCATGTGATGGACTTGGCAGATGCCCATGTCAAAGCAATAGACTATCTTTTGGATGGAGGTCCATCGGTTATCCTCAATCTAGGGAGCGAAGTTGGTTATTCTGTGGCAGAAGTGATCAAAACAGCATCGGAGGTATTGGGTTGCCCTATACCGCATAAATGGGGAGCACGCAGAGAAGGAGATCCTGCACGGTTGGTAGCCAATCCTCAAAAAGCAAAAACGGTCTTGCATTGGCAAGCCCGACATTCTGACCTTTCCAGCCTCATTTTAGATGCATGGAAGTGGCAACGTCGCTTGACAAGCGACAGCAGACCCCTGTAGAGTCCGAACAAAATTTTTTACATTGAATACGCACCTTTTTGTGTGTATGCAGCGAAAGGACAAATCTGTGGAAATTGTTACCATGAGACAGTTGTTGGAGTCAGGCGTTCACTTTGGACATCAAACAAAACGGTGGAATCCAAAGATGAAGCGCTATATTTTTACATCTAGAAATGGCATCCATGTCATTGATCTCCAACAAACCATCAAGTTGATTCGAAAATCCTACCAAATTGTCAAAGATACGGTCAAAAGAGGCGGGACAGTTTTGTTTGTTGGCACAAAAAAACAAGCACAAGATGCCATCCAAGCAGAAGCCCAACGCTGTGGCATGCCCTATGTTAAGCATCGATGGTTGGGTGGATTTTTAACCAATAGCATTACGATTCGGCAAAGTGTCAACAAATTTAGAACCATGAGACGCTTGTTAGAAGATGGCACCATTGACTCCTTATCCAACAAAGAAGCATCCCGTAAGAAAAAACTATTGGCCAAGTTAGACCATTATCTCAGTGGTATTGAGGGGATGTATGCATTGCCTTCAATCGTATTTGTTGTAGATACCCAAAAAGAGCAATTGGCTGTTAAGGAAGCCCGAAAATTAAAAATCCCTATTATTGGGGTCGTAGATACCAACGCTGATCCAACAGAAGTCGATTATCCCATACCCGCCAATGACGATGCGATCCGTGCTGTCAAATTGATTTGTACCATTGTGGCTCAGGCCGTTATTGATGGGAAAGCCGAAAGAAGTCAAGAAGAGTTAGCTGCAGTAGAAGAAAAGATGATTGAAGAGGTTGCTCCTCCTGTTGTAGCAGGCCGTATGGGAACAGAAGAAGAGGCTGTAGCAACACCTATTGATATACCCGAGCTAGCCCTTGTTGTAGCAGAAGATGAAGCTGGAAAGGTGGCGTAAACAATGTCTATTTCAGCAAATCTTGTAAAAGAATTGAGAGAAAAAACAGGGGTTGGGATGATGGATTGCAAAAAGGCATTGGAGCATTCTGATGGCAACTTTGAAAAAGCAGTTGTGTATCTTCGAGAAAAAGGAATGGCCACCGCTACTAAAAAATCAGACCGCTCTACACATGAAGGGCGTGTTTTTATTGCTGTTTCGGCTGATCAAAAGTCAGGTAGCATTGTTGAGATAAATTGCGAAACAGATTTTGTATCCAACAACGAGGCTTTTTTAGTGTTTGGGCAGTTGGTTGCACAACAGGTTTTGTCTCAAGGGATAAGCGATATGGAGCAATTGCAAAAAAGCCAGTTTTCTGGACAGCCATTTGCAACACATCTGTCGGAGTCTATTTTAAAATTGGGTGAAAATATTGCAGTGAAACACATTGAGCGTATTCAGTCCCCCGGTTCATTGGGATCTTATGTTCACATGAATGGAAAAATTGGTGTTTTGGTCAACTTTTCCTCGTCGGTGACAGAAGAGATTGGCAGAGATATTGCCATGCACATTGCGGCAATTTCTCCCCTATATGTTTCCAAAGAAGCTGTCCCAGAATCTGAGGTAGCCAAAGAAAGAGATATTATAAAAAATCAATCCCTTAATGAAGGAAAACCAGAGGCTGTATTAGAAAAAGTAGTGGCTGGAAAACTGGCAAAATTTTTTAAAGATATCTGTTTGATTGAACAACCATTTGTCAAAGATTCCGATAAGACTGTGGGGCAAATCTTAGGAGAGAAAACCTCTGTGGTACAGTTTGTCAGGTATGCACTTGGTTAGGTGAGAGCTTACTTTGAGTCGCTAGAGCATGCCACATTAGCACCATATGCTACCAAGAGCTCGCAATCTCAGGGGAGGCGGC
>CAXNHA010000078.1:0-3251 GCA_964202165.1 Candidatus Marinamargulisbacteria bacterium | reverse complement strand
CCCAGATATCAATCCAACCACAGCACCCGCTATCATCATAGGATAGGCAATGCCCAACTGACCTTGCGATACAAGTGACCAGATCCATGCAGAAGATATTGCGACCAAAACAAGCAAGACAAATGTTTTGTTGATGGTTCCTTGAATTGTCATGGGTTGTGTATCTTGAACAAGACGAGCCTCTACTTTAAAAATTTCTTCTTTTAGCGCAGGATTTGATGAACGAAACATACTCATTCCTCCTTCGATCTTTTATAATTTGTGCAGGCTATGATAAACGTGACAAAATGAAATAGCAATCACATCAGTATCCTAAAAAAATGTCGTAAAGGAGTTTGCCCAACATGTCTACAAAAAATACAGTATGGATTTTTTTTGTCCTAATAATAGGAGTTTTTGGCATGTTTTTCTTTGGAATGCTATGGATTCGATCGTCTCGGGATGTGCCTGTAACACCCCAATCAATCTTCTTGGAAGGCAAGCTTCTCTATCTCACCAGTTGTGCAAAATGTCACGGCAACCGAGGAGAGGGTTCACGAATGGCACCCTCTTTACGGCATTCTGTTTGGACAGACTCAGCACAAAGCAAAGCATCTCTTGCTACCATCATTAGCCTTGGCATTCCTGGAACACTCATGGACGGATGGCAGGGGAAACTTCAAAAAAATGATATCCAAAAAATCGCTTATTATGTCGCAAATCTTGCCAAAGATCCTATCAAAAAATGCGTAAAATAACTTTTTTTATTTGTCTAGAATCGGAGCTTCTTAGACAAGAGCCTCTCATTTATCACAGCCTTCAATTGAAGATTCTTCAAAAAGAAATACCCCATTTTATTATTTTGTCCGATTATGCATTGTTCAACAGTCGATTTTTGTGGAAGATTTTTCAACATGGTGGATGGATTATATGGAAAACCCGATATCCTAAAATTGAAAAATTGTTGAAACACTTTCAAAAACAATCTCTTGCGGAGGCACTATTGCCGTAAGATGGCCACTACCCTAACGGTTGTTATCGGCCCTACGTCCTCTGGAAAATCCAAATTGGCTATAGAGATGGCCACTCAATCTGGTGCACAGATTATCTCTGCAGATGCGTTTCAAGTATATCGGGGATTAAGCATAGGTACGGGTAAGACTCCGTTGATGGATCGCCACGATGTGCCCCATCACCTTATCGATATTAGAGAGCCTATACAGCGGTATTGTGTCTCTGATTTTATGCATTTATCCAATACCTTGATCAGCACCCTACATGCGCAACATATACCTGTGATTGTGTGTGGTGGGACTGCTTTTTACCTCCATGCCTTTATCCATCAACTTGGGTTTGAATCATTGCCATACGATGAGTCCCTTCGTGCGTCTTTAACAAAAACATGGTCTCATCAATCAGGTATTGCTATTTGGCAACACCTGTATCGCCTGGATCCTTCTACTGCTTTGGCCATCCCGGTAGCTCAATCTCAAAAAGTGTTAAGAGCGCTGGAGGTATGGATGTTGACCGGCAAATCGATGATATCTCAGCAAAGTATCCCTATTCGTAGAAAAAACTGTCGTGTTATTGGCCTCAATCCAGCAAGAGAGCTCTTGATCAAACAAATCTATCATCGTATTGAATCTATGATTGAAAATGGATGGGTAGAAGAAGTTGAGGTATTGCTAAAAAAAGGCATCCCAGAATCTTGCCCTGCGTTCAAAGCAATTGGGTATAAAGAGATCGCCCATTATCTCAATGGTGGTATGACGTTTACTCAAATGATAGAATCCATCAAAACCAAGACACGGCAGTTTTCAAAACGTCAAATGACTTGGTTTAAGCACTTTAAAGATGTGGAATGGATTTTTTGAAATATCCGTTTAATGTTCAAAAATTAGGAAAGATCCTTGTAACAGCGGTAGGTATTACCAGTATCGCTTGGGTGATCTATTCTCCCTATTTGCCCAAAAACTACTCTTTAAAAGAGGGGCAGATTGCGACAAAAACCATTGTCTCCCCAAAACATGCTGGCATCGAAGTTTTTGAAAAACATACACCTCATGCTCTCAAAAATCATTATTCTCGCCTATTTAGCGTTGACAAAACCATCAATCAAGAGATCTTGGATACATTGGAAGAGATGTTTTCTGATTTGAGATCCAAAAAATGCACGTCCCTATCAGAAAATATCCTCAACAATATCTACCAACTTAGCCCCACTTCTTTTAATACGCTGGAGTATTATAGTTTGTTTCTTGCTAAACATTGTTTGGAAGAAGGGGTTTTGTCTACACGTAATCTCTGTGAAACATTGGAACAAAAAGCCAATTTTCTAAAACTAAGTCCTGACCAAAAATCTCTGGTTATTACCATTATCAAGCCCTTGATGAAGCCCAATATTACCTATAATGAAAGCTCAACAAAGTTTTTGGAAAAAAACCAAAAATCTGGCACAACAATTACACTTCGAGAAGGCCAGCCCATTGTGTATAAAGGGGACCGTATCACGGCACAACATCTTCTTCTATTACATGCCTTGGAATTGAGAAACACAAAGCCAAATTATGAAAAATTTTTTGGTATTTTATTGGTTACAGTTTTGCTTTTTTTACTGCTAGAACGCTATCTGTATTATTTTCATCCCGACTTACATAGTCAGCCCAAATACTTTGCATTGATCTATTGCATTATGCTGGTTGTTCTTAGCATGGCTCGATTGTTTGAAAGCATTCCGACGACCCCCTATCATCTCTCGTTTCTTTTCTTGGTACCTATTCCCATTGCGGCGATGATTTTATCCTTTTTGTCTACTCCTCGGATCTCTTTTTTATGTGGCACCATTATCAGTATCTTGGTCGCTATTTCTTCTTATTTTCAGATGGATGTCTTTATGTACCTCTTCTTGTCTCACTGCGTGACGATTTTTGCTGTTTATGACAAGCATTCTCGTCTAGGTCTTATCAAATCAGGATATATTGTAGGATTATTTAATGTCTTGATTGTTTGTGCAACGGGGATGATGGGTACGCAGTCCAATCTTGTTTGGTTTGTCACAAATGGTGCCATTGCTATCTTAAATGGCATTTTTTCTTCTATGATTGCATTGGCCGTACTACCTTATCTTGAAAATCTTTTTGGGATTACCACCCGCCAAACTTTTTTGGAGTTAGCCCATTTGGACCATCCGCTTTTAAAGCGTCTGCTTCAGGTTGCCCCCGGAACGTATCAACATAGTTTAATGGTAGCAAATTTGGCAGAATCCGCTGCGG
>CAXNHA010000077.1:0-3332 GCA_964202165.1 Candidatus Marinamargulisbacteria bacterium | reverse complement strand
TGCCAGCCATGGGTGTCATGAGCGAACTGGTAGCTACATTTTGCAAGCGAAATATTTTTGGCTATCGCTACATTGCTTACTCTAGTATTGCTATTGCTATTATCTCGTTTCTTGTTTGGGGGCATCATCTTTTTGTGTCGGGTCAATCGGATTTGGCAGGCGTTATCTTTTCGATATTGACATTTCTGGTCGGGATTCCTTCAGGTATAAAAGTGTTCAACTGGATTGCAACCATGTACAAGGGAAGTATAGACTTAAAAGTGCCATTTCTTTATTTTCTAGGTTTTTTGTTTAATTTTTGTATTGGCGGGTTCACCGGCATTATGTTGGGATCTTTGTCGATTGATGTTCATGTGCATGACACCTACTTTGTTGTTGCCCATTTTCACTATGTCATGATGGGAAGTGTTGCTTTTGCTTTTATCGGCGGGCTCTTGTATTGGTGGCCAAAAATGTTTGGTAAGATGGTGAGCGAATTTTGGGGAAGAATTGCATTTTCTCTTATTTTTATCGGATTTAACTGGGTGTTTTTTACGCAATTTATTTTGGGTACAAAAGGGATGCCCCGCAGGTATTTTAATTACCTAGACCAATTTCAACCCTTACATGCTTTTTCTACTTATGGCTCTTGGGTTATGGGGCTTGGATTTTTTGTGCTCCTCTTTTGCTTGATTGACTCTTTCATAAACGGTGAAAAAGCATCAGCAAATCCATGGGGAGGATTGACATTGGAATGGCACGCCGATTCTCCTCCTATCACAGAAAATTTTGACACCACGCCGCATGTAACAGAAGGCCCGTATGACTATGTAGCAAGGAGGTCGTCCAATGGATAGTACAACTGGGTTTGTTGAGCACCACGTTGCTCACCACTTTGATTCGGCAGAACATGAATTTGATGCTGCCAAACTGGGGATGTGGGCTTTTTTAATTCAAGAGGTTTTGTTTTTTGGTGGTTTGTTTGTGGCTTATTTTATTTTTAGATTTTTATATCCGGCCATGTTTGTTGATGCACACCATCATTTGTCGTGGCAGCTGGGGGCATTAAACACTCTTTTTTTGATCACCAGTAGTTTTACCATGGTGATGGCAGTGAGAAGTGCACAAGTGAGCGAGCAACGCAATATGTTGCGATATTTGGTGTGTACTTTTTTACTTGCAGGAGCCTTTTTGGTGGTTAAATATATTGAGTATAGTGCAAAAATTCATCATGGGTTTTTGCCTCCGCATTTTTTTCATGGTCAAGGAACATTTGATACTATGCCGATCTTTTTTGGGCTTTACTTTGCAATGACAGGGTTGCATGGGCTTCATGTGTTAGGAGGCATGGCTGCGATGATTTGGTTGATTCGAAGGGGGAGAAGAGGTGAGTTTCATGCCGATTATTTTACACCTGTAGAGATGGTGGGATTGTATTGGCATCTTGTTGATTTGATTTGGATTTTTCTGTTTCCATTACTATATCTTGTGGGGTAAATTATGATGTCAGACATGCATAAACATTTTGTTGTTCCAGCTCATTACTACGTTAAGACTTTTGTTGCGTTGTTGGTGTTGACGGTTGTTACGGTTTTGGTTGCTCAGTTTAATTTTGGCAAGTGGAACATCGTGATTGCTATGGCGGTAGCTCTCATCAAGGCTTGTTTGGTAGGTGCTATTTTTATGGGGCTTAAATGGGATAAAAAAATCAATGTGGCTTTTTTTGTTATGAGTTTTGCTTTTTTGGCGATCTTTTTAACCTTTTCTTTGCTGGATGTGTCGAGCCGCGCTCAGGCAGATCCGCTAGAATCGGGTACTTTTAACCTAAAATCTCCTGTCAGACATCCTCAGAATAAATAGATAAAATTTCATACATTCTTTTGTAGGGTTTTCTCGTTAGGTAAGACATGTTTGATCTTTATAAAAATATATTAAACGGGGTTTCAGGCCTTAATTCTGCATTGAGGATAGCCATTTCCAATGCAGATAATTTTAATACACCAGGATTTAAATCCACTTTAGCTTCTTTTGTCGCAACGCCAGGGGTGGGTGCAGGTGGTGGTACCAGAACGGTCAATCCGATGCAATTTGGGGGTGGCATGACGGTGGGGTCTACGTTTACTGATTTTTCTCAGGGTAACATTACCCTTGGTACGTCTTTGGATAATGCAATTGTTGGGGAAGGTTTTTTTGTTTTGGCCAAATCCGCCATTGATAGTTCGGGAGAAACAGAAAAAGTATTTACCAGAAACGGACATTTTCAAGTAGATAACAAAAACCAGTATCTTGTGGATTCGTTTGGACGAAAACTATATGGATTTAAAACCGACGCCAATGGCAATGTTGTGGATAAAACATTGGTCCCTATTCAAACTGGAGGAAATCTTGATATAGGATTTACAGACGGGGGGATTTTGGTGGCTAATTTTCAAAAAAATAAGAGTGATGTCGCTGCCTCTGCTGTTAACCCTGCGCCTACAGTACCTCTGTACCGTGTGGCATTGACGAGTTTTTATAACAAACAAGGGCTTGTATTGGTAGATGGGGGTGCTTATGCGGCTACACTTTCTTCCGGGGAGTCGCTTGAATATGGGAGTGCGGGAGAGGGTGCTTACGGGAGTGTGATTGCATCAAAATTGGAGTCTTCCAACATTGATGTTGCAAAGGTGGCTTTAAATATGGCGCTCTTGAATCGGGGATACGCAGCGATTCAAGGGTTGATTGACAATGTAAACA
The DNA here is from genome assembly GCA_964202165.1 of Candidatus Marinamargulisbacteria bacterium. GTDB lineage: Bacteria > Margulisbacteria > Marinamargulisbacteria > SXXA01 > JAHFDB01 > CAXNHA01. Next base: position 617 of record CAXNHA010000077.1, on the reverse strand, counting down.
AAATTACGTCGGGGCTGATTAGCAAATTGCAATAAGCCAATTTCTTATTGTACTGGATTATAAAATAGTGTAAAAAAGAAGATTCAATTCTACTCTATTTTATTTGAAGGAGTTCTTATGGGAAAAATTTATTATGACAGCGATGCTAGTTTGGATCATCTCAAGGGTAAAACCATTTGTGTGATTGGGTATGGGAGCCAGGGGCATGCCCATGCTTTAAATCTTCGAGATTCTGGTCTTAACGTGGTGATTGGGTACCCCCACGCTCATGATAAGCGGGTGCAGGCTAAAAGCGTGACCCTTAGGACTGCATTGGCAGACGGGTTTTCTGTTTTAAATGTCCCAGAGGCTGTTGCGGCGTCTCAAGTGGTGATGGTTTTAGCACCTGATGAAGCACAGGCAGGGCTGTACAAATCTTTTATTGAGCCTAGTCTGAAAAAAGGAGATCTTCTTCTATTTGCACATGGATTTAACGTGCATTACAACCAAATTATTCCTCCTGATAATATTGATGTGGCGTTGATTGCACCCAAAGGGCCTGGACACTTGGTGAGACGCATTTATACAGAGGGTGCGGGAGTTCCTTGTTTGGTGGCCATTCAACAAGATGCATCTGG
>CAXNHA010000076.1:0-3651 GCA_964202165.1 Candidatus Marinamargulisbacteria bacterium | reverse complement strand
CGACCACATCCAGGACAGCTGGTCACAGCTGGCATAAAATACCGCATGCCAAGAGACTGTAGCAGGTGTGTACAGGCTTTGACCTCCATATCTCGACTAGCACCAGGCTCGGGTGTCAAGGAAACACGGATCGTATCGCCTATCCCTTGTTGCAACAAAATACCCAAAGCAGCTGCACTGGCTACCAGTCCTTTTACCCCGCCACCCGCTTCTGTCAGCCCAAGATGCAAAACATAGTCACATTTTTTTGCCAAGCTCTGATACACATGGACCATATCTTGAAGATCAGACATCTTGACGCTCAGCACCAATGCATCTTTTGCAAGCCCTAGCTCTTGTGCATAGTGAGCATGGTCAATGGCACTGGTCACCATGGCTTCATAGACAACTTCTTTTACCTGTTTTGGGTGCTTCCGTCTGGCATTTTTATCCATCAACCGTGTGAGAAGATCTTGATCTAAAGACCCCCAATTTACCCCAATTCTAACCGGTTTTTTAAGCTCTTTTGCAAACCGAATCATGGTTTCAAAGTTGTTGTGATGGGCATGTCCTTTTCCAACATTACCAGGATTGATGCGATACTTGGCCAATAACTGGGCAGACTTTGGATATTTTTCAAGCAATACGTGCCCATTGTAGTGAAAATCCCCAATCAAGGGCACCCCACAGCCCAGCTCTGACAACCGTTTAACAATATCTGGAATGGCAGCCATTGCTTCAAAATCATTAACGGTTATGCGTACCAATTCTGAGCCTGCGGCAACAAGGCTTACAATCTGAGCAACTGTCTGCTGGATATCGGCAGTTGGGGTATTGGTCATCGACTGCACCACAACAGGATGTCCCGATCCTATTGCCACATCGCCTACCGCAACAACATCTGTTTTTCGGCGATTTAACTTGCTATTAGACTTGTACATGCTCATGGTATTTGTCCGCGATTCGCTGTGATAATGCCCAGTACTCATCAAAGACAAGCAAAGGATGGGCTGTTTTTTTGAGAAATTCGTATATCAAAAAAATCTCTTTTGTGACCATCGCATCTGCCAAAGCACGGTGGGCATTGTGATGGCCTATTTTGTATTTTTTACCCAAGGCCCCTAGGCTACTGTGGCTTTCTTCATTTTGACGAGCCCATCTCAAGGTGCAAATAAGGTCATTATTTGGTAAGTTCATCTGATGCCTGATAAGAGATGTAAAGAGCCACGGGATGTCAAAATCAGCATTATGTGCCACTATTTTTGACGATCCAATAAAGTCAATCAACTTCGACAAAACGTCTTTGAGAGACGGTGCATGCTGTACCATCTCATTGGTAATGCCTGTTAAGGCTGTAATTCTAGGATCAATCGGAAAAGGTGGTTTGATAAATGATTGAAATGTATGCTCAAACCCTTCTTCATCCAACTTAACACACCCGACTTCTGTCAGGGCATCACGCCCTATTTCTAGGCCTGTGGTTTCAAAATCAATAAACACAAAAGAATCTCGAACAGATTCAAACAAATCTGCTTGCCCAGAGCATTTTGGATAAAAAAAACACCTTGGCATCACATTCATATCCTGCCTGTGAAGGGTTGGGCTATTGCAATACACACACCGTTTTTGATAATCCATTCTCATCCCTGTGTGGATCAAATACTGGATTTTTTGAACAGGAATGACATGTCGGCACTGTCCGCACAAAAAGCCTATCCCTCGCTTATCTTCAAAAAAAGCCTCTTCAGGAATTGCCGCATCGCAAATAGGACATCCAAAAACCTGTACAAAAGAACAATCAGAATGGGTGCATATAAGCCGGTTGTTCCGAATGACAATAGAATCAGTTTTGTGACATAACGGACAAGGTTTCCAGATACCCAAATCTGTCATTTTGTTTTTTGATCCATAAAAATACGGCTACCCACAGCCCCATCTTGGTGTTGGTATTTTCCTGAATACGGTCTTTGTGCGGGTGCATCCATCTGGCAAAAAACCAATTGGCAAATCCGAACGCCTTGATCCAAACGAATGGGCAATGAATTGGCATTATACAATTCAAGCGTGATGGTTCCTTTAAATCCCGCATCAACCCATCCTGCATTTTGGATAAACAATCCCATTCTGCCAACAGAGCTTCTTCCTTCTACAAATGCTGTGAGATTATCTGGAAGGGCCACGTATTCCATGGTGGTTGCCAACAAAAACGAATGTGGCGGGATCAAAATAGAGGCTTGACGAAGTTCCTGATAGTGAATGGGCTCATCCAGTGTAATTTCTTCCATCTTGTGATCCGCAATCAAAAAATGGTCTCCCAATCGACAATCAATCGACGCAGGCTGGATAGATTCCTCTGTCAGCGGCGTTACAACAAGCACGTTTTTTTCAATCAGTGATAATAACGTTTTGTCAGATAGAATCATCGGCGGTATTATTCCATGCGAGAATAGCGCATGCAATATCCGAAACGAATGGGAATATTAGGTGGTGGGCAGTTGGGCAAAATGATGCTCCCTGTCGCCATGGGCTACGATCTAGAAGTCCACATTATGGATCCAGATCCAAGCTGTCCTTGTGCCAAGTGGACCCCTCATTTTTTTAAAGGTGACTTGCGCAACGAAGCAGATGTGGTGGCCTTTGGCCAACGCGTCGATATCCTGACCATCGAATTTGAACATGTCAACGTTCCCGCCTTAAAAACCTTGGTTGCCCAAGGCAAACAGGTCTATCCTCAACCAGAGGTGATTGAAATCCTTCAAGATAAGGCCCAACAAAATCAATTTTATCTTAGCCAAGCCATTCCAACACCCGAATTTGTCGTGGTAGATCAAGCTGTCGATCTATCTGAGTATGCTTATTTTTTACCCGCTGTTCAAAAACTAAGGTTTCTTGGCTACGATGGAAAAGGGGTTGTGAAACTTAAAAATACCCAAGATCTTTGCAAGGGATTTTCTGAGCCGAGTCTCTTGGAAAAATGGGTGGATATTGACTATGAATTGTCGGTTTTGGTTGTGCAAAATCTTCACAAAACACAGGTTGTTTACCCCCCTGTTCAAGTGTATACCCATCCCACATCAGACTTATTGGATTATCTCATCAGCCCAGCCCCTATTTCTTCAGAACTGTCCCAAAAAGCAGAAGCCATTGCAAAAAAAATAGCCAAAAAATTAGGTATTGTAGGCATATTGGCAGTGGAATTTTTTCTCACCAAATCAGGAGAGCTTCTGGTCAATGAGTGTGCCCCAAGACCTCACAACAGTGGCCATCACACCATTGAAGCATTTGATTATAGTCAATTTGATCAACATATAAGAGCCGTGCTGGGACTCCCCCTTCATCAGCCCACTATGATTGCCCCTTCTATTATGAAAAACATCCTGGGAACATCGCCAGAAAACTGGGATGCGTTTCAAAAAAAAGTTTTCCCCTGTCTTGCATGGCCATCTTCTTATCTTCATTGGTATGGAAAAGAGAGTAGCAAGCCTTTTAGGAAAATGGGGCATCTCACCGTTTTGGCCGATTCTGTTGAGACATTAAACGATCGTTTGCAGTCTATTCACACTTTATTAGGAGACCCGTTATGAGCATAAAAGTTGGTGTTATTATGGGAAGTCAGTCCGACTTTTCGATTATGAAAGGTGCTGTTGAGATACTCAACAAATTTGACATATC
>CAXNHA010000075.1:0-3802 GCA_964202165.1 Candidatus Marinamargulisbacteria bacterium | reverse complement strand
CAACTTTGTTCATAAAAACCACAATATACGGAACATTAACCTGACGCGCTAACAAGATATGCTCCCTAGTCTGTGGCATAGGACCATCTGCAGCACTCACCACCAATATAGCCCCGTCCATCTGAGCTGCACCAGTAATCATATTTTTCACATAATCAGCATGCCCCGGACAATCAACGTGGGCATAATGACGAGCCTCTGTTTCATATTCAACGTGAGCTGTTGCAATGGTAATTCCACGAGCCTTTTCTTCTGGAGCAGCATCAATTTGGTCATACGCACGATATTCCGCTTTTCCAATAGTCGATAAAACCTTGGTAATTGCACTCGTTAAAGTTGTTTTTCCATGATCCACATGTCCTATCGTTCCGATATTAACATGGGGCTTTGAACGATCAAATTTCTCTTTAGCCATGACAGTTAGCGTCCTCCTTTGGATTTTTCAGCGACGAGTGCTTCAAATATTTGTTTAGGGCACTCACTATACATAAGAAATTTCATGGTGTAAATACCTCTACCTTGAGTCATTGAACGCAGAACAGTGGCATATCCAAACATCTCGGATAAAGGAACACTTGCTTTGACAAGCTGAATATTATTTTTCCCAGACTCTATACGCTCTATTTTACCTCTTCTACTATTCAGATCAGATATCGTATCTCCCATATTGGGCTCTGGAATCTCAACTTCCACATCCATAATAGGCTCCAGTATAACTGGGCCCGCCTGCTTAACAGCATCTTTAACCGCATAAGAACCTGCTATTTGGAAAGCAATGTCGGAAGAATCCACGGGATGAAATGAACCATCTAACACAGTTACCTTAACGTCTACCATCGGAAATCCAGCCACAATACCGGTCGTAAACGCCTCTTTGGCTCCCTTCTCAATAGAAGGGATATATTCCCTAGGGATACGACCTCCAACAACCTTACTTTCAAATAAAAATCCTTCGCCTCGTACCCGAGGCTCAATCTCTAGGATACAATGTCCATACTGCCCCCTTCCCCCAGTCTGACGAACAAACTTACCTTCAGCTTCTGCTTTTTTTGAAATAGATTCTTTATATGCAACTTGTGGCTTTCCGACATTCGCCCCTACAGAAAATTCTCTCATCAAACGATCTACAATAATTTCTAAGTGCAGCTCTCCCATACCAGATATGATCGTCTGCCCAGTATCTATGTCTGTACGGTATTTAAAAGTAGGATCTTCATCCGAAAGCTTTTCTAGGGAAGTTGAAAGTTTTTCCTGATCATTTTTTGTTTTTGGTTCAATTGCCACAAAAATAACAGGATCCGGAAAATCAATATTTTCCAAAACAATAGGGTTGCTTTCAACACTCAATGTATCACCAGTCTTGGTATATTTAAGGCCTATAGCAGCCAAGATATCCCCTGCAGCCGCCTTGTCCATCTCTGATCTTGTATTGGCATGCATCTGAACAACACGCCCCACTCTTTCTCTTTTACCCTGTGTCGTATTCATAATATAAGTTCCAGGCAATAACTCCCCTGAGTACACCCGAATATACGTAAGCTTTCCAACAAAGGGATCCGTCTGAACCTTAAAAGCCAACGCAGCCAAAGGCTCAGAATCTAATGGCTTTCGAACTTCTTCTTCTCCTGTTTTTGGATTAATCCCTTTAACAGGCGGGAGATCCATAGGAGATGGCAAAAAGTCACCCACTCCGTCTAAAAGATTTTGAACACCCTTGTTCTTAAAGGCTGAGCCACAAAAAACGGGAACAACCAAATTTGCAATCGTTAATTTTCTCAATCCCCTCTTTATTTCCTCTTCTGAGAGAGTCCCCGTATCCAAGTACTTCTCTAAAAGAGAATCCTCTGCTTCTGTAACAACATCAAATAATTTTTCCCTTAGCTTGCTGACCATCCCCTTAAACTCAGGCCGAATATCGCGGATCTCAAATTGACTCCCATCGCCTTTTCCTTCAGGATAAACCATTTCTTTTTCAGCGATAATATCGATCAACCCCTCAAAGTTCTCTTCTTTGCCAATAGGGTAATTGACCACAACTGGCCTTGCATGAAGAACATCCGCCATCATCTGAACAACCCTGTCAAAATCAGCTCCAACACGATCCATTTTATTCACAAATGCAATACGAGGCACCTCGTATTTGACAGCCTGTCGCCACACCGTCTCAGATTGTGGCTGAACGCCTCCAACAGAACAAAAAACAGCCACCATGCCATCCAAAACCCGTAAAGATCTCTCCACTTCCACAGTAAAGTCAACGTGACCAGGCGTATCAATAATATTGATATTGTAGTCCTTCCAAAAACACGTCGTTGCAGCAGAGGTAATAGTAATACCCCTCTCTTGCTCTTGAACCATCCAATCCATTGTGGCATTGCCATGATGGACTTCACCTATTTTATGCGATTTTCCTGTATAAAACAAAACTCTTTCTGTGAGAGTCGTTTTGCCAGCATCAATATGGGCAGCTATCCCAATGTTTCGTAAATTTTGCAAAGGATATTTTTTTGTCATGCCTTTACCACCTAAAATGGGCGAAAGCTTTGTTAGCATCTGCCATTTTGTGAGTATCCTCACGTCGTTTAATAGAAGAGCCTTCTTTTTTGTGAGCGGCCGTCAACTCTTGAGCCAACTTTAGCGCCATAGACTGACCTTTTTGTTTTCGAGAATATTCAATAACCCATCTCATGGCAAGCGCATAAGCACGCGAAAGCTTTACTTCAACAGGCACTTGATACGTAGACCCACCCACTCGCCTTGAACGAACTTCCATCAAAGGAATAACGTTTTTCATTGCTTTTTCAAAAGCAACAACAGGGTCTTCTTTGACATTTTGCGCCAGAATATCTAAGGCTTCATAGACAATACCTTGGGCCGTACTTTTTTTACCTTTTATCATAACTTTGTTGATAAACTTGGATAGAGTGGCACTCCCAAAACGGGGATCTGGAATAATCTCGCGAGAAAAATCTTTATCTTTTCTAGACATCTATTTTTTTGCTCCTTTTTTTTCTTTTTCTTTTTTTGTCCCATACTTAGAGCGAGAACGCTTCCGAAGTGCAACACCTTGCAAATCTCCCCGACCTCGCTCGGTATGATACCGAACCCCCGGCAAGTCCTTAACTCTGCCCCCTCGGATATAAACAACCGAGTGCTCTTGGAGATTATGCCCCTCACCAGGAATATAGGTAGTGACCTCAAAACCATTGGATAAACGAACCCGAGCTACTTTTCTTAAAGCAGAATTTGGTTTTTTAGGGGTAGTTGTGTACACCCTCAAACAAACCCCCCTCTTTTGAGGAGCTGATTGCAACGCTGGCGATTTGCTTTTGAATTTTTTGTTTTTCCGTCTCTTACGCGTTAACTGGTTAGCCGTTGGCATATTTTCTCCTAAAGAAGATTAAATTTTAAGATTTTTTTTATCGAAGACCTAAACTCACAAACAAGTCTCCCATGGTAGCTAAAGAACTAGAGGAGTGTCAACTGCTCCATAAACTCCCCCGCCTTTTCCTGAAGCCCCATCTGCACTGCATTTGACTCTGAAACCCCTTTTTCTTGAGCATATTTTCGAATATCTTGGGTGATACTCATTGAGCAAAAATGAGGCCCACACATCGAACAAAAATGAGCAGACTTTGCACCCTCTTGGGGAAGTGTTTCATCATGGAAAGACTCAGCCGTGATAGGATCTAGACTCAAATTAAACTGATCCCTCCATCTGAACTCAAAACGGGCCTTAGACAAGGCATTATCCCAAACCTGTACGCCCGGGTGCTGCTTGGCAAGGTCAGCAGCATGGGCT
>CAXNHA010000074.1:0-3805 GCA_964202165.1 Candidatus Marinamargulisbacteria bacterium | reverse complement strand
TGTCCACTAATAGTGTAATATAGCATTAAATAGCGTACTACAAAATAGTTGTTGTGCCATTTATATCACATACTAAATGGGTGTTTTACTGGGTGTGCTCACCATTTCCCAAGGGCTGTATTTTTGAGTGTGGGTTGATTTGCCAGAGTTGTGGTCGTCATAAGTAAACGGCCTGCCAGCCGAAGCCTGGTGGTCCCACTAGGACTTGAACCTAGGACAAACCGGTTATGAGCCGGTTGCTCTAACCAACTGAGCTATGGGACCGCAATCTTTATTGTGCAAGACTATATGAATTCTTGCAACCTTTTTATCCGTATTGGATTGCGTAATTTTGCAATAGCTTTGGATTCTATTTGACGAATACGCTCTCTTGTAACGTGGTACAAGTTGCTCACTTCCTCCAAAGAATGGGTTTTGCCATCTTCAAGACCAAATCTAAGTCGTAAAATTTTTTCTTCTTTTTCGGATAGTTCGCTTAAAATTTCATCCAGTATTTTTTTTAGTGCAGCTTGGATCAATTTTTTTTCTGGGCTACTTTGGGATAGATCTTCGACAAAATCTCCCAAAAATCCTGCACTGTCGCCTATTGGCATATCCAAAGATAGAAGAGGCTGGGAAATCTTTAACAGTGCACTAACCTGTTTTAAGGGGATGCCAGAGGCTACAGATACCTCTTTATCCGTTGGTTTTCGAGAGTGTTGCTGTGATAGATGCTGGGACGTGCGTTTGATTTTATTCATACTTTCCACGATATGAACAGGCATGCGGATTGTACGGCCTTGATCTGATATGGCACGGGTAATAAATTGTCTAATCCACCAGGTGGCATATGTAGAAAATTTATATCCTTTGGATGGATCAAATTTTTCCACAGCTCGAATCAAGCCTAGATTGCCTTCTTGAATGAGATCTAAGAATAAAATACCTCGTCCAGAGTACCGTTTTGCAATGCTTACGACCAATCGCAAATTGGCGATAATGAGCAAGGTTTGAGCATCCTCATCCCCATTCTTGATAGACTGAGACAGGTGTACTTCGTCTTCTCTTGTGAGTAACTTTGTTTTTCCAATTTCTTTTAAATAAAGTTTGATAGAATCTTCGATGTCTTCTTCGCGTTCGGTTGCTTTATCAACATGATGGGACAATTCTTTTTGTAGTTCTGTATCTAACATAGTGGGCTCCCTTTTTGTATCATCAGGAAAACTAATCTTGTGATGTTTGGGATGAAAATGAGACTGCTAATCCCTCATTGAGAAGGGTTAAGTAATAGAGCACTTTTTCATCGTCCCCTGTTTGTTCTGCTTTCTTCAAGGCTTCCTTAAGCAATTGTACCTTGAGGGTATGGCTATGCTCTAGCAAAATAGAGGCATAGGTTTTCCACTCATCATAATCAAATTGAGACAATTCTTCTTCTAGTAACAACCGTCCCAACACTTGTTTTAGTTCAAAATGAGGCATTTCTTCCATCAAGTCTTTGTTGATAGCACTAGACTGGCTGATACACCGTACCAAGTCTTGGATACTAGGATCTGGGAAGTCGCTTAATGCGAGCATGTCTAAGACAGCACTTCTTAAAGAAATAGAGGTTGCGATAAGGACAACGAGTCGTTCTTGAGCTTTGACTAATTTGGTCTTGTGATTTTTTGGAGAGGCTGAAGAAGCCGATTGTTTAGGCGAAACAGCGTATCGGTTGCCGTTGATTTTTGCCACAATTAATTCAATGGGGATAGACAAAGCGGTTGCAATGCGTTTGATATAGTGATCTAGCACAACCAAATCTTTTTCAAGTTGAAGCATGGCAATGAGTGTGTCTAAAATCTTTGGTATTTCTTCGATTCGTTTGTTTTTTGCTTGTGCTAAAATCCGATTTAATTCAAATTCTACAACCGATACAGTAGCGTCAATCTTTGCTTTGAAGGCGGGAGCTCCGTAGGTGATCAAATCATCAGCAGGGTCTTTTTCTCCTAAAATCATGACGGACACCATCAATTCAAATGGTCGTAATACTTCAAAACTTCGTATCATAGCGCTTTGACCTGCTTGATCGGAATCCATGGCCAAAATGACATGTTGGGTAAATCGCTTGATCAAATGGGCATGCTCACTTGTGAGTGCAGTGCCCAATGTGGCCACGGATTGACAAAACCCATGCTGATGGGCAAGGACAACATCCATATACCCTTCCATAATGAGGACATGTCCATTGGCTTGGATGGCCTGTTTGGCATGATCCAATGCATACAACAGCTTGCGTTTTGAAAATAAAGACGACTCTTCGGAATTGAGATATTTTGGCATATGGTTGTCTTGGATAGAGCGCCCGCCAAATCCAATGGTGCGACCACGTGTATCAAAAATAGGAAAAATAACCCGTTCACGAAATCGACATACAGCCCCTTTTTCTGTTTGGGAAAACAGCCCTGTTTTTAGTAAAATTTCCTTTGAAAATTTTTTTTGTATCAAGTCTTTCCATAGGTCTTGACCCGAGTGACAAAATCCCAAATGAAATTTATCCCTATAGGCCGGAACAACCCCACGGCTATCAAAATAACGATCTCCATCGGGATGTCGGTTTCGCTTAAACCATTCTCTTGCTTCAAACAAAGCATCTAAGATTATTTTTTGTTCGTGGTCTTTTTGAGAATCAAAAGAAGATTTTTCTGCATACTCTACAGGGATGCCGGCTTTTTCAGCGATGTGAACAATGGCTTCAGTAAAAGAAAGGGTTTCGATTTTTGTAATAAAGGCGATATGGTCTCCTGACTCATGACACCCAAAACAATGCCATATTTGTTTTTCGGGACTAATGGTAAAAGACGGTGTTTTCTCAGAATGAAATGGACACAATCCAATTAAGTTTTTCCCTCTTTTTTTGAGGGTTACGTACTCTGATATGATCTGCTCAAGGTGAGGGTAAGCACGAACTTTCTCAACGGTAGAGGGTGCCAACATGCTCGTGAGTTTATCGTATACCTTCTACACATTGCAATGAATCTAGATTAGACTAAGGAAATGATGCACGATTCAGGGTTTTATGACACGCCATTTGAGCATTTTTTAGCTTGGTATGAAGTAGCTTTAACGCTCAAAGATACACTTCCTTACCCAAATGCAATGACGGTAACCACCCTGAGAAAAGACGGATTTCCAGATAGTCGCATTTTATTGCTAAAAGAGGTTTGTGAGGGTAGCTTTGTTTTTTTTACCAATTACAATTCCTCCAAAGGTCAGCAGTTACAGCAACATCCAAAGGCTAGCCTTAATTTTTATTGGCAACGTCTAGGGTATCAAATACGGATAGTGGGAACTGTCAAAAAAACAGATCCTAAAACATCAGAGCAGTATTTTCAAAGCAGGCCAAGAATGAGTCAGTTGGGGGCCTGGGCCTCTCAGCAAAGTCAACCCATGTCTACCAGAACAGAGCTGGAGGATGCAGTGGCTGTGCTTTCACAGCAATACCCTGAATATATCCCTTGTCCGCCATATTGGGGTGGGTATGCGTTGACTCCTGTGGAATTTGAGTTTTGGGTGGAAGGGAAGAATCGCTTGCACGATCGATATGGGTATGTTTTTTCCAAAGGAATTTGGCAGCAAACCCTCCTCTATCCTTAGACGTAAACAAATAAAGATAAATAAATAATTGCCCGTTATGTATATTTCAGGTAGAGTAGGCCGGTTTAAAATTTCAAAGCAGGACCATATATATATTTTGTAAGGGGTTTTCAGTTTTGCGTTTTTCTCATTACGTTCGCAAATATCGACGGATAGTGTCTGCAAGTCTGGCGCTGAGTTTTTGTTTACCCAA
>CAXNHA010000073.1:0-4021 GCA_964202165.1 Candidatus Marinamargulisbacteria bacterium | reverse complement strand
GAGAACAAACCAACCAATTGTTTGACAGCCTTGAAATTGGACAAGTCCGAACGGGGAAAGTAAGCAGCTTAAAAGAATTTGGTGCTTTTGTTGATTTGGGTGGTGTAGAAGGGCTGGTGCATATTTCAGAAATGTCTTGGTCACGTGTGATTCATCCGTCTGAAAAACTAACAGTTGGGGATACGATTAATGTTTTTGTGTTGGGAATTGATCGCGATTCTCACAAAATTTCTTTGGGTATCAAACAATTAGAGCCGGATCCGTGGGTAAAGGTTTTTGAAAAATATAAGGTTGGGCAACTTGTAGAAGGTACTGTGACGCGTATTGTTACTTTTGGTGCCTTTGTTAGATTGGAAGAGAATCTAGAAGGATTGGTGCATATTTCAGAACTTGCTGCTAAGAGGGTTTCAAAAGTAGAGGATGTGCTCTCAGTCAAGAAGCGGGTTTTGGTCAAGATTATCAAGTTGTCCCCTGGGGAACAGCGCATAGGGCTCAGTATTCGGCAGGTGTCTATACCTTCTGATAAGGCGGAGACAACATCGACAGAAAAAACAGAGGATCATTCTGTAGGTGGAAATGACTAAAAAAATAATAGGGTTGGCCCTCGGTGGTGGTGCTGCCAGAGGGCTGGCACATGTTGGGGTCTTAAAAGGGTTGATTCAGTCTGGGATTTCGGTAGATTGTGTGGCAGGGACCAGTGCGGGGGCAATTGTAGGGGGCTTATTTGCGGCAGGGATTGGGATGGAACAGTTGGTGCAGGCATGCTCCGGGCTTCGTTGGTCTAGTTTTGTTAAATTCCAATTTTCAAAAATGGGCTTGTTTAGCTCCAAACCACTGGAACAATTGCTGGATGGCTTGATTGGATCACGAGAGTTTTCCCACTTGAATGTACCCTTGGCGGTATTGGCAACAGATATTCAGACGGGTATGGGGAAGATATTTTCTGAAGGTTCGGTAACACAAGCAATCAAGGCTAGCTATTCATTCCCAGGTGTGTTTGAGCCCACAGAAATTAATGGGCGATGGTATTGCGATGGGGGTGCTTCGGGCAATGTTCCCTCTTATGTCGTGCGACAAATGGGTGCTAATGTTGTCTTGGCGGTAGATGTGATCCCTGCCTTGCAATTGGAAGCACCACCCCGTAATTTGGCCAGTATGGTAGACAGAGGGTTGGATATATTGTTGCACCATGTTTCGGTTGATTCCTACAAAGATGCGGATATTTTGTTGCAGCCTGTCACAGAGTACTTTAATTCTTTTAATGTTCGCAAAGGGATGCGCATGATTGAGTTGGGTCAAATTGCAGTCGAACAAAACATAGAGCGTATCCGAAAGTTGGTAGAATGAGTGCTTATTTTGGGCAATATGGAGGGCAATTTGTACCCGATACCTTGATAGGGCCTCTACAAAAGTTGAATCAAGCCTATCGAGAGATTCAGAAAAACAAGGGGTTTCAAACAGACTTAAAACAATTGCTTAAAACCTATGTGGGAAGACCTTCTCCTCTGACATTTGCTGCCCGTCTTTCACAAGAGTTGGGAGCAAAAATTTATTTAAAACGAGAAGACCTAAACCATACAGGGGCGCATAAAATTAACAACACGATAGGCCAAGGTCTTTTGGCCAAATATATGAAAAAACAACGGGTGATTGCAGAAACAGGTGCAGGTCAACACGGAGTTGCAACAGCAACGGTATGTGCCTTGTTGGGTCTTGATTGTGTGGTGTACATGGGGGAAGACGATATGCAGAGGCAGGCCTTAAATGTGGCACGCATGCAACTGCTAGGTGCTGAGGTTATCCCTGTGACAACGGGTTCACGGACGCTCAAAGAAGCCACGACTCAGGCTATTCGAGATTGGCTGGCTCATGCGCAGGATACGTATTACATCATTGGATCGGTATTGGGTCCCCATCCCTATCCTCGGATTGTGCGAGATTTTCAGCGGGTGATTGGCCAGGAGATCAAACGCCAGATCACACAAGCAGAGGGTCGGTTGCCAGATGTGATGTTTGCATGTGTGGGGGGAGGATCCAATGCCATGGGTATGTTTTACCCATTTTATCGCAACAAGCAGGTGAGGCTAGTTGCATGCGAAGCCGCGGGGCATGGATTGGATACGGGGTATCACGCTGCGTCACTGTCCAAGGGAGTTCCCGGCGTCTTACATGGGTCCAAAAATTATGTCCTTCAAACCCCAGAGGGTCAGGTTCAGCTGGTACATTCTATTTCGGCAGGATTGGATTATCCGGGGGTTTCTCCTGAGCTGAGCCATTGGAAAGATAGGGGGCGCATAGAGGTCGATAGTGCTACGGACAAAGAAGCGCTAGAGGCTTGTCAGTGGTTGGCACGCCGTGAAGGTATTATCCCAGCTCTTGAGAGCTCTCATGCATTGGCAGTTTTGCACCGAGGAAAACACATAAAACCCCATGACATTGTGGTGGTTAATTTATCAGGTCGAGGTGACAAAGACATGGGGACGATTATGGAACGTCAGGTATGCTGACTTTTGCCAAAACATTTCACACAAAACGGGTCTTAATTCCCTATTTTACATTTGGGGATCCCTCTATATCTTTTACGGAAGAGTTGGTGAGAGAGGCTGTACAAGCAGGGGCCGATATCATTGAGCTGGGAATGCCATTTTCAGACCCGATTGCTGATGGGCCTGTGATCCAAGCCTCTCATCAGCGAGCATTGACAACAAAGCCTGCGATATCTTTTGAGGACTTGTTTCAATCCATTGCAATACTAAAAATAACGTGTCAGGTACCTTTTGTTGTGATGACGGATGTTAATTTGGTGCTTCAATTTGGCATAAGCCAGTTTTTTGAACAGGCTTCCAAATCAGGTCTTGATGGGGTGATCTTACCCAATGTGCCGATCGAAGAAATGTCTCCTTATCTTGCGTATGCCAAGCAATACAATGTTGCTGTTATTCAATTGGTATCGTATCACTGTTCGGATGAACGGCTCAAAAAAATTGTTGACTCTTCCGAAGGATTTTTGTACGTGATTTCGTCTATGGGAACCACGGGTATTCGGCAAACGCTTTCGGACCAGTTGCCGGCGTTTGTTGAAAAAATCCGAAAGCTTCGAGATATCCCTGTGGCGATTGGCTTTGGGGTAAGTACACCTCAGCAGGGGCGAGATATTTGGGCATATGCCCAAGGGGTGATTGTAGGGAGTGTCTTGGTTCAGATCATGGCTCAACAATATTTGCCTCAAAAAGCCATCGAGGAGGTTTGCCTCAAGATCAAAACCTTTAAACAAGGAATGCTTGTATGAAAACACCAGGCAAAGGCTTTGTCTTAAGCCTTTTTCAATTGTTTGAGGTAATCCGTCGCTTAAAGATGGGTTATAAAATAATGGGTTTGTTGACCTTAATGATGGGGTCCGTTTTTTTGGATATTTTGGGATTGGGATTGGTGATCCCAGTTGTAGGCATTGTTTTGGGCGGCGCAGCGATACACATTCCTTTTTTGTCCCATATTCAATTGGCAGGACATGTCAGGTGGTTTTTTGTGGGGCTTATGGGTATTTTTTTGGTTAAAAATATGGTGATGTTGGTCACGCTGTGGTGTCAAGAGAGGCTTGTGTTATTTGTGCAACGAAAAGTGAGGCATACGCTGTTTACCTTATACATGAACACATCGTACGACTATTACCTCACCCAAAATATCTCAACATGGATGTTTCTCTGTATGGAGCAGGTGCAGGGTTTTCAAACCTATCTGAGCCAATTCTTGTCTGTGGTCGCAGATAGCATTATCTTAATGGGTTTGTTTGCTTTCTTGATCTGGTTTAACCCGATGGTAGCTTTGGGAGCTTTTTTTATTTTAGGGCTTGCCAGTGTTATTTTTATGGTGGGTAGTCGCAATTATTTAAACCGTGCAAGCAAGATCATCATGGTAGCACACAACCAATTGTATAAGGTTGTGCAAGAGGGCCTGACGATGTTCAAAGAAAGCAAGATAGCAAAACGAGAAAGATTTTTTATAGATCGAGTCGCGTTTTTTT
>CAXNHA010000072.1:0-4230 GCA_964202165.1 Candidatus Marinamargulisbacteria bacterium | reverse complement strand
GTGTAGCAAGAAACTACATTCTCTATAGAGAAAAACACAAAATTGCTAGGCAAGAACGTGTTTTAAGTCAGATTAAAGAAAAAAAATTGGAAGTCTTGGTCAATGATGTGGATACGGTTATTTTTGATCCTAAAACGATTGAAGAACGGTTAAGAATGCTGGCCCCAGATTTGATGAAAGTGTCCATTACCGAAATGGTGGAATCTATTACCAAACAAATCTATGACAGAATCCCAAAGCATGAAATAGAAGCGCTTTCTCTCAATATTGTACGGGAAAAAATAGAGAGGCATTACGAATACTCATATTTGGCTGCCCGGATGACTCTCAATAAGTTGTACAAGCATATTTTGTCCGAACCTATGAATGGCCCAGAAGTAGAAACTCGGTATCAATCTTTGTTTAAAAAATACATAGAAAAAGGGGTTGGATACGAACTACTCAATCCAGAGCTATCGACTTTTGACTTGGATAAATTGGCAGATGCTTTGGCACCAGAAAGAGACAAGCTATTCTTTTATCTAGGGGTTCAGATCATGACAGATCGTTATTTACTCAGGGATAGAAGTGCTGAACATCATATCTTTGAGTTACCGCAGTGGTTTTGGATGAGGGTTGCAATGGGGCTCTCTCTTCAGGAATCCAACAAAGAAGAAAAGGCAATAGAGTTTTATCATGTTTTATCCAAGATGGACCTGGTGTCTTCTACACCAACCCTGTTCAATAGCGGGACCCGTCATAGTCAGATGAGTTCTTGTTATTTAAATATCGCAGATGATTCTTTGCAAGGTATTTTTAAATTGTATTCCGATAATGCCAAGCTTAGTAAATGGGCTGGTGGTATTGGATCCGATTGGACACCCGTACGCGCTACCGGGTCTAAGATTCACGGTACAAATGGATCTTCACAAGGCATTATTCCTTTTATAAAGATATTCAATGATGTGGCCCTAGCGGTTAACCAAGGCGGAAAAAGAAAAGGAGCCATGTGTGCGTATTTAGAAGCTTGGCATCTTGACTTTGAGCAGTTTTTAGAGCTTAAGAAAAATACAGGAGATGAGCGAAGACGGGCGCATGATATCAATACAGCAGCTTGGATTCCAGATTTGTTTATGCTTCGGCTCCAAAAAAATGAGCATTGGACCTTTTTTTGTCCTTCTGATGTTCCTGAGCTTCATGATTTGTATGGTAAAGCATTTGAAGATAAATATATAAGCTACGAACAACAATTGTTACCTCGTTCAAAGCGAGTCAAAGCCCAAGATATTTGGCGCAAAATGTTGACGATGTTATTTGAAACAGGACATCCATGGCTCACCTTCAAAGATGTGGCTAATATCAGAAATCCGCAGTCTCATTGTGGGGTGATTCATTCCTCAAATTTATGTACAGAGATCACCTTAAATACCTCAAACGAAGAGACTGCCGTATGCAATCTGGCTAGCATTAATTTAGCCAACATGATCGTAGATGGGACACTTGATGAAGAGAAGGTAGAACGGACGATTGGGGTAGGTATTAGGATGTTGGACAATGTTATTGAAAACAACTTCTATCCTATTCCAGAGGCGAAAAGAGCCAATTTTAAACATAGGGCGATTGGGCTGGGATTAATGGGATACCAAGATGCTTTGTATAAATTGGGGATTGCCTTTGATTCTCAAGAAAACATTGATTTTGCAGATCGGTCTATGGAGGTTATTTCTTATTTTTCTATCAAAGCTAGCTCGGAATTAGCCAAAGAAAGAGGTGCTTACGAATCATTTAAGGGTAGCAAGTGGGATCAAGGTATTTTCCCCTTGGACACATTGGATTGTTTGGAAAAAGAAAGAGGAGAGTCTGTAGAGGTGCCACGTACATCCACAAAAGATTGGGATTCTTTAAAAAAACAAGTACGTCTTTATGGCATGCGAAATTCCAATACAATGGCAATTGCTCCTACAGCAACAATCGCCAATATCTCAGGCGTATACCCTTGTACAGAACCTGCCTATAAAAATATTTATATGAAAGAAAATTTGTCCGGCAATTTTATTGTTATCAACCGGCATTTAATTGATGACTTGGAAAAATTAAATTTATGGACACCTGATATTTTGAATAAAATTAAAATTGCAAACGGCAGTGTGACCCATATTGAAGAAATCCCATTGTCTATTAGGACCAAATATAAAGAAACATTTGAAATAGAAATGAAATGGCTCATTGATGCCGCCGCAAGACGATCCAAGTGGATTGATCAGTCTGCATCTACCAACGTATTTATGAGTACCACCAGTGGAAAGATTTTGGGAGATGTCTACATGCGTGCTTGGAAGGCTGGACTAAAAACAACCTATTATTTGCGCACTCTCGGTGCTTCACAGATCAGTAAAATGGGTGTATTTACCTCCGATACGATCTCCGAGGAACCTCCAACAACAGAGGCCCCAGATGGGGATGATACGATAAAGGCCTGTTTAATCAATGATCCCGAGTGCGAGGCTTGTCAATAAGAGATACAAGGAGAAAACCAGATGACTGTTAATAGCCAATTGTTCCAATCTGAATTTGAGTCTAACAAAATGACAAATGAGGAAATCATCAACAAGCGTCGTGTTATCAATGGGTATGATGACGGCTTGATGCAAGCAAGCCCTCTAAAACATCCTTGGGCTCGGGATATTTTTAAAAAAATGCAACGAAACAATTGGGTTGCCGAAGAGATTCCTTTTCAAACAGATTATGAGCAATGGACGACCAATAAGCTAACTGATACAGAAAAAAGATCTTTTTTGAGGGCTTTGGCTTTTGCCTCCAATCTTGATGGCCTTCTTACCAAAACATTGTCCGAATTAATCAAACCACATATCACCAGTCCAGAGGTCTGTTTGGCCATTGCAAGACAGGTCTACGAAGAGGCCCTGCATGTAGACTCTTATTCGTGCATGATAGAGGCCTTGTCATTTAACCCAGAGGAAGTCTACGGACTCTACCGGACAGATAAAGTGCTGTATTACAAAAACAAAACGGTATTAAAATCTGTTTCAAAAATAGCTATTCCTGGTTTTAAAACAGGCACATTTGAATCCGATAAATTATTTTTGGAAGCATGCACGACCAATCTTATTTTGGAAGGGATATTTTTTTATAGTGCATTTTTGATTTTTTATAATCTTGGACGTCAAAATAAAATGCCTGGTAGTAAAGAAATGATCCAATTTATCAATCGTGACGAAGATCTGCATGTGGCCTTGTTTGTTAACATTATTAATTCTATTCGAGATGAGCAACCTGAATTGTGGACAAAAGATACTCAAAGTCTTATTTCTAAAAATGTACAAGATTCTGTCATGATGGAGTATGAATGGGGCCTATCGTGTATAGGTGACGGGATGATGGGTCTTACGCCGGATAGTTTAAAAGAATACCTACAGTTTATTGGAGATACCCGACTTCATAGTATTGGATTGCCAAAAATTTGGAATAGCCAAAATCCATTTGGATGGATTGATGAAATGACACAGGGCAATATGATAGAAGTTAATTTTTTTGAAGGACGGGTAAAAGAATACCAAACAGGCACACTCGAGTGGTAGGTCGGGGATAGCTACAACACCAGGGCCCCCTCATCTAAATAACACTCAACCCCACCTGAAAATTTCCATGCGGGAATTTTACAGGAGCTCCTTCTCTCAAGAAAGAAGGGGCAAAACCAAACCCACTGCTGGCCCGTTTTTGTCTCCTCTCTTAAAAACTTAACTTCGCACAAAAAAAGGCTGGCCAAACCAGTCAATTCATGAAATCACAAATGGATGAGCGTAGAAATAGAGAAGATAGAGAGAGGGGATGGAAAAAAGAGCACACTATATGGGTGGTCTATGCAAATGAATCGGATCCTCCTGCTGACGCAACCCCCGTTTCATGGATGCTTTTAACCACTTTACCTATTGGCTCTTTTGAGGACGCACTTGAGAAACTAAAATGGTACACCGTTCGCTGGCAAATTGAAATCTACCATAAAATCATTAAAAGCGGTTGCCGCATTGAAGATCGCCAACTAAGTGTCCTTCCACAATTAAAGTATCCACTTATCGTGGTTGAGGGCTGATGGAGTAGTTCCAATCACCGTGAAATTTATTGCGATTTATGTTGATTTTGTTAAATTCTTTGTCGGACACTTTCACGCCAGTCGGGTAGGTATTTTGATCAACGACTGCGGTAACGGTAAGGCCTTGTGCGGTTGTTGTG
>CAXNHA010000071.1:0-4251 GCA_964202165.1 Candidatus Marinamargulisbacteria bacterium | reverse complement strand
AGGAGAAGGCATCCCTGAAGATATTTTGCCCCATATCTTTGAGTCAGGGGTTAGCTCCAAAAAAGGAGTCCTCAGTGCAGGACTGGGACTTGTCTTTGTCAAACGGGTACTCGATGCCCACCATGCGACAATCCATGTGAGCTCTACAGTTGAGGAAGGCAGTTGTTTTACTGTGTCGTTTCCGGTAGAGGCTCTATGAATTCTTTGGAAGAAGAGCTCGAGATTGCCAAACGTGTGCAAGAAGGGTTGCTGTCTATTTCTCACCCGTTGGTAGCCGGTGTCACATTGGCCAAGAGATGTGTGCCTGCTACAAGCATAGGAGGAGATTTTTATACATTTTGCTATCACGAAGAAACTGTTTGTTCTTCTCAACATACCTCTCCCGGTATTGTCCAGCTAACAGACTCTCAAGAAACTTATCTGCATCTCATGATAGGTGATGTGGCGGGGCATGGGGTATCTTCTGCATTGGTCATGGCCTTGTGTATGGGACTTTTTAACGAAATTTCCAAAAAAAATCGTTCCTGTTCTCGCATTTTGCAAGAAGTGAACACGCTGTTGTATGCGTATATTAAGACCTCTTCTATTCCCTATGTCACAGCAGTATGTCTGACTTATTTTCCACACGCTCGCCAACTATACTGGTCACACGCAGGGCATCCCTACCCGATACTGATGAGAGGAGGCCATATCATTGAATTGAAGAATGAAGGCCTATTCTTAGGGTCTTATCCACAAGAATCTTATGCCACTGCCTGCCAAAATATTGAACCCGGAGATCGTCTCATCCTCTACACAGATGGGATCATAGAATGCACCAATGCCAATGGAGAAGCTCTGACAATAGAGCGTATGATAGAGTGGTGTTTTTTAACTCAAGAGCTAGATGCACAAGAGGCTGTATCCGCAGTGTTTGGATATATCGATGATTTTTTGGGGACAACCCCTCCCAAAGATGATCAGAGTTTTATCGTAGTCGATTTTGAATAATGGCGGTCTATGGCTTAAAAAACCATCTCCAAAATGTTCTTTTTTCGATAGGCTTGGAGGGATTTTTAGGGCGCAATCCCTGTACATAGGTGTGCTCTTCTTGGTACAAATAAGCCAGTTGATCTGGGGTTGTAGGGATGCCTTTTAGGTTCATGACATAAAACCATCGAGAGGTTAGTTTTAACAAAAAAACAGAAGAGGGTGTTACCCCAAACTCTCGCCCAATAATTTCCTCCCATTTGACTTCAATAAGATGATGAACAGTGCTTAATGGCAGGACGGGAACAATTCCCAATTGAATATAAGACAAGTAATAGACCAAAAAAAGATCACTGTTTTCTTCGTCAATCATCTGCTTAACCTTCTTAAAAATAGAGCCCGCTGTTTCCTCAGACTCATCTCTTTGGATATCTTGCGATAGCGGGGAGACTTTTAAGACAGGCTCGGGGTTTGTTCGATAGAGTTTTTCCACGATTTTTGCTACAAAATGCTCATCCGTTACCCCGCCTTGATTGGTGACAAGCGTCACCCATTCTTGCGAGATTTTTTCGAGGAAATGCCCAGAAAACTCTTTCACTTTTTCAGATAAAATGTCCGCCCATCCACTTTTTGCAGCCTCTTTGTCCATTGTGGCGGGGATATGATGCACCTTTCCATCCATAATCAAGCGAAGATACTCTCTTAAAAACCCCCGCACATCTCCTTTTTTGGCATATCCTGACAGTGCAAAAAAGGGCTCCATTTTTGTTATGGGTAAAACGAAATGGGTTCGATATCCGCCATTGTTCTAAGACCATGCTTGGCATTCATAATGATATGAATCGCATTGACAACAATTGAGCAGGTAGCCACATCGCCATTAAGTCCATGTCGAATGGTCACTTCCATCGAGGATTCTCCTCGAATAATGACATGATCCCTTGGCTCAGTCTCTCCAATAACAGCTTTAAAAAACAACTTAATGACCTCAGTGTCTCCTACAAAGGCTTTGCAGAGTTGGGTGACCCCCAAGATATCCCCTTTGGCAATAAAAATATCTCCAAAAAAAACTTGTTTTGTTGCAATAGCAGGCTCAATGGTATCTTCGATATGATCCAATTTCCATCCCAGTTTTGACGCAATGAGATACACCGATTCGATCAATCCAATATGCCGAAGTGTTCCATTTTTGACTTGTCTAAAAAACTCTTCTCTGGTTAAGCCCATCCCAATTTTTCTTTGAAAAGGTAGTCGCCGAAACTGGGCATTTTGAATACGTTCTACATAGATATTGTCGATATTGGGGCATACTGCCGTCAAGGATACTGGAAAAAAATCCATCAAAAATCCAGGGTTTACCCCAGTGGCTAAGACAGCCACATGATGCTGTTTTGCAAGCTCATCCAATGCTTGAGACTGCTGTGGTTTTGTGGCCCAAGGAAAAACCAGTTCTTCACAGGTGGTGATGACATAAATACCGTTTGTTACAAGGGTCTGGATGAGGGGTAAGATAGCCTCCATATTGGAAATCGTACTGACAACGGCTACATGTGGTTTTTTTGTTTTGGCTGTCAAAAATGTGTCCAAACTGGACTTGACAGACATTTTTATTTTTCCAATACCTGCCAATTCTCCAACATCTTTACCTTCTTTTATGGGATCGATGTCCACAGCACCTACCAAGTGTAAGGTGGTTTTTTGCACAATCAATTTGACGATGTTGAGCCCGATTGGACCTAGTCCAATCTGTAAGACACGGATGGGGGTGTGCATGCGTAAACTATACCCCCATCTGAAGCGGTATGACAACTCATTTACTTAGGGTTTAGATGTCGTCATAATAGAACCTCTATGAACACCTCTTCTCAAGCAAAAATCGATTATTATACGTGGGCTAAAAAAAAATTAACGGATCATGAGTTTACGGTGAATCCCTATCGGGAGATTTCCTACGGGTTGCAGTTTATGGTGTTTTGGAAAGAATGGGATGCCTTGGTTCGCGTATATGACGGTAAAAAAGGAATCAGGCTAGATCTATCTCAAGTGCATCATGCTGAGCTGGCTACCAAAATTCAGTCCGTGCTTGATCACTTTCCAGGTAGCTCCTTGCAAAAATTTAAGCGAACATTAAACCCATCATCCCAAACGCCTGCACTGGCACTTCTCGAAGACTGTATTGGTATTGATGAATCTGGAAAAGGGGATTATTTTGGTCCATTGGTTGTTGCCGCTGTTGCGATTAATGCCAAAACCAAGCTCACCTTAAAAAAATGGGGTGTCTGTGACAGCAAGCAAGTGTCAGATGCGTTTATCCAACGACTTGCCCCCAAGATAAAAGCCCTATGTCCACATAGCGTCATTATCATGGAGAACAGCAGCTACAATACGATTTATAAAAAAATAAAAAACCTCAACCATATGCTTGCATGGGGCCATGTGAGGACACTTGAGAACACCCTCCTTCAAGTGGATTGTCCCTATGCTATCTCGGATAAATTTGGCAATCCAGATATCATCACCCGTATCCTCCAAGTCAAGAAAAAAAATGTCATACTCTACCAAGAGCATCATGCTGAACAATATATAGCCGTAGCTGCCGCAAGCATTGTTGCCCGAGATGGGTTTGTATCTGCCATACAAGCACTCGAGGTTCGGTACCAGCTTGATTTTCCAAAAGGATGCTCTATCGAAACACTCCAAGCTGCCAAAGCATTTGTGGATCACTACGGACGAGATCAACTCCATCATGTGGCCAAACTTCACTTTAAAGTGACCGAACAACTCTTTGGGCAACAACTTCCCCTGTGACACATCCTATGCAACAGCGAGACACGTTATTTTTGTTGGTAGATATTGGCAATTCTACCGTGGAGTTTGCACCATGTGATAGTACCTGCATGCATCGCTACCCTTCTACCCGATTGCCGACATCCACACTTATTCATAGCCTTCCAACTCTAGGCTGGCATCAGTACCAGCGTGTCATTGTGTCCTCTGTTGTCCCAAGCCTCGATAGCCACTTGTCTCAATGGTGTACCCCTTATTTTGTAACAGCTGCAACCATTCCCTATTTAAAGCTGGGACCTGTCAACGCATCCCAAGTAGGAGCTGACCGATTGGTCAATGCCCTTGCGGCCTATGCCATCACCCAAAAAACAACCTTGGTTATTGACTCCGGTACAGCCACCACGTTCTGTCTCGTCAGTGACGAGGGCGTCTATCAAGGTGGGGCTATTTTCCCAGGCATGGGGATTAGTGCCCAAGCGTTACATGCGTATACGG
>CAXNHA010000070.1:0-4266 GCA_964202165.1 Candidatus Marinamargulisbacteria bacterium | reverse complement strand
AACACAAAGATTCGGTTTTTTGAAACACTCAAAGAAAATATATCTACCGCTTTCTAAATTGAAAGCCTTTTCTTGCTCTTTTTCTTCCATATTTTTTACGCTCTTTTATGCGTGAATCCCTTGTGAGAAACCCCTCCACCTTCAGCTGTTTTCTAAACTCAGGATCCACATCAAGCAAGGCACGTGCAATACCAAGCTTAACAGCTCCGACTTGACCCACAATTCCTCCGCCCAAACAAGAGACCTTACAATCATACTGATCCTGAAGATTTAATTTTTTAAGAGGTTTTTTAAATTCTGAAACCAATATACTACTCTTGACATAATCAAGAGCATCCAAGCCATTCACAATAACCTTCCCCGTTCCTTTAAAAAGCCACACCTTGGCAATGGCCGTTTTACGCTTCCCTGTTCCATAAAAATGATCCGCAGGAACTTTTATCCCATCTTTTTTTCTGACAACTTCTTTTTTTGTAGCAGAGGGTGCGGATGGCTTTGGTTTTTTTTCAGATACAGGGTCTACTTTTGGGGACTTTTTTGTCTGACCAGAAGCGTCCGTACCAGACTTTTTTACGTTAGATGGTCTTTTTTTTTCCATAATACTTATAGCTCCTTGCTTGGGATTTCAATTTGTGTAGGCATTTGTGCAACATGCGGGTGCTCCGAACCTCGATAGAGTCGGATACGCTTCAATAGTTGCCGACTAAGCTTGTTATGGGGCAACATCCCTCTAATCGCTTCGTACACCACTTTCGCAGAATCTTTTTTCAAAGAATCCCTCAAGGAGATAGACTTCAATCCACCCGGATATCCTGTATGATGGTAATAAAACTTATCCGTCAGTTTCTTACCAGTAACACATATTTTATCGGTATTGATAACGATGATAAAATCAGATTGATCAACTGATGGCGTAAAGTCTGGACGATATTTTCCTCTGGCCAATCCCGCAACATAAGAAGCCAACCGCCCTAAGATTTTATCTTGAGCATCCACTATAATCCATTTTCGATCTACCTCTAATGGTTTTGGATAATAAGATTTCTGCTTTTTCATAGACACTCCTTCTTTAATAATTTACTTTAACCAAAGTTAGCCCTTTTGGGCCAGCTGTTTTATATCGAAACGGTTTTTCCTTTTGAATCATATTTTTCAATTCTTCAATGGTACGAACACCCTTCATGACTTCCCATATACTTCCCACAATATTTCTCATCATTTTATACAAAAAACCATCAGAAACAATCCTCACTTCATATACCGGCAGACCATCCCCGGTGCTACATCCTTGCAACATTATTTTATGAAGCTGAAAATCTATAATGGTCTTCTTTAAAGATCTAAAAGGAGAGCCGGCACACTTAAACCATTCAAAATCATGACAACCCAAAAAAAGAGACTCAAAAATCTTACCATCATCAAGCACAATCGTATATGGAAAATGTTCTACAAATTCCCACACAAAAACAGGTAAATCCAGCAAGTTTTGAGCAAACCAATATCGATATTCCCTGCTTTTAGCTGATTTTCTGGCATGAAAATCAAAAGGGACTGTTTCTACAGCACGCACCCGCATATCATGCGGTAGCAATCCATTTAAAGCTTTTTTCAAAGAATCAGGAGAAATTAAGAAAGCAGACAAAAAATTAACCACTTGACCCTCTGCATGCACCCCTCTATCTGTTCTGCCAGCAACAACCATTGTAGGCGAGTGCCCAAAAATAAGCTCCAACGACTTCTTAAGTTCAGACTGCACAGTCCTCACCTGAGTGGGTTGCGATTGAAACCCAAAAAAAGAAGTTCCTTTATACGCCAAACTGATTTTATAATTAGTTAACAAACTCTAACAAAGACACTTCAGCAGCATCTCCCTGACGTCTCCCCAGCTTAGTAATACAGGTATACCCACCGTTACGTTCCCCATACATAGGGGCTATTTCAGAAAATACAGTTTTGACAATATCTTTATCCGGGACCAACTTAAGCGCAAGTCTTCTCGCATGCAAAGAACCATCCTTACCATAAGAAATCAGTCGCTCCGCCATACGACTAGCTTCTTTGGCACGTGTGTCCGTTGTCTTAATTTTTCTATAAATGACCAACGACCTAACCAAGCCACGCAATAAAGCTATGCGTTGGTCAGTTGGCTTCCCTAGTTTCTTATTACCTTTTAAGTGTCTCATGATTTTATCCCTTACTCATTTTCATACAGATTCCACACCTTGCTGGAGAGCTAAGCCATACTGCTTCAGCTTTACATTAATTTCATCAGCACTCTTTTTACCAAAATTCTTAATCTGAATTAAATCCGCTATATCTTTGTTAATCAATTCCGATACAGTCTTTATCCCTGCTCTCTTCAAACAATTTGAAGATCGTGCAGACAATTCCAAATCATCTATAGCTAAGGTCAGCGCATCCTCCGCAACAGAGTTTGCATTTCTATCACTACCCTCCTTAGCGGAGTTGAGCTCAGAATCTGGCTTTTGGTTAATTGAATTAAAAAGGTCAAACTTTAATACAAGAATGTGAGAGGCCAGCTTAATAGCCTCTTCTGGACTAATACTGCCGTTAGTCCACACGTCTAAAGTAAGGCTATCATAATCAAGTTCCTTACCGACACGCATATTTTTGACCTGATGGTTAACTTTCAAAACAGGAGAGAATGAAGAATCTAAAACAATAGAATCCACAGGTTGTTGAGCATGCCGATTAGATTCAGACGTTTGATACCCTATCCCTCTTTCAAGAACAATCCTCATTTTTTGCTTCGATGGTTCTGACACCTGTGCAATGTGAGCGTCTCCATTCAGAATTTCCACTCCATCAGGAAGAGAAATAGAGCTAGCTACCACTTTACCCTTTTTAGACAAATCTATTTCCAAGGCAATAGGCTCTGTTCGATCACTCTTAAAGACAATCCCCTTTACATTCCCAATAATGTCAAACATATCCTCCAACACATACGGGACTGCTGAAAACTCATGCTTCACACCTTCTATAAAAACAGAGGTAACCGCATATCCAGACAGAGACGACAACAACACCCTTCTAAGGGCGTTCCCTAACGTAGTCCCCATCCCCCTTTCAAGGGGCGAAACCGTAAATTTACCCAAATTATTGTCCGCCTCTTCATATCTAACCCAAGGTTGCAACTTTGCCACAACAATACCTCCTGAATTTTTAAAAAACTCTCTTACATAGAATAGAATTCAACAATCAACCGCTCTTGAACTGGGGAGCCAATCTCTTCACGTTTTGGAAGGTGTATCATCCTCACCTTTTTATCTACTTCTTCATAGCTAAGCCAAGTTGGCAATCCTTTTTCTTTCAAGATTTTTAGCCGATCGGTAAACTGTGCACTAGCATTAGGAGGGAAATGAACCACATCACCTTCCTCTAGAAGAAAAGAAGGAATATCAACCAGACGTCCATTCACAAAAAAATGACGATGCCGAATCAATTGCCTAGCCTCTTTTCTAGATCTTGCAAGATGTGTACGGAATAAAACGTTATCCAAACGTCTCTCAAAAAGAGCAAGCAAGTTATACCCCGTCACACCCTTCTGAGCCAATGCCTTTTTAAAATAATTCCGCATTTGAAGCTCTGAAACACCATAAAAAAATCTCAATTTCTGCTTTTCTCTCAGACGACGTCCATACTCAGACATTTTTTTAACCATAGATGTCTTTGGACCGGGCGGAAAATTTCGTTTCTCCAGAGCACACTTAGCAGACTCACACCTAGCACCCTTGAGATAGAGCTTTTCCTTGTTTCTTCTACATATCTTACAACTTGACTCTAAGTATCGTCCCATATACCTACTCCTAAACCCTTCTTCTCTTACGTGGCCTACATCCATTATGGGGAATAGGTGTCTCGTCTTTTATCCACTCCACCTCAAGGCCAGAAGCCTGCAAGGCACGTATAGCAGTCTCTCTGCCGGCCCCCGGCCCCTTAACCAGAACATACACCCTCTTCATGCCAACCAAATCTATGGCTTTTTTAGCGGCCATTTCACCAGCTTGTTGCGCAGCAAACGGAGTCCCCTTCTTAGTACCCTTAAACCCAGCCATCCCAGCAGGGACACTGCACACAACATCCCCATTAGCATCGGTAATGGTCACTATTGTGTTATTAAAAGTGGACTTTATATGTGCAAATCCAGACTCGATACTTTTACTAGCTTTTCGTTTTTTCTTAACAGTCAATCTAAAATACCTCCTACATAATTAATTAGACACACCCTACTTGGTTACTTTTTTC
>CAXNHA010000069.1:0-4469 GCA_964202165.1 Candidatus Marinamargulisbacteria bacterium | reverse complement strand
AGTGATGGTGAGGCGTGTCTATGTCCCCATGAACGTGTCCTAATGGGTTAAAATGCCCTCCTGCTGTGCTCCCATCCACAGACCGGATATCTCCAAATTCATGAATATGAAAGCCATGTTTTCCAGGGGTTAGATGCTTAAGAGATGCTTTGACATATAGCTTGAGGCCTTTTTGTTCAAATAGAACACGACCAATAACGGTATTGCCTGAAGTGGGGCCTATGATGGCAATAGCCTTTACGGGGCTAGCAGGATCTACCTTGAGAAAGCGAATATCCGAACGAATGACCTGAATTTGGGAAGGGGCCGCTTCTACAAAACCGGCCTGACATGTCACAAAAAAAGCAGAGAGAACAAAGCCTGATAAGATCTTTTTCATGTATAAAATAAAATCCTTTCTATCCATAATATCTCATAGTACTATAGACGGTATTAATCGCTATGGATACTCGTAAAACTCTTTTTTGGATTGATGCAGTGATCTTGTCGCTACTTGTCATCTTGGCGGTAGGTGTTCCCCTGTTATTTACGTCGTATACCCGTTCAGTGTTTGAAGTGAATAAAATGCTGATTCTGAGATTGGTGAGCATAGGTGTTTATGGTCTTTGGCTGTTTAGGTACTTGCTTTTACGAGACAATGGAATAGATCACTCCTCTGAAGAAAGTTTTTCCATTTTGGGTATGAGATGGAAAAAAATAGGTCTAGAATGGCCGATGTTGGCCTGGTTTTTACTCAATATACTCTCCCTCATTTTTTCTCAAAATATTCGGATCGCTATTGTAGGGGCTTACGACAGATGGGAAGGTATTGTTACAATCGCCAACTATCTTTTGTTGTGGTTGATGATTGCAAAACTGATTCGTACAAAAACACATGCTCAGATTTTCTTATGGAGTTTGATTATTCCTACTCTTTTGTCTTCTTTTTACGGTATTTTTCAGAGCTTTGGGTTGGATTTTATGTCATGGAGTGTGGATCCCACCCATCGGGTTTTTGCCTGTATTAACAACCCTGTTCATTTTTGTGCGTATGTAGGGATGATTGTGCCTTTGTGTGTGGGAGGTCTGATGATGTATGCAGATAGGCCCTATTCAAAAATGCGTTCTTGGGTACAATGGGGCATTTTCTTGATGACAATCGTCATTTACTACGCTCAATTCCTGTCTTTTTCTAGGGCCACATGGCTTGGATTTATAGGATCAATGACACTTTTTTATCTGTTAATGACAGATACGTTTTGCAAAGAGTCAAAAAAAAGGTTTGTATGGGATGTTTTGCTCACGCTGTTTGCTATAGCTAGCTATTATATTTTGTATATATTTAATTTTAATTCCAAGATTTTTCTCTCAATTCCTCTTAATGGTATGTTGGTTTTATACGTGGTGCTTGGGTATGTTCTTTTCAAAAAAAAGTCTTCGGTTCTCTCATCTCAAACAGCAGTTGATATGGGGTGGATTGTAGGATTTTTGGCCACTGTGTATGCAACTTTTGTACTAGATTTGCAACCGATAATCGGGGATATGAAGCAGGCGATATGGGTTGTCGTAGGCATGGGATTCTTTTTGGGGTTTGTGAAGTGGATGCCGAGTAGATTAAGGCTCTTTTTATCCCGACTTGTTATTATTCTTATCTTTGCTAAGTTGCAATTTGTTACCGAGACATGGCTAGATATAGCGATGTATGGGGTCTTGGTATATGGATATTGTAAGTGGGTATTTTCAGGGAGTGCCCAGTTGACAGAAAAAGTTTCCCAATGGGGAGGTTCTTTTTTGGTTATTTTTGCGTTTGTGCTGATTTTGCCAACATTTCCTCAAAGGATCAATGCATTGTTTGAGAGGAAAAGCGAAAAGATAGTGTTTGCGGCAAGTGGAAAAATAGAATCTTATAAGAATACGGTATTGGATCGATCCCCAAGGACTTCTATGTGGAAAAGCTCTTTTCCGTGGATCAAACAATATGCTTTGTTAGGATCGGGGCCTGATACGATCAAATTTATGTATCCTGATTTTAGGCGGCCAGAATACGGGGTGTTAGAAGGGGGGCATAATTTTACGCCGGATCGTCTGCACAATGAATACCTCAATACGTTTGCCACGCGTGGCATTCCCGCCACTCTGGTTTTCTATATTTGGTTACTTTTTGGTTGGGGATACTTGCTCTTAAGTAAACTATATGAGTTCAAAAACCATCCCTATCGGTATCTTATTATGGCAAGCATGGCATCAGCAGGTGTTTATTTGGGGCAAGTTTTCTTTAATTTTGGCGTTTTGGCTACCTTGTTTTTGTTTTATACGGTTGTAGGGTTTGGACATGCGTTGGTGGTGCATAAGGATTTTGAGCAATGACCCAAGCCTTGCCAAAAAAACTTCGGTTTCAATTTTCCACACGTTCTTTTTTTGTACTAAGTATCTATGTTTTTTTTGCTGGCCTAGGAATATGGCAGTCTTTTTTGCCATTTTTTGCAGAAAGACATTATCGAGATGGGTATATGTTTGAGGTGCAACAACGCCTCAATTACGCAATTGAAGAATATGAGTTGGCTGTTGAAGATGCTCCGTGGGAAACCCAGTATATGATTGATTTGGCCAAAACCTATTCGGATTATGCAATGAAACAATCCGATATCAAACAAAAACAAGACTACTTAAAAAAATCAGAAACATTGGCACTCAAAACCATTTCTTATGATAAGAAGAATCCTTGGTTTAAAAATAGGCTAGCCGCTATTTATTTGCTTATGGCAGAGGTCAATCCCTCTCTTGCTCAAACCTATATGCAAGATGCGGAAACATACACAAGGCAAGCGGCAGATGCAGATAATAAAAATCCACTATTTAAGATCAATCTTGCTTATTTTTTGCATCGAATAGGCAAAACAGATGAGGCTATTTTATTTTATAAGAAAGCTGTTCAACTGGATGATAGAATGGCGGAAGCTAGATTTAATATGGCAGATATTTATCAAAAAAGAGGCGATCTCATGGGTGTGTTAAAAGAATACGAGACGGTCGTTAGCAAAGATCCTAATTTTGCCAATATTAATCTCGCATTGGCCAGTGTCTATGTGCAATTACATCAAAAAAGCCACGATCCTACTTATTTAAGAAAAGCGGCGCTGTGTTTGGAAAGAGAAAAAATAAAGACCCCTTCCAACAAAGAAGTGCTCAAGAATCTGGTGGCGATCTATACCCAATTGCAAGATTGGCCACATGCACTAGCCCATTATCACTATCTTGAGGCCCACGATCCAGACCTGTTTCATGCCTATCATCCTTTTTATCTTCAGGCACTTTCGATGACTAAGAAATCAGGAGTCAAGTAACCCACCCGTGCAAGCGTTGCTTGTTGCTGTCCAGTTGTCGAGAGGTAAGTCTGTGTGGACAGTGGAAGATTCTCTGACAGAGTTGGCTGAGCTGGCACGCACAGGGGGATATGAGGCTGCAAGACACATCATACAGGTAAGAGAGTCTCCGCATCCTACTTTTTATGTAGGAGAAGGTAAGATGGAAGAGATCAAGACCTTCTTAAAAGAGACTGATATAAAATTGGTGATCATTGATGATGAGATTTCTCCAGCTCAGTCCAAGCATATTGAGCAATATCTTCAGGTAAAGGTCATTGATCGCACAGGATTGATATTGGATATTTTTGCCAAGAATGCACGTACATCTGAGGCCAAACTCCAAGTAGAAATGGCACAGCTAGAATACCTGTACCCTCGATTGACCAGGCTCTGGACGCATTTGTCTCGTTTGGGTGGCGGTATTGGGACACGAGGCCCTGGTGAAAAACAACTAGAAGTAGACAAACGTCAAATACAAACCCGAATTGAGACCATCAAAGAAAAACTAGAAAAAATCAAGTCCCATCGCATCGTTGTGCGGCATCAACGAGACAATGTGCCGACGTTATCAGCAGCCATTATTGGCTATACAAATGCGGGAAAGTCTACCTTAATTAACGCCATTACAAAAGCAGATGTGTTAACCGAAAACAAGCTCTTTGCCACCCTGGATCCCACCTCAAAACGTCTTGATTTGCCAAATAAAGATCTCTTGATTGTGACGGATACGGTGGGCTTTATTCAAAAACTTCCCCATCAATTGGTGTCTTCTTTTCGGGCAACGCTTGAAGAAGTAACCCACACTGATTTTTTGTTGCATGTGGTAGACATCTCCCATCCAAAACATGAGGTCTTTATTCAGACAGCCCACGAGATCTTGCATAGTCTAGGTGCGGACGATATGCCACAGCTGTATATTTTTAACAAGGCAGATTTGATTGCAGACCCACAGCAAATTGCCACAACTCTAGAGCGGTACCAACCCAATGTGCTTATCTCTGCCCTGTCTGGCGACAACCTGTCCGGTCTTTTAGAGGCTATTATGGCACTTTTAGCACCCCATCGACCCAAGATGACCTTTACGATTCCGTATTCAGAGATGTCTTGGGTGCCCATTTTGCACGA
>CAXNHA010000068.1:0-4622 GCA_964202165.1 Candidatus Marinamargulisbacteria bacterium | reverse complement strand
AAGGCTCTCCCACTGGCAACTGAAATCCAACAAGACCCGCATAAAGACTGGGCTGGAGACGATTCCACCCTTGAGGGTACCATTTTAATCGTACCGTGTAGGGAATCGCAAAAGATTGCAATGAATAGTTTGCCAACTCAGATTTGTACTGTGCGGCGAGGATAGATAGAGAGGTGTCAATGGCATAATGATTGATCACTTCTACTTCGCCACTTACCCCCAACTCAGCTCCATTTTGAAAATGAGATAGGTTTCCAAAAAAATAATATCAAACATAGGGGGTAATGGAATAAGGCATTGTATACACGTACGATAGATGAAAAAAAAATAGGACTAGTGTAAACAGGTATCTCATTTTTGAAAAATAACACGCTCCCTTAAAAAAAACTACTCGTCTGTTTAGAAATTTATAACCGTCCTTGTGACAAGTACATGATTCCTCTAGAATACACGCGATGTCTCGTATCCCCAAAATTGGAGAATTGCTTTTAAACAATCCGCCTTATATCGTAGGAATTGTTGATCGTATTTATCCTTTGGAAGACTTGTTTTTGCAAGTATCGACTATAGCGGATTTGATAGAATTTAGAGCAGATTTGATAGAAGGTCCTTTTTCAAACACAATCGACTATCTCAAACGTATTCGACAACAGAGTAACATTCCTATTATAGGAACCTTACGGCCTAACTCAACCAATTTCTCCGATCGATTGGACCAATTTGATCTTCTCTTACCTTTTGTCGATGCGGTAGATATAGAATTTGATCTACCGAGTTGCCACGATTTAATGCAAAAAGTAACGCGTTGTCATCTTCCAATTGTATTGTCTATTCATGGATTTGATGCAACACCTGATGTGCCAACATTGGCCCATACAATCACGTCTATGATGGCCTTACATCCAGCGATCTTAAAATTGGCTTTTTATGCACATACAGTTGAAGATGAAAGCCATTTGTTAGAAACGCTACGCAGAGAATGTTCTATCCCCTGGGTGGGTATTGCAATGGGAGAAAACGGGTTGCGTAGTCGAATAGAAGGGCATCGATGGGGATCTTTGTGGACATATGGATTCTTATCCCATTCAGTGGCACCAGGACAGTTTTCCATTGCTTCTTTAAAGACAGAGATTCAGCGTACGCAAAAAGACTTAAATGCTTCAAATAATTGAGATTCAGTAAGAGAGAGTTGTTGTTTCTGAAACTCTATTTTTCCATGTTCTATAAAAAAATCTGGTATCCCGATGCTATGACAGTTGTGAAGTGGAAGTGTTAGAGACTGTCGGCATTCTTGTAAAATATGAGAAAAAACACCTCCGATTTGACAGCCTTCTTCTACGACAACCATATGACGGGTTTTATGTAAAAAAGAAGTGAGCAGATCCACATCTAGAGGTTTTACAAATCGTACATTGATGACAGCAACTGAAAAACCTATTGCCACCAGTTGCTTCGCAGCTGTTGTACTAGGCCATACCATGGAGCCTACGCCTATGATGACCAAATCAAGCTTGTCAGTGGCTTCTGTTGCATAGTGTTCAACCATAACCTCAGCTTTTCCCAATAGAAGTAAGGTTTTGTGAGACGCATCTTCTTTTGGGATAGATCCTTTTGGATAACGAATCGACACGGCTTCAGTATGGGTGATGGCCCACGATAACATTCGGCTTAATTCGTCTCCATCTTTTGGAGCTAAAATCGCAATATTGGGAATAGGAAGCAAATAGGCGAAGTCAAAAACACCTTGATGTGTTGGACCATCTTCTCCAACAAGTCCAGCTCTGTCTAAACAGAAAATGACCGGTAGTTTTTGAAGGCAAACATCATGGATGACCTGATCAAATCCCCTCTGTAAAAAAGTAGAATAAATAGCCAAAACAGGGCGTAATCCTGCTCGGCTTAGACCTGCTGCAAACGTAACCGCATGCTCTTCAGCAATACCAACATCAAAAAAACGATCGGGATAATTTTCCTCAAATGTGTTTAGTCCACTCCCCTCTTTCATAGCTGGGGTAATCACGACTATGTCCTGATGCTCCCTTGCCAAATCCACCAATGTCTCAGAAAAAACACGTGTATAGGTTTTGTTAGGGCTAATATTTTGGCTAGAAAGATCTGTCATTTGTTTTGGAGATATCCCGTGATACTTGATAGGATTTTCTTCTGCTGGCGTATGCCCTTTTCCTTTTGTAGTCAAAATATGGATTAAGATAGGACCTGGCCACGTTTTGGCATATTTTAATGCAGCCATGACCATGCTGATATTATGTCCATCGATAGGTCCTAGGTATTTGAACCCAAACTCTTCAAATAACACGCCAACTTTAACATCTAATAGCGTGTCGCGTAGTCTATCCACAAATTTTTCTATTCGACGCCTCAATGGCACTCCGAATCTTGGAATACGTTCTATTGCTGTTTCAAATCGTTGTTTGGCTTTTCCGTATGTAGGAGAGGTTCTTATTTTTGTAATGTGGTGTGCCATGCTACCAACAGGCTTGGAAATGGACATGTTATTGTCATTGAGGACACAGATAAAGTTAGTCTTTAATTGTTCAGAATTGTTGAGTGCTTCGTAGGCCATTCCTCCTGAAAGAGAGGCATCTCCAATGATCGCCACAATACCATGAGACTCTTTGCTAAGGTCTCTCCCATGGGCCATTCCGAGTCCCGCTGACAGGGCAGTAGAGGCGTGCCCTGCTCCAAACGAGTCATGGATACTTTCAAATATATTAGAAAATCCAGACAATCCCTCATCTTGACGAATGGTGTACATCTGCTTTAGACGTCCTGTGAGCATTTTATGAACATAGGTTTGATGAGAGGTATCCCAAAGAAACTTATCAACAGGACTGTCAAAAACAGTATGTAGCGCCAAGCTGAGCTCTACAACACCTAGATTAGATGCCAAATGTCCCCCACAGACATGGCCTATTTCTAATAATTCTTTTCGAATCTCTATCGCCAGATCTTCCAATTCTGAAAGAGACAGGTGCTTTAAATCTTTTGGAAAATCAGCTGTGTGTAGCATAGATTTAATAAAACAAGGTAAAGGCAATGCCAATACCTAGCAATGCCCCAATCAATACTTCTGCAGGTGTATGTCCTAGCAATTCCTTGATCTTCTGAGATTCAACAACTCTTTTTGATAGCAGATCATCGACCAGTTGATTTAATAAAACACCTTGATTGCCGACTGCTTGTCTTACACCAGAGGCGTCATATAACACGATAATAGAAAAAACGGCTGATACACAAAAAATAGAACTTGCCCAACCTTCTTTTAGCCCAACAGAGGTTGTGACTGCCATGACCATGGCGGAGTGAGAAGAGGGCATTCCTCCAGAGGAAATCCATTTTTTAATATTGATGTCACCGTCTTTAAGGTACACATATATGGATTTTAGTATTTGAGCGGTTAGCATGCTCACCAGTCCAGATGTCAACGGATAAAAATGACTGCACCATAAGATGATATATCTCATTAAAAATCTCGTGCAAACAAGTATTCTGAAATAAGGTTCAATTCGCTCACATCCTGCCCCAATACCTGTAAGTTTGCTAGGATTTTTTGGATCGTTTTATACTCTTTTGCTGCTGCTTTTTTTGCACCATCAAGGCCCAATGTACGGACATATGTTTGCTTGTGTTGAGCTTGGTCTTTTTGAGCAGTTTTCCCCAATGTTTCTGAAGAAGCAACGACATCTAAAATGTCGTCTGAAATTTGAAACAAAAGACCGATGTGGTAGCCAAACAAGTCAAGGTTATCATACAGATCACCAGAAATACACTGAAGTATAGCTGGTAGTACCACACACGCCCTTAATAAGGCACCTGTTTTGAGTAAATGAATATGCTGTATCACAGACTCTTCAAGCGTGTATTTTGTACCTGTGTGCATCAGATCCATCATCTGTCCGCCCGCCATTCCCTCTGTTCCACAGGCCTTCGCAAGATGCACAATTGCTGATAAAACAGCCGGAGGTGAAAAATGAAGAGGCAAAGCACTGCCTATGACTTCAAATGCCATTGTATTGAGCGTATCTCCAGCTAAAATAGCTGTATATTCGCCATATTTTTTATGACAGGTGTATTGACCTCTTCTCAAGTCATCATTGTCCATTGCAGGTAGATCGTCATGAATCAAAGAATAGGTGTGAAGCATTTCTATAGACGAGCAAAGCGGAAGAATAGGCTCCAATTGATGAGAAAATAGCCTATACACTGCAATAACCAATAATGGACGAATCCGTTTGGACTTTGATAACAAACTATATCGAATAGCTTCTGTTAATGTATCCCGACTGTCTGCGTACGTTTCTTTAAAAAAAGAAGAAAGATCTTGCTCTATAATTGGCTTCATTGTGTCTGAAAAATGGGAAAAACTGCTAAATTTAGTCATATACTTAAAGCAAAGAATCCTGAATCTTGGACAGTGCCATAGATCCTTCTTCGTGAAGGATTTCTATGTCTTTTTTGGTCGTATCAAAGATATCTGAAATCTCTTGAATTAAGAGAATGGATTTTGAATAAAGAGCAATGGTCTCTGCTAAGCTACAAGAGCTTGACTCCATCTTCTCAACCCATTTTTCAAGTTGCTGTGTTTTTTTTGAAAGAGACAT
>CAXNHA010000067.1:0-4722 GCA_964202165.1 Candidatus Marinamargulisbacteria bacterium | reverse complement strand
GCTGCAAATTTGATCAAACCAATGGGCATTATCATTTATCCAAAGAAGCGGCCCATACGTACCGTCGCATTTTGCATTCAGGGGATGCGACAGGAAAAGAAATCGAAAGAACCCTGATAAGGCACTTAAAGCATCATCCAAATATTCATTTTTTTTCGCAAACCACAGTGACCCAACTGATTTATGATCAAGAAGAAATCCTAGGTTGCCATGCCTGTGTCAAGTCCAAGCAGATGATATTTCGGGGAAAAGCCGTTGTGTTGGCCACTGGCGGGTGTGCCCAACTGTATGCACACAATACAAACCCCCCTGTAGCCACAGGAGATGGCATTGCTTTGGCATATGATGCTGGATGTGCCGTTCAAGATATGGAATTTATGCAGTTTCATCCCACAGCATTGTGGATCGGAGCAGGTCAAAAAGGATCCCAATTTTTAATTAGTGAAGCTGTGCGGGGTGAAGGAGGATTTTTGCGAAATGACAAAGGCCATCGGTTTATGCAAGATTACCACCAAGATGCAGAGTTGGCGCCTCGTGATATCGTGGCACGCAGTATTTTTTTTGAATGTCAAAAAACGAATGCTCCCCATGTCTGGCTAGACTTTTCGGGCATTTCTGACGTAAAGCAAGCATTTCCCACGATTTATGCACAGTGCCAGCTAGCAGGTATTGATTTACGCAACCAATGGGTTCCTGTGTCTCCAGCAGCTCACTATTTTATGGGAGGTGTACAAACAGATTTATGGGGGAAAACCTCGTTAAAGCGACTCTATGCTATCGGAGAAGTGGCCTCTATGGGACTACATGGCGCCAACCGATTGGCCTCAAACTCACTGTTAGAAGGTTTGGTTTTTGGTCACCGCGCAGCGCTACATGCTCAGCAGATGCCTCCTCTTCAAAAGAGCATCCCCCCCTCTGTTCTGTCCAACACGGTCGTAAATCAACAACCCGCTTCCTCGCTAAAAAAAACCTTGCAAAAATTGATGTGGCAATACGCAGGAATTGTTCGAACAGAGTCCGGATTAACAGAACTAAAAAATCAGTTACAAAAATGGCACTGGCTTGAGCACGTATCCAGTCAAAATGTTCCGTACAGAGAAATTAAAAATATGTGGTATCTAGCAACCCTTATTACAGATGCGGCTTTGCAGCGAAAAGAGAGCCTAGGGAGTCATTTTAGACAGGATTTTCCACAAGAAAGAGCGGGCAAAAAATACCGCTTGGTTAAAACCCGTGGGGGGAGTTGGACCAAAGCATGGTTTTAGACCATATCACGGTTATTTTGGTTGAGCCTCACCATTCTGGCAACATTGGATCGGTATGCCGAGTCTGTAAAAATATGGGCATTTCCAATGTGGTACTTGTTAATCCGCAAGTGGACTATTTATCAGATGATGTGTTTAGATTGGGATGGGCATCTGGCGATATTATCCAATCCATGCAGTGCGTCGATACGCTAGAGGCTGCTGTATCAGGCATGCAGGTTGTGGTGGGGACAACCATGCGACGTCGTAAGGCTAGTTTTCCCCTCTTTACACCCAAAGAAGTCGTCCCAATGCTATTAGATGTAGCCAACACCCATCAAAACGTAGCCCTTGTTTTTGGGCGAGAAGCAAATGGACTTCTAGAAAGTGAGCTTAATCAATGCAATATCCTGTCCACCATTCCTACCCATTCCATGAGGCCTGCTATCAATTTGGCACAGGCCGTAACGATTTATCTTTATGAGATTTTTCAAGAAGCCACCAAAACCCGCACGCCCTACAACTGGCAACTTGCAAAAAAAATAGAGGTAGAAAAAATGTATGAGCAACTTCTCATTGCCATCAATACATTGCCATTTAATACCCGAAAAGGGTCTGTGGGTTTTCTCAATTTATTCAGACGGGTCTTAAACCGAACCCCTTTGGAAGATCGAGACGTACGGCTATTTTTCAAGCTGTTCAAGCTGATTGAATTCAAATAAAACCTGGCCTAAGCAGAAGAGACTTCTTCGTTAAGAGATAAGATTTCGGCGTTCAAACACAGACAGCAAGCTATCATCTCCAGATTCTAGATGGCTTATTATTTTTGGAAAAAGGATACACCCTAACAAAAAAATAACCAGAAGATGCAGCCCAAAGCTAAGCTGATAAAATGAATCTTCCAGATAAAACAGACCCAACATAGCAACTGTCGTACACCATAAGCCAAAAGAAACCGCATTAAAAAGGATAGCCATACCCCAAAAAATAGGAAAGAAAAACAGCCCCAAAATAGGGTTCCCAAACATATAAATCCCCCAAAGAAAACATCCCCACCGCGGTATAACCCTTCCATTCAACGGAGAATATCTGTGCAAAAGCATCATCAGACACAACCCCACTTGCAGGTAAATCATGTCTACTGTATTAACGTAAATAAGCCACAAACCACCAAGACTTTTCCCAAAATTTGCTACACATACAAGTCCATTCAAGATAGGGGCTTTAGAAAAGCAAACACGCCTTTTAGGTCTATCCAAGGTGGTATACGCCTGCCGGACAACATAAAAAACCCATGGCAAAAACCGATGAAATGGGACTGCCATATACAGGGCAAGTCCTCCAAAAAATATCGCCAAAGATACCGTCACTATTGCAGGTTATCCAATCCAAATTGGGCATGGATATCCTGAAGTATTTTTCGCCCATCTCTTCGGCTAATGGCACACGATATTTTAATTTCAGATGTGGATATCACTTTAATATTAACGCCATGGCTTGCGAAGATATCAAACATTTTAGCCGCAATCCCGGGCTTTGAAATCATACCCACTCCAACAATGGATACTTTCGCAACATCCCTATCGATACGCACCTCTCCTGCGTTTAAAAGACCGGCCACTTCACGAATACCTGCTTCTGCATGAGGCAATTCATCTTGATGAATCGTAAAACTAATCGTGGTTGTTCCATTTTCCGATGCACTCTGAACAATCATATCCACATTCACTAAAATCTGAGCCAAATGAGAAAATATGATACTTGCAACCCCTGGTGTATCTGGTATCTGAGAGATACTGACAATCGCTTCTTCCTCGCTCAGTGTTGCCCCTGTAATGGGTCGTTTGGCTTCCATAGTTGATGTCTCCTTCACAAAAGTGCCTTCATTAGGGGAAAACGAAGATCTAACATGGATTATGATACCATTTTCTTTCGCACATTCCACAGAGCGAGGATGCAAGACTTTTGCTCCCAATGCCGCGAGTTCCAACATCTCATCATAGGTAATATCCCGTAGCTTAGACGCATCTTTTACCAATCGAGGATCCGTCGTATAAATTCCTTCCACATCTGTATAGATCTCACATACAGGTGCTCCAAGAGCCGCAGCCAATGCAACCGCTGATGTGTCAGACCCCCCTCGCCCAATTGTTACAACATCCTGTACGTCATTAAATCCTTGAAATCCTGTCACAACAACCACATTTCCCTGATCAAGTTCTTTTCGAAGTCTAGAAATATCGATATGAACAATTTTAGCTTTACTATGAATATTTTCAGTTTTAATACCAGCCTGAGTTCCCGTAAGAGAAACCGCAGAAACCCCAAGTGCATGAATAGCCATAGACAACAACGCAGCAGATACCATTTCACCAGTTGCTATCAATGCATCGTACTCTCGCAAGTTTGGTGTTGAGGATATCTGGCTAGAAAGTTGAATCAAGTCATCCGTTGTATCTCCCATAGCAGAAACAACCACAACCATGGGCATCCGTTCTTTGGAAAAAGCATCTACTACCCGTTTAGCAACAGCCTGGATACGTTGAGGAGAAGCAAGCGATGTGCCACCATATTTTTGAACCAATATTTTCACTAGGGAGGTAGTATATCGATTTTACCTCAAAATTGACAAGTAGCCTCCCATGTCCCTGGATACCGCAATTGACAGTGGATTTTTTCTCACGATATGATGCCACCTCCACGCGGCGGTGTAGCTCAGTTGGTTAGAGCATACGGTTCATACCCGTAGTGCCACTAGTTCGAATCTAGTCACCGCCACCATGCCAAACACCCTCAAGACATCTCTTCTACAAGACCCTCACAAACTTTACGCCATCAATAGCCTCTAGAGCACGCGGAAGACTTTCAGAAAAATCCCCTTCAAAATCCAAAATATTATAAGCAAGATCGCCTTTGCTTTTATTAACCATTTCTAGAATATTCAAATTAGCAGAGGCTAATACCGCTGTGATTTGTCCGACCATATTTGGCACATTCTTGTTTGCGACAATTAATCGCATCGTTCCATTTCTCTCCATGGAACAATTTGGAAAATTAACAGAGTTGACAATATTCCCATTCATCAAAAAATCCTGGACTTGCTCCACAATCATCAACGCACAATTATCTTCGGCTTCCTTTGTAGAAGCTCCTAGATGGGGAATACTCATAATACGGGGGCACTTCAATGAATTCGCCGTTGGAAAATCTGTGACATAAAGCCCTAGATGACCGTTATTTAAAGACTCAATCACAGCCTCTTCATCTACAATTTCGGCTCGGGAAAAATTCAACAAAATAGCACCTTTTTTCATTTTAGAAAGTGCTTCTTTTCCGATAATACCCCTGGTATCTTGTGATAGCAAAACATGTAATGTTACAAAATCAGAGGTTTCCAGCATTTTATTCAAACTTAGGGCACGTCTCACAGAGCGAGACAATTCCCAGGCACGGTTTACCGAAATAAATGGATCAAATC
>CAXNHA010000066.1:0-4753 GCA_964202165.1 Candidatus Marinamargulisbacteria bacterium | reverse complement strand
GTTGATAGGGTGCTTGATGGAGCCAAGCCAAAAAGTGACGGCAATGCTTAACCGACAAAGAAGAAAGATCTATTTTTTCATGGATTGCATACTCCAAAAATTGACCAATATCCCGTTGATAATTGGACAGTGTGTGCTTGGAGTATCGTTTGTGAAGGCGAAGATAAGTGATAAAGACGTCAAGAAAGGATAGGTTCATCAAAATAGTCGAGTTGATTTTTATCGGTCAGGGGGGTATTCCCTTCTGCGGTTTTAACCCACAACGCACGTTCGGCATCTTTGCGGGTATCCACATGGATATAGGTTTCGCCCAGCCCAATCCCTTTAAACTCAGGGACTTGGCATGCCAAAGAAAAGGCTTCTTTTGGACTTAATTTGTCTATAACAATA
This sequence comes from Candidatus Marinamargulisbacteria bacterium, assembly GCA_964202165.1. GTDB lineage: Bacteria > Margulisbacteria > Marinamargulisbacteria > SXXA01 > JAHFDB01 > CAXNHA01. Next base: position 4,363 of record CAXNHA010000066.1, on the reverse strand, counting down.
TCTGCAGCAATGCCTATGGCATGATAATTGCGGTTAAATTTCTTTTTGGCTTCCGTACTCTCTACACATTCAAAGCCTTTGACAATATTGATACGATTCTTAGCCAAACTTCTTAAAAACTCCAAGCCTCCCAACAGACCTAGGCTGATCTTCAACGATCCGTCACATTTGCCACATTTACACAAAAAATCTCGTTTTGAGAAATGATCAGATAATTTTCGGGATACTTTCTTGGGTTTCATATACAAAGGCATTATAAAGAACTTTGGTAAAAATCTAAAGCAGCTTTCACTTCTTTGATATCTTGCCAGGTATGCCATTTTGGACTTCCTGTCTCACGCGATGCATGTCGCAGCAAATATGACGGATGAAACATAGGCATGATAGCAAGAGGATCTGACATATAGGCTACCGGATAATATTGCCACTTCCCTCGCAATGCAGAGATGGTTTCAGAAGGATTTAAGATGGTTTTGAGTGCAGGAGCACCCAACAAGATTAAGACACGCGGTTGCACCAACTGAATTTGTCGCATGAGATATCCCTTGCACGCTTCTGTCTCCGCTGGAAGAGGGGTGCGATTACCAGGAGGACGGCATTTAACGATATTGGCAATATACGCGTCTTGATGGCGGTCAATCCCTGCAGACTCAAAAATTTTTGTCAGCAATTGACCGGCTTTTCCGACAAAGGGAATCCCTTGAAGATCTTCTTGTTCACCAGGACCTTCCCCAATCACCATCAATGTAGCGGGCACCGGCCCATACCCAAAGACCACCTGGGTACGCGTTTTTGCTAGATCGCAGGCTTGGCAGGACATACACGTAGCCTGTAAAGCATCATAGTCAAGATCGGTATATGCAGAGACAGAAAAATTCAAATAAAAAGTTCCTTCTTATGTTTTAAAAACCCTACACTACCTAATTAACAGGCTAAAATCAAACGCAGGGGCCGAGTGGGTAAGCCCTCCTACGGATATACGATGAATGGAGAGCTCTCGATAGGTCGCAATATTGTCTAGCGCGATATTACCAGATATTTCTCGTTTTATAAGGGGGTATTTTTTGATACAAAGCTCGAGAGCATCCTGTAGATCCGTCATACCAAAATTATCCAACATGATGATATCGGCCATGCCAAGATCGAGCTCTTTTAATTGGTCACTGGCTTCTATTTCGACCTCTATCACAAGAGAGGGATGTGTTTGTTTGGCAGCTTTAATACGTGCTCCCAATTGAGACAATTGACCTGTTTTTGCCAGTTGGGTGAGATGATTTTCCTTAAGCAAAACCATATCTGACAAAGAAAACCGATGGTTGACCCCTCCTCCTGCCAAGACAGCTTTTCTTTCTAAGAATCTATACAGCGGGGTTGTTTTACGCGTGTCCATCACAGCGATGGTTGGATTGTGCAAGGCATGGACATGCCGAGAGGTATGGGTAGCAATACCTGAGAGCCTCTGGATGATATTGAGCATGATACGCTCAATTTTCAAGATATCTACAATAGATCCAGAGAGTTCACAGACACTATCTTGGGGTTTGAGGGGATCCCCATCATATTTAAAAAAAACAACTGTTAGTGTAGGAAAAAAGTCAGCTATCAAACAGTCGATTACGGCCTGACCATAAAAAATACCGTTCTGTTTGGCTACCAACTGGGCAGTAGCAACACCTTGGATACAGAATAAGTCAGAGGTGATATCCCCATGAGGACAATCTTCCAACAAGGCCTGTTGGAGCAGTGCTTTGAGTTGGTCTTTCTCTGTTAAAGAAAGTGGGACTATCATGAGAGAGGCTTGGTCACCACATTTAATAGTTTATGAGGCACCCATATGATTTTTACGATCTGATGTCCGTGCAAATGGGCTTTTACCTTGGCTTCTTCTAGAGCTTGTTTTTCCACTGTTTCTTGAGAAGCCTTTGCATCTACTTCGATTTGGGTACGTAATTTTCCATTGATTTGAACAACAACAATGTGGGTAGCCAATTGGACTTTGTGAGGATCAAAAGAAGGCCATGCTTGTTGATGCACATCCGTCGAGTGGCCTAATTTTTGCCACAATTCCTTGGCTAAAAAAGGAGCAAATGGGGCAAGCATTAACACCAACTGCTCATTGGCCCAAGCCATACTTCCTGATAAAAACAACCCATTTACAAGCTCCATTAATTTGCTAATTGCTGTGTTGTATCCAAATGTATCCATGTCTTTGGTTACTTTTTGAATGGTGATGTGCACCATCTGCTCCACAGCATTTTTCTGACCCTCTTTTAAGCGAAATTGTTCAGGAAAAGAACAAAGCCTAGAGACGCGATTTAAAAACCGAGAGGCCCCTTCTACCCCACTGTCAGACCATTCTAGGTCTCGATCAACAGGTGCTCCAAACAAAATAAATAACCGGGCGGTATCTGCCCCATACTTTTCAATAATGGTTGTGGGATCTACCGTATTACCCAACGATTTGGACATTTTTGTACCCTCTTTTAACACCATGCCCTGGGTTAACAATGCTTTAAAAGGTTCGTCGATCTTATGCAAGCCAAGATCTCGCAACGCCTTGCAAAAAAAACGAGCATACAGCAAATGCAAAACAGCGTGCTCAACGCCACCAATGTATTGATCAACCGGTAGCCAAGAATTAACAGCTTCTTCTTCAAATGGCTTCTCCGATGTGTTGGCCGAGCAATACCGCATAAAATACCAAGAAGAATCTACAAATGTATCCATTGTATCCGTATCACGTGTGGCATTTTTATGTCCACACTGGGGGCAGATTGTATTCAAAAAAGAGGGGGATGTTTGCAAGGGATTCCCAGTCCAGCTAAACGTAATATCAGTTGGCAATAGTACAGGCAACTCTGTTTCAGATACCGGCACAATGCCACAGACAGGACAAGTGATCATCGGAATAGGGGTTCCCCAATACCGTTGGCGTGAGATGAGCCAATCTCTGAGCCGGTACTGTGTCAGGGGTCTTCCACATTGTGTCTTTTGAATAAGAGACAGCACAGCTTCTTTGGAGGGCATGTCATCCTCAGACAATGCCTTGACAGGGATCTGGTGAGCTTGTGCAAACGAACAATCCCGTTGATCTTGTGCGGGAACGCCCATAACAGCACCAGATGCATAGTCCATCAACACATAGTCAGCTACCCAGATAGGGAGTTTTTCTTGGGTAAAAGGACTAATAGCATATTGTCCCAAAAAATAGCCTGTTTTTGGTTTTGTGGCATCTGTTCTATCCATTGTAGATTGGGTTTTTACGTGATCAATAAAGGATAGGACAAGAGATTCTTGAGGGGTATTTTTGATCCAGTCTAATACAAAAGGATGTTCAGGGGCTACGGCCAGATACGTGATCCCATAAACCGTGTCTGGACGTGTGGTAAACACCGTGATCTTTTCGGTAGACTCCTCGATTTGAAACTCTATTTCTACTCCTTGAGACTTTCCAATCCAGTTTGCCTGCATGGTCTTTACTTTTTCTGGCCATTCTTGCAAAGAATCCAGCCCTGTCAAAAGCGATTCAGCGTATTGGGTAATCTTAAAAAACCATTGCGATAGTTTTTTGGGTATAACTTTTGTTTTACATCGCCAGCATGCACCCTCTTCTACTTGCTCATTGGCAAGCACCGTATTGCAACTGGTGCACCAGTTCACGTTGGCTTTTTTCTTGTAGGCCAAGCCTTGTTTAAACAATTGGATAAACAGCCATTGGGTCCATCGGTAATAGGCGGGAAGACACGTGACCACTTCTTTATCCCAATCATAGCTAAGTCCCAATTGATGCAATTGGTTTTTCATATGATCAATGTTTTGAAGGGTCCACGTTTGGGGATGGACATTGTGATTTTTTGCAGCATTTTCAGCAGGTAAGCCAAAAGAATCAAATCCCATAGGATGGAGCACATCATATCCTTGCATGCGTTTGTACCGTGCCAACGTATCTCCAATGGTGTAGTTGCGCACATGCCCCATATGCAAGTGTCCAGAGGGATAAGGAAACATTTCAAGGACATAATAGCGTTGTTTTGGCATGTCAAAACTATGCCGTAAATTGTTGGTTTGGACAAGGACAAGTACGATCCACCCTGTTGTGAAGGGGCAAAATAAGATAGACTTCGTGTTTCTTTATGGATGCTTACTTTGACTACCTTGTGTTGGGAAGTGGTATCGCAGGACTTTCTGCGGCACGCGTGTTGTGTGAACATGGTAGCACCGCTATTTTAACCAAAAAAAAAATTCAAGATGGGTCAACCCAGTATGCCCAAGGAGGCGTTGCGGTCGTAATAGATCCGATGGACTCTATCCAATCTCATTTTGAAGATACCATTCAAGCGGGTCATCAATTTTGTCATGTAGA
>CAXNHA010000065.1:0-4818 GCA_964202165.1 Candidatus Marinamargulisbacteria bacterium | reverse complement strand
ATATAGGCTGACAATCCCTTGTCCACTTCTTGAACAAGAGCCCTACATTGAATACTATTCTTCACAAGAATGACGACAACAGCGTCTGTAAAACTTGTATCCCGCGGTGTATAAAAAGTAACTCTTGAAGATTTTTTATCGATCGCAATATTTGAAAGCGATTGAACTAAGACATCAATGCTCAATGGCGTGAACTCCTTTAGATGCTGTTCCCTGTGGTTGAAATGACACCTTACTTCCAAGTAAGGACAAGATTGCTTTCCAATCCTGACCAAGTACCAATGTAGCATCTAGGGGCTTTTGAGGCCTATCATAAACAATGATCTTAGATGGGTCAATTGCGAGAACCCGTGCCAAGAGTAAGACGGGCTCTATTTTTCCACGCCAATCTACTAACATGGATTCTTGATATTGATAATTTCCTGCATTTCCTATTTTTACAACATCAATGGCATGTTTTCGCAACAACCGTTCTACTTGATTGGCAACACCCGGGATACCTGTGCCATTTAAGACTTCCAATCGCAACCGTTTTTGCAGGATTTTCAATTCTTCTTGTGGTTTTTCAACTTCGGTTAAGACACGATCCACTTCTTTGAGGGTAACCCTACGACGCACATCCCGACTAGAATCCGAATCTACCGTTTTAATTTTTGTTAATGTATGTGATTTATCAATATGAGCACCTTGCAAAATGGTCTGTATCATCGTCTCAGCTTCTTTCAAATCAATTTTCCAATAGCTCACCCCATTAACAATTGTGGGGAGTCCCGGCAATGTTCCTGTTTCGATCGTTCCCCCTTTGTAGGCTTCTTTAAATTGAATAGCCAATCCAATCATTTCTCTAATCGATAAGTCCGTTGTAAAATTTTGGCTCAGCTGTCGAATCAAGACCGGAATCTCAAACAATTGCAACGAATGGGACACTTGCTCAAACACCGCTTTCATAAAAAATTGTTGCCGTCCAATACGGCCGATATCTGCTTTATTATCCTTGCGAAACCTGAGATACTCCGCTGCTTGTTTTCCATTTAGCACTTGTTTTCCTGCTTTAAAATTGATAAACAAATCTCCAGACTGATCAGCGTAATACATGTTTTTACTGATATTTAATTTAATACCACCCAACTGATCGACTATTTTTTCCACACTTTTTAACCGCAAGGTAATGCTGTATTTAATGGGGATACTCAGAAGCTGAGACACTGCTTTTTTTGCAAGCTCCTCTTTTCCTTTTGCATAAGCATGATTTATTTTTGTAAATCCAAGCGACGGAACATGCATCCGTGTATCTCTTGGAATAGACAAAATGCCAATTCGGTTGTGTTCCCAATCCAAATGGGCCACCATAATGGTGTCTGAGCGCTGAACATCTTCTGTATCATCAATGCCCAATATAAGGATATTGATCCCATTCAAATATGTTTTTGGAGAAATATTGAGTAAAAATTCAGATACAGTAAGATTGCTGATCACGCCTGCCATCAAAAAAGCCCCTAACATCATGGATCCAAGCACAACCCCGACCATTCTTATCCATTTTTTGAATGAAAATCTTGATACAGATGAGCTAAACGGTGTAAGCGGATCCGACAATGAAGCGTGTTTTTTAGGTGGTGCTGGAGAAACTCCCCCTAGCTGAGATGGGTCAATCAATCGCATCTGAGCTCTTATTCAATATCTCATCCACGTTGGTATAGTCGAGATAAGATAATTGTGATTTGTAGTATGTTTGGCAAGCACTTGTTGCAGGATGGATGCTTTTATTTTTTTTGGAAATGTTGTTTATGGAAATACTTGCAATGGCATACACACATTGAGCCCTATTGTGCTTGGCCATCTCTCTTATCCATCTACACTCTGGGCCGGTTCGTCCTGGTTCAATAAAATCTGCAATAAATAAAATCTCAGCCAACGGAGACATCTGCGCTATCCCTGTCGTATGCCATTGTACAGCCGTTAAGATGTCTTGATCGTCAATCTCAAAAAGGGTTTTACAGATAAAAGGCCCCATCAGTGCATGCCAAACTGATGGGTACGTATCATACAAATCAGCTGACTCGGGTGGCAACGCAATGCCACGACCTACTGCATCTACATGTGTGAGATGCTTACCCGCATCATGGATTAATCCTGCTAGATAGGCTTTATGCCCCACTTCATTCCAACGGGAAGCCAATTCCAAAGCCGAATAAGCTACCCGTAAGGAATGATCATATCGAGAGGAAGCCAAGATAGACCGAAGTATGTCATGAATTGAATCTATTAAAATCAAATCAAGTGCTATGCTTGGTTAAAATAACAATACAGTTTCAATTCCATGAAAGGATTGTGGTTCATAGCCCAATTTTGCACCAAATTCTTCTGTATAGTAGGCATAGTTAAATTTAATCACCATCAAATCAACAGAAAGCCCCAGCGTGGGATACCCCTGATGTAATCCACCTCGCAAAGAAAGAACATCTCCCAAGATTTTCTTTTCAACACCCATATAGATATTTTTATACATATCATTGTTCAAAAGTTTTAAGTCAATAGCAGTGTCCAGTGTACCCACATAACTTCCTACAAAGGGAATAAAATCAAGATTAACCGGTTGTGCATATCCTATCCCAAGGTGCATAGGAAGTTGTTCTGTTAGCGTTCGTCCAACAGCTTCTCCTGACAAAGATGATCCTAGATTGTACAAAACAGCCCCAAAATTCCCCTCCCCTACTGGCATCATGGCACCTACATCACCACCTATACCAGACAAATTGGCAACGCTAGCTGAAAGGTCTTGTTTTGTATCAGCCAGCAAATCTGCGATTTGTTTTTTGTAAACAAAACTACCTGTTGCGTCTATTAGCCTAGATCGAGAGACATATCTCAATGTAGCCCCCAATGATACTTTTTGACCGGCAACCGTATAAGTATCAGAGAGTCCAATCATAGGCGAGATATCTGTATAGCCACTCATTTGAAATTCTGGAGAAACCGGATTAACAAGTTTTATAGACGTATTTCCCTGGCAAAACAGACCTACCGAAAAGTTTTCTTGAGTAAATGCCAATACAGGAGAAATCGCATAGCCAAAAGGAATGGTTATTGGGAGTAATTTGGCCAAGTTACTGGATCGTTGTGACTTCGAGCTAGCATTAATAAGATCAGAATAACTGGATAGCTTATCCAAAAAAGATGTCCCTACATCTGCACGAACTCTAAGCGGAAGATTGATCGAAAATTTTGCCCTAGCCAGCCCTGCTGGGTTAATATACAACGCAGAGGAGTCAAACGTACGAGCAATCCCTGCTCCTCCCATTCCCTTTTGTCTTAAATTTGTAAAAGCTAAATTATCATCTGCAAGCAAAGGGGCTATAAAAAAACCTGATAAAACCAAAAATATCCAAAACTGCTTATTCATTATTTTATTTTCCTATTCCTATTCTAAATTTAATGTGAGGCTATTTTACAGTTTTTAATACAAACATAATGGCTTCTTTTACGTCAGAATCATCTGAACTGGTTGTAATCGTAGCACTTGCATCTGAGCTGTTGGTATAAGAAAAGGTACCAGACCCTCCTACTTTAACAACATTGTAAAGTGCCTGTAACTGATTAATGGCAGTCTTTACATTTGTAATACTGGTTAGCTGACCAGAAACGAGCTTGGCATCAACAAATGCATCATAGGCTTTTGTCATCGACGTGGCTATGTTGAACGTTGAAGCAGATGCTTGTAGAGCGAGAGGAAGATTAGTTGCTTGTATTGGTGTAAAAAATACGGTTAATGCACCTTTGTATGTGCTGATACTATTCTGCCCAGTAAGACTAATGTTACTAAGATTTCCATTATTAGACTCGGAAATCGTTATATAACTCATAATCGTCCTCGCCAACACCATTAGGTTGGCTACTCCGCGAATAACATCATCTCCATTGCTGAGCACTTTTGCACTGATACCACCTGTTTGGGATGCAGACCGTAAGGCTGCTGTTCCTAGGCTTGAGGCCGCATAATTAAGAGCAATAGCTGCATACATAGCCTCTCCAATAGATATAGAGCTAGGTAGAAGGGATATAACGTTTTGTGGACCATTGCTCGATTTATCACCAATGCTATTCATAAGATCGATGGCTGTCACCTTATTTTTACCCAATATAGCCTGCCCTAAAATAAGACTTGCCGTACCTTTTTCGGAAGAAGCTACTGATGCAGTATTCAACACAGCTGTCGATGCAGAAATAGCCCCATCGTAGTTGCCGTTATTTAAAGAATTTTGAGCGCCAGATACGCCAGGCTCATCCCCCGAATTGTTATTTCCAAGAAGGCTTGTCTTCCCACATCCTCCTGATAAAACCATGCCCCCCATAATCATACCCAAAACAATTACTTTGGATAGAGCTAACGCTTTTCTCTGTTTATCATTCATAATCGTCAAAATCCTCTCTCGATATATATAGAGTACCTATTAACAGGCACTCAAAGTTTAGATACTATACATAATAACCACCATGTCTTCCACTGTCTGTACAAAATTTGTCACATTATTTGAGAAAACTCCATTGATGCTTGAGAGCGGACAACCCCTCTTTTCGATTACTGTTGCCTACGAAACGTATGGAGTGCTTGATACAGAGAAAAAAAATGTGATCTGGGTATGTCATCCTTTAACGGGGGATGCCCATGCTGGATTCAAATCAGGAGAACCTCCTTATGAATTGGGATGGTGGGACACCCTTATTGGACCTGGCAAGGCAATCGATACCAGCACCCATTTTGTAATCTGTAGCAATGTGTTAGGTGGATGCAAAGGATCTACAGGGCCTAGCTCTGTT
>CAXNHA010000064.1:0-4847 GCA_964202165.1 Candidatus Marinamargulisbacteria bacterium | reverse complement strand
CATTTGTAAGTGGGGTTAGTGTGGGGCTTGTGATCTTTTGAGATAACGATAGCGTCAGCACTATTCTTCAATGTGAGTGTGACGATATTTTGGTACACGTAATTTGGCAGGAACTTCTGATCATAGTTATCGGTTTTGGTTGCATTTTCTATCGTGAATTCCTCGTTTGTACCATTTATAGCTATCTGACCTAGATAGCCCTTATTGAAACTAAAAACTTCGTTCTCTGCTCCTGAGCCGTTGTAATCTTTTTTAATGTCATCATTATCCGGAAAAATTTTCTTGTAATTAGTAAGAAGACTCCCTAAGTATGCTTGAAATTTGGCATTAATAAAGTCAAGCATATTTTTGAATTCTTCTTTATTCGGAGGAGTATTCTTTTTTAGCTGCTCAATGACTGAAAGATGCTGATGCACATCAAGAGTGTTATCGGCTTCTTTAAATGCAGTAATGAGGTCTTCAAATGCCTTTACATCCGGTAGAGCGTGTGTGAGTAAGATAAAATGATCTTTAGTCTCAACGTAGTCCACCAATTTGGTATTTTTTATGAAAAATTCTAAGTAGGTTTTGTAAGGGTTAAGCTCAGGAAAAACAGTAGCATATATATAAAAACTCGCGGCAGTATAATGACCACCCTTAAGACAGAATAGCTCATGATTGCCAAATAGACTTGTTTCCAGAGGGAGACTATCTGTCTCCCTACGATCATTTAGTGCACTAAAAATTTTCTGCCACGTCAGATCTATCCCCATTCGGTCGCCCTGATTATCTCCTAAGAATTTTATAGTTACGTTTTTTGGGATACAGATCTTATCCGAGTTTTTTATGAAGTCACTAAGATTGGTTAAGGCAACTTGGTAATTCTCCTTAGGAGTGGCAAGGAGTTGCTTAGCCTCTTTTTTTTTCTCATCAGAACCACATGATAGGTCATAAGAATTTTCATTATAGATGGACTGAAGTCCTTTTTCTGCTACAAGTAATCTTGTAAATAAATCCACAAACTTTTCCAAGCCTTCCTGGGTAAATTGAATACCTCCTTGAGCGATTCTGTCTAGCAAAGAGAGGGGGGCGTTGCCACTGGTATCCCCATTAAAATAAGTACGGGATTTATCGATTTTATTTTCTGGTAAAAGGGGTATGCCATTACCTTTAGCAACAACCTTTTGATAACCCTTAACCACCTCAATGAGGTTGCCTTTCACATCGCTCTTTGTGATGTCAAATGCCAAGAAGCCTTTAACTCCATCAGAAGGGGGATTAAGCCCCAGTGTTGTATAAAAACTCTCATAGAGCGTTTCTGCCGCTACTTTAGGTGCAATAAAATCTTGTTTTTTTTCCTGAATATTTTGGATTGACTGACTATTTTGTATTTGACTAGGTCCGCTTTTAATATTGGATTGAAATATCTTGCTGTTTTGCAGATTCTGATTGATTTGAGTAGCTTTATTTAATTTATCTTGTGTAGACTTAAAATTAAGATAGGTAGGCAGACTTTTTACCTCATTACTAACCTTATCTTCATGTCCATACTCAAAGCTTTTGATGGCTTTTAGTATGTTCTCATTTTTTAAGCACTCCACAAGCATAGCGAAGGCATTGGTTAAAAATTGCTTAACTTGCTCTGCAGTTTGGGCTTTTTTGAGAAAATTACGAATCCCATTGTCAAAAGAACTCCCATCAAAAATAAACGAAAACAAAGCATTTAGATTTTCTTCTACGTTCCGAGAGAGTTGTTTTTTCTGAGGAAGTTGAATTTTTGATTGGCCATGTTGTACAAATGTATTTTTAATAAATTGGTCTTTGGCTTCTTTCCAAAATTTCTGAGACCTTTCCTTCAACTCCTCTGGAAGGTTATCTATTGAATTCTCTAGGGATTCGAATAACAGTTTAAGACTAATCGTTGTTGGTTCTCCATTATTGTTGGTTAGGATTAAGGATGTACTAGTAGTATTGAAAGAGATGTTTTTAAAAGCTGCTGTTTCAAGGTTTTTTTGAGAAAGAGTATCTGGATTTAGAAAATTCTGCTCCTGCTGTTGCTGGGGGGGTTGGATGATTGACTGCGTGAGGTCATAGCCCTGAAAGTCTAACTTGATTTGAGATTCTTCAGACTTCTCCTGCTGCTGACTCTTGTTGTCCTGCTTGAGCAGGCTCAGGCTCTTCTGGAAGTTATACTGCTCATAAGGATTTTGAAGTTGTTTCGATGTATCCGATTCACGGTCTTCGTCATTGTTGTTGTACTCCTGCTCCTGCTGGTTTTGGATATTTAACTGCGGTTTCTGGGAGGATTGGACGCTTGAGTTCAGAGAACTATTCTCCCCAAAAAGATCTGTTTTTTTGATCAAAGATTTTTGAGGATTGTTGTTGTCCTCCTGCTTCTGCTGGAACAGGTTGTTGTTGTTGTTGCTCCGCTGGCTCTCGGACTGCTTTTTCTTAAGTTCTGTTTTGATCTTACTCAACCCATTCTGACACATCGTATTAAAGAGAGCGGTGTCAGTATCGGACCCGCACCCAAAAAGTGTAGTGCAAAAAACAACACCTTGAGATTGGGGTTTTGATAGGCTGGTTATCTCTTCTGCCTGCAAAAATGGATTGAGCCTATCTAAGGCTTGTTGTGCTGTTGTTGGATCTAGCTCTGCTATCTTGTTCAGAAAAATCTTGAGATGAGTATCAAATTTTGTCTGGTAACTATCATGACTAGAATCTGTCCAGCTATGGGTGTGGGTTGGGACGAGGCGATCAGTCCCTTCAAGACCAAGGACTTTATTTAAAAAATCATAAAACTTACCAATGGCAACTATACGCAATGAGCTTTGGTAGTCAAGAATGCTGAGTTTTTTTTCAGTTGGTGGTTGGTTGAGTTTGTTTGTTTGTTTGTTTGTTTGTTTGGTTGCTTGTATCTGCATATTCATATTCATATTCCTTCGTGAGGTTGCTAGGGTTCAAAAATTAACTCTTATATAGAGATTGTCGTACCCACTCGGGATAAATTGCACCTAAGTTTTTGGATATATTAGCCACCTCACCCCTACTCCCCTCTCCAGTCGCAAGCGAACGGAAGAGGGGAACCTAAAAAATGTCCATTCTGGCCCCCTTCTCTGCGATTCTATCGTGGAGAAGGGCTGGGGATGAGGTATGAGGTATGATCTTGCGTTGCAACTTTTGAGGTTTTCGTTTAGTATTTTTCGCACATTTGTCTTTGGCGGCATAGCCAAGTGGTAAGGCAGAGGTCTGCAAAACCTTTATCCTCAGTTCGAATCTGAGTGCCGCCTCCAGAGACTGTCTATTTCTGGTAAACCCTCTCAAAAATCGTCTGGACATGTTGGGTGTATTTGTCTAATCCAAACAAATCAGCTTGTTCTTCGGGTGTTAGCCTGCTGGCGATCTCTGGATCGGTGGCAATTTTTTTGTCAAATGAGATTTTTTCTTGAAAAGCAGCAAGGGCGTTTTTCTGAACGACTCGGTACGCTTCTTCACGGCTCATGTTTTTTTCTACTAGCTTGAGCAAGACTTGTTGAGAAAAGAAGACATTGTGTGATTTTTGGATATTTTCTGCCATTTGCTCTTTGTTGACGGTCATTTCTTCTATGACGCGTGTGATGAGCCCAAACATATAATCGAGATTGATGGTGGTATCTGGAAAAATAATGCGCTCAGCAGAAGAATGAGAAATGTCTCGCTCATGCCACAGAGCCTGGTTTTCCATGGCTGTTAGGGCATAGCCACGGATGACACGGGCGAGGCCTGTGACACGCTCACAGACGATGGGATTTTTCTTGTGTGGCATGGCTGACGATCCTTTTTGGGTAGCAGAAAAAGGCTCAAGAATTTCGTTGGTTTCCGTCTTCTGGAGACTTCGTATTTCGACAGCTATTTTTTCTAATGTGCCGCCGATTAAGGCCAGTGTGGTAATAAAATGAGCGTGGCGATCTCGTTGTAAGATTTGAGTGGAGGCCAACGAAGGTGTGAGGCCTAGTTTTTGGCATACTTTTTCTTCAAGTTGGGGAGGCATGTGTGCATAGTTGCCAACAGCGCCAGATAGTTTTCCGACACGCGTCGTTGTCAAGGCTTCTTCTAGCCGAGAGCGGTGACGAGACATCTCTTCATACCAAACAGTGAGCTTGAGTCCCAATGTTGTGGGTTCGGCATGGACACCGTGTGTGCGACCCATCATGAGGGTCAATTGATGGGCATGGGCTTGTTTTTTGAGACCAGCCATTAACATGTCGATATCTGCCATTAGAATAGCACCCGCATCTTGGATAAGGAGGCTAAATGCCGTGTCTACCACATCAGAAGAGGTGAGGCCTAGATGAATAAATCGAGACGATGGACCCACAAACTCGGCTACAGAGGTGAGGAAGGCAATCACATCGTGGTGAATATCTGCTTCAATGACTTCGATGCGATGGCTGTCAAATGCTGCTTTTTTGCGAATGATCTCCCAGGCTTCTTGAGGAATGTTACCCATTTCTACATGGGCTTCACAGGCTGCTAGTTCTACCTCAAGCCATTTTTCAAATTTGGTATCTATTTGCCATACTTTTGCCATTTTTGGCCGGCTGTATCTTTGGATCATCACAAATCACTTTCTTTCCTGTACATTATGCTCAATAATAACAAAACCATGCTACCGCTTAGCGTTGCAATCGTGCAAATGAATAGTACACCTGATAAAGTTGCCAATGTAGAGGTGGCGTGTTATTGGGTCAAAAAAGCATTTGAATCAGGCATCAAACTTGTTGTTTTGCCAGAAGTGTTTAATTGTCGAGGAAGTGTCATTTTGGCTGACAACGCTGAAGATATATTGGGGGAATCGACAAAGCCTCTTGCACGGTTGGCTTCTTTGT
>CAXNHA010000063.1:0-5037 GCA_964202165.1 Candidatus Marinamargulisbacteria bacterium | reverse complement strand
GAACAAACTGCAAGCTACTGATAAAAAACACGACTGTCAATGGCCACTCTTAAAAAGAATCCGTCACAGCCCCTTCAGATGCCGTGCTGACCAAGCTGGCATACTTGGCCAAAACACCCCGTGTATAGGTGGGCGCTGGTTTTTTCCATTGGCCAAGCCGTTGCCCAATCTCTGCTTCTGATACCTGAAGCGTCACTTCTTTTGTATCTGCATCAATCACAATTTTGTCCCCATTTTGTATGATCGCAAGCACCCCACCGTCATAGGCTTCTGGGGTGATATGGCCTACCACAAATCCATGCGTACCTCCAGAAAATCGCCCATCTGTGATCAAAGCCACTTCTTTGCCAAGCCCTCTGCCCATAACTGCTGAGGTGGGAGACAACATCTCACGCATACCTGGACCTCCTTTTGGCCCTTCATACCGAATCACCACGACGTCCCCTGCTACAACACTGCCATCTAAAATAGAGGCAAGAGCTACTTCTTCCGAATCAAATACGTTTGCAGTTCCTTCAAAACGCAATCCTTCTTTGCCCGAAATCTTGGCCACAGATCCTTTGGGTGCAATGTTGCCATAACAGATTACCAAGTGACTGCTGGATTTGATGGGATTGGATAATGGCCGAATGATGTCTTGGTCTGTGGGATAGGGCTGTACCCCTTGTAGGTTTTCAGCGATTGTTTTTCCGGTCACCGTTAAACAGTCTCCATGCAACAATCCGGCATCCAACAGCACTTTCATAAGCGGGGTTACGCCTCCAATTTCTACCAATTTTGACATGGTAAATCGACCGCTTGGTTTGAGATCAGCAAGTACCGGCACACGTTGTCCAATGCGGGTAAAATCCTCTAGTGTGAGGTCAATGTTGGCTGTGTGTGCCATGGCCAACAAATGCAACACGGCATTGGTAGATCCGCCCAATGCAGTCACAACTGTGATGGCATTTTCGAATGATTTTTTGCTCACAATATCCAAGGGATTAAGGTGGCGTTTGAGCAAATGAAGCACCGCCGCTCCCGCTTGCCGACAATCCCCTTTTTTGGCATCGGATATCGCTGCCTGAGAGGAGCTGTTTGGCAAACTCAATCCCAATGCTTCGATCGCACTGGCCATTGTGTTGGCGGTATACATCCCGCCACATGATCCCGGACCTGGAATGGCACATTTTTCAATATCGGTTAATTCCTTAAGATCTATTCTGTGATTGGCATGGGCACCAACAGCCTCAAAAACAGAAACCACATCCACATCTTTTCCCTTATGACATCCAGGTAAAATAGTCCCCCCATACACAAAGACAGAAGGACGATTGAGGCGTAGCATGGCCATGGCACATGCGGGCATGTTTTTGTCACAGCCACCAATGGCTACAAACCCATCGAGATTTTCACACCCCACAACGGTTTCGATAGAGTCTGCGATCACCTCACGAGATACCAATGAGTATTTCATACCCTCTGTCCCCATCGAAATCCCATCCGAAATGGTAATGGTATTAAAAATAATCCCCTTGCCTCCAGCCTCATTGACCCCGCGTTCGGATTCTTTAGCCAATTGGTCGATATGCATGTTGCACGGTGTGACCATACTCCATGTAGAAGCAATCCCTATTTGGGGTTTGTTAAAATCCTCATCTCCAAACCCAACTGCGCGTAACATGGCTCTGGACGGTGCTCTGTCTGGCCCTTCTGTTAGCAGTGATGAAAATGGACGGGGAAAATCTGTTGGCATGGGGTTCCCTTTCTATTTCTAAATGAGGGCGTATTAAATTTTGAATGAAAAATATGCAAGCAACGATAAAATGCCTCGACACTTTATGCAAGGTGGTATCTTGAAATAACCCGCGTATTCTGGTGTAGTAATGGCCCTATGAAAACACCCTACAATCTCTTACTCGATCAGATACGCGAGATCGCAACGCTAGGGAGCATCCAAGCTCTGTTAGGTTGGGATCAAGAAACGATGATGCCGCCCGGAGCCATTCAGTCTCGTGCCCATCAGCAAGGGCTTGTTGCTACATTGATTCACCAACGGCTTACCTCTGAGTCTTATGCCTCTCTAATTGAGTCTTGTTTGGATGTGCAGACAGGCGTGGTACATACAGGATTTTCTCCTTCTCAGACACGTACACTTCACGTTGTATACCGTGACTGGCGACTGGCACGGTGCTTGCCAGATGAATACATAAAACGGTTTAGCACAGCCTCTTCTTTGTCCCAACATGTTTGGAGTGAAGCCAAAAAAACCAAATGTTTTGCCACATTTGCACCCCATCTAGAGACAATGGTAGCCTTGGCCAAAGAACGTGCCCAATACCTCAATACCTGTCCATGCCCATACGACACGCTGTTGGATGAGTATGAGCCAGGACTTCGTTACGAGCATCTCGTGCCATTGGTTGCACAGTTTAGAGACAAATTACCCTCTCTTTTAAAAAAAATATCGTCCCACGATCACCTCTCTTTTCGATTTGAAGACCACCGTTGGGATCTCGACAAACAGGCTCAGTGGTGTCGCCAAATGGTGTCTGAGATGGGGTTTTCTTTTAACACGGGTCGACTGGATGTTTCCTCTCACCCGTTTAGTACCAACATTCATGCCCAAGATGTCCGTATCACCACGCGCTATCGTGAGGACACGCCTATGGATGCCTTATCTGGTAGTATGCACGAAGCTGGTCATGCTTTATACGAGCAAGGCCTGCCCGCCGATGCTTTTGGCACGCCTGCAGGTCAGGCCAATTCGTTTGGGATTCATGAAAGCCAATCACGGTTTTGGGAAAATTGTATCGGCAAACACCCTGCTTTTTGGGAAGGGGTTTATCCTGATTTTCAACGTCTTTTTCCTGAAAATTTAGCCACCGTTTCTTTGGAGGATTTTTATGAGGCTGTCGTAGCCCCTAGAGCCTCTCTGATTCGAGTAGATGCAGATGAAATCAGCTACAACCTCCATATTGTTATTCGGCTAGAGCTAGAACGTGCCTTGATTACTGGTAATCTGGCAATCAACGACTTGCCCAGTGCCTGGAATGAGGCGTACAAGCAGATGTTTGGGCTCATGCCTCCTGATGATGGGCTTGGTGTTTTGCAAGATGTACACTGGTCTTGTGGCTATTTTGGATATTTTCCGACGTATAGCGTGGGCAATGTCTATGCAGCGATGCTATTGGAAGCTTGTCACAAAGCCCTTCCCAACTTTGAGACTCTGTTGCGAACCCGGCAATTGGCACCTATCACGCAATGGTTGCGTACCCATATTCATGCCCATGGCCGACTCAAATCTGCTGCCGAACTTATTCAAGATAGCACAGGATATACCCAGTGTGATCCTACACCATTTGTGACCTATTTAACCCAAAAATATGACAGGGTGTGATCCCAAAAAAGCCCTTGTCTTGGTATCTGGCGGGCAAGACAGTGCCACTTGTTTGGCCATTGCGATAGAGGCTTTTGGCGGTCAAAACGTACAAGCTCTTGCATTTGACTATGGCCAGCGACATGTCATTGAACTAGAGCAGTCTCGTGCTTTATGTACACTTGCGGGGATTGCCCTTGAGATCATGCCTTTAGATTTTTTGAGACATTTGTCCCCCAATGCACTAACAGATTTTAACCAACCTATCACTGTATCTGACACAGATGTCCCTTCTACGTTTGTGCCTGGACGCAATTTATTTTTTTTGAGTGTGGCAGGTGTTGTGGCTAACCGAGATGGTATGGCCGATATCTATACGGGTGTTTGCCAAACGGATTATTCGGGATATCCAGATTGTCGCCAGGATTTTGTGAACTCAATTAACCAAAGCATCAACCTGGCCTTGAACGCAGAGCTCCGCGTTCACGCACCATTGATGTGGCTTACAAAAGCTCAAACAGTCCAGCGTATGGTGGCATTGGGCAAATTAGAGTGGTATGCCCATACCCACACGTGTTATGAAGGCCTTCGGCCTGCTTGTGGACAATGCCCTTCGTGTATCTTGAGGAGAAAAGGGTTTGACGAAGCAGGAATCCAAGATCCCCTGGACTATGAGAGATAAGGTCTTTGGTCTTATTTAAGATGCGACTGCCCTAGGGTTTTGTATTTTTCAATACGAAACGCTATCATCAAGCCTTCGATTACAAAGCTAAAAAGGAGGTGTATTTTGGCAAAACTGCCTCCGATTTCGTTTTTCTCGAAAGACAATTGAATCATTAAAAGGGGCTTTATAATGACTGATCAACATATAGAACAGGACTCACAAGACTTAATTAAAACGCAAGATACCCCTCCCGCTTCTCCATCTCCTACCTCCCCATCATCCCCCATAGCACATAACAACCTGACTTTGCCGGATGGACGTGTTATCCCTTTTGCTTCTACAGAAGACTTGACCAAACCCAAAAAACTGGACAAACAGGGTGCGAAGAAAATAGAAATCCTCGGCGATACATTTACTCCAGTAGTTGAAGATTGCCAAAGCTTAGGCTGTAAAATTAATCAAATTCCTATCCAAAAACTATTCGAATGCTATGAGAAATTAAATTTTATTTATCCTGCTAAAAAAGAGAAAATCGCATCTATTTTGCCTAAAATTATAGAGAATTGGGAAAAAGCGATAAGTATTGGTGAAGACGTTTTATGGTTTGTAACGTATGAAAATCAAACAAATAATTCGTGGGCTACTGTTGCAAATTGGCGATCTACAATGTCTGGCTGGGTATCCCAACACCTGGTTTCAAATCAACATCCTATAGGGTCAAGAAATGTCATGATTGGAACGCAAGGTAAGATCATTAAAGAAGCCAATGCAAAACCCTATTATTCACTTCAAAATTGGTTTCAGCCAAAAAATAAATACGCAAACAAAGTCTTTGGAAGTTTGAAATCAGGTATACATGAAAAAAATTGTAGTTTAATGGATTTTTATTATGTATTAGTTGATCCCAAAAAAAGTTATCGGGCATCATCAACAACCTTTATTATTTCAGATAGGGCCAGCGATCAAGAAGAATTGCTTTTTTACATTCGAAATATGAGGGATTCAATCTTTGTAG
>CAXNHA010000062.1:0-5449 GCA_964202165.1 Candidatus Marinamargulisbacteria bacterium | reverse complement strand
GCTTTTAATCCCTCCATATTGGTTGAATTAAGGGCATCAATCCCAGCTTTTACCATGATACGATTCATGGGATTTAAAAAAGACATGCGATCTGAAATAGTACCAAGACTCGCAATCGCCAATAGGTAGGCCATAAAGTCGCTAGGCATCTCTCTATTCAAGGTCTTAAATATAGCCAACATGAGCTTAAAAGCAACCCCTGCACCGGACAGTTTTTGTTCGAGGTGTTTTCCTTTAACTCTGTAAGGATTTACAATTGCCAATGCTGGGGGTAATTCACGTCCCAATATATGGTGATCGCAGATGATGACATCAACGCCTTGGGAGACTGCGTAACGGGTTGACTCAACATCTTTGCTACCACAGTCAGCCGTAATAATAAGTTTGACACCAGATTGGGTGGCTTCGTCAATGATACGGGGTTGTAAACCATGGCCTTCTTTGGATCGTGTGGGAAAATCATAATGAACAGTCCCTCCCAAAAATCGAAGCCCTGCTACCAAAATAACGGTGCCTGTGATGCCATCTGCATCAGGATCTCCATTGACCACAATGGGCTCATTATCCAACAACGCTTTTTGGATACGCTGGGTCGATTTTTGAAGGTCTTCTTCGGAGGTAACGTTTTGATAGTCTGTGATCAAGGATTCTGGAGGATTGATAAAAAGAAGTGTCTCTTCCAAGGTGCCATTTGCAAGATTTCGAGCAATTAATAACTTGGCCAAAATGGGATCTACTTTAAGCGATTCTGCGAGAGAGCGGACTTTTTCAGATTCAAGCTTTGAAAAATGCCATCTTTCTCTGCTGGTCTGGTCAAATAATGTGGTCATATAAATACTATCACTTTCTTAAATCAAAGAGTTTAAAGGCTTGCGAGACTCTTTAAGTGAATAAGGTTTTTCAGATGTCTTCATCAACAATTTGGGAAAACCCCCAAGCCTTTAATTTTTTTCTCAGGTTTTTAAGAGTAGGGAGAGTGGGCAAACCAGACAAAAAAATGAAAGAACTTTACTCTTAAAAAAGAGAGGCTATCACGAAAAAAAAGATAAGACAAGCCTAGTCAGACAACCTAAGCACTGCTAAAAAGGCTTCTTTTGGAACATCGATAGAGCCTATGCTCTTCATTTTTTTCTTACCTTTTTTTTGTTTTTCTAATAGTTTTCGTTTTCGAGTAATGTCCCCACCATAGCATTTTGCCAAGACATTTTTTCGCATAGCACTGATGGTTTCTCTACAAATAATTTTACCGCCTATTGTGCCTTGGATAGCGATTTCATACATTTGTCTAGGAATCAATTCCTTGAGTTTTTCGCCCATTTTTCTAGCAATTTGGATTGCTTTTCCATCATGAGCAATAAAAGACAAGGCATCAACAGGCTCGCCATTAATCTGCATGTTTACCTTGACCAACTTGGCAACTTGGAACGATCCAAATGAATAATCCATGCTGGCATATCCACGTGTTCTGGATTTTAGCTTATCAAAAAAATTGGAGATCAATTCATTAAGAGGGAGGGTATATCGCAAGAGCTGCCGCTCTGCATCCAAGAACTCCGTTTTTTTGTATTGTCCACGATGTTCTTGGGTTAATTCCATAACCGTACCAATATAGGTATTTGTTGTAATAATGGACACATCCATCACGGGTTCTTCCATAAGAGATATCTGCGTTACAGATGGAAATTGACTTGGATTTTCCAACAAAACAACAGTGCCATCGGTAAGGGTTAATCGGTATGTGACGTTGGGAGCTGTCGCAATAATATCAATGTCAAATTCGCGTTCAAGTCGTTCTTGAATAATTTCCAAATGAAGCAATCCCAAAAACCCACATCTAAATCCAAATCCTAATGCCTGAGAAGATTCTACCTCATAATGAAGGGAAGAATCATTGAGCTTAAGCTTTTCCAAAGCATCTTTTAGTTCTATGTAGTCTTCCGTGTCTACTGGATAAATGCCACAAAAGACCATTGGTTTTGCTTCTTTGTATCCTGGCAAAGCTTGTTTTGCACATTTTTTAGCGTCCGTAACAGTATCTCCAATTTTAGCATCAGAGACTGTCTTGATATTGCAAATAATATAGCCCACTTCTCCTGTCAGAAGGTGCCCGCTTGGTGTCATTTTTGGCTTAAAATATCCCAGCTCAAGTACATCGTATATTTTTTCTGCCAACATGAGCTTTATTTTTTGATGTTTTACAATTTGTCCACTCATCACCCGTAGGTAAATAATGACCCCTTTATATTCGTCATAGTGAGCATCAAAAATCAGGGCTTGAAGTTCGGCTACACCGGTTGGCTTTGGAGGAGGTACTCGGGTCACAAGTGCATTGAGAATATCCACAATACCTTCACCTGTTTTCCCGCTTGAAAGCAAACACTCATGACTGGGTATTCCCAAGACATGTTCGATTTCTTGTGCCACCCGATTGATATCTGCAGAAGGCAAATCAATTTTGTTGATAACGGGAATAATCTCAAGATCATGTTCGAGTGCTTGGTAAAAATTGGCCATCGTTTGTGCTTCAATACCTTGGGTGGCATCTACCAACAACAAAGCCCCTTCGCAAGCAGCCAAAGAGCGAGAGACCTCGTAGCTAAAATCCACATGTCCAGGGGTGTCAATGAGATTGAGGATGTAGGTCGTATCTTTTGTCTTATATTCCAATCGAACAGCTTGCATCTTAATGGTAATACCGCGTTCACGTTCCAAGTCCATGCCATCCAACAATTGATGACGCATGTCTCTATCAGAGACCGTATCGGTAGCCTGGATAAACCTATCCGCAAGCGTAGACTTCCCATGATCAATATGGGCTATGATGCAGAAATTTCTAATTATTGAGGAGGGCATGCTTGATGGGTACTAATTTCAATCGATAAAATACGACGCTTTGTGATATCTCTGATTTTAAATAGAAACCTCTGGTAAGTAAACGTATCCCTTTTTTCAGGAAAGCGACCCAGATAACTCAAAACAAATCCACCCAATGTATCAAAATCCTCTTTGTCCGGAAACACACATCCCAAATGCTGAGAGAGTGTCGCAATATTGATACTAGCACTCACAAGGTAATGACCTTCTGATAGCTGAACAAACTCCGGCTTTTTATCGGTATCGTATTCATCTTGCACTTCTCCAATAATCTCTTCGAGAATATCTTCCATACTAATCACACCCGAAATGCCCCCATATTCATCCACAACAACAGCCATGTGAAATTTTGATTTTTTCATTTGGTGTAACAATTCCACACAGTTTTTTGTTTCAGGCACAAACACAACATCTCGAATAAACCGTCGAATAGGCAAGCTTTTGTCTGTAATACCCAGCAGATCTTTGGCATACAAAATACCCACAATGTTGTCTTTTTGCTGCTCAAACACAGGAATTCTAGAGAACCCACAAGCTGTAATAGATTGAATGGCTTTTGTGACAGGCAAGGAAATATCGAGGGTCACAATATCCATTCTAGGCGTCATAATTTCTCTTACCAATGTTTCAGACACTTCAAAAATACTATTCAACATGGCTTGCTCAGAGGCATTTAAATGGACTGAATTTTCATCCTCAAATATATTCAGAATGCTGTCTTGATTGACAAATTTGAGGGAATTGAGGGTAGGTAAGTGTAATAATTTTCCCAAGATAAACACAAAGGTATGTAGCCCCATAATAAAGGGATAAAAAATATAATAACTCATTTTTAACAACCAAAATGTACTCACCAAAACAGCGAGTTTATTTTTAATGGCAAGCGATTTTGAAAAAATAGAGACGCAGAAAACAAGAACCAAGGACACGCTAAAACTGATGACAACAATTTGGACAAAATGATTGGCAATCCCAATCAAATTTAACAACCGTATACCCACATAAGTAGCAATGATACAGGCTGTAAATCCAGATAAATGAGTGGCAATAAGAATGGCAATAAATATTTTTTGAGGCGTTTCCAAAAGCTTTGTTATGATTTTTGCAACATTTGGGTAGTGGTTTTGCAGAAGAGCGATATCACGTTTTGATAAACGAAGCAGCGCTGTTTCTGAGGCACAGTACAACCCTGAAATCAGCAAGAAAAATCCAAAAAAAATACCGTAAATGCTCATAGGGCTAACTTTATCATAACAACTAGCCTATCAAAAAAAATAAAATAGCCAACACCCACTGCTTGGCATGCTGACAAGAGTACTGCGGCTGAGGCGGAATCTTTGCTAATCTTTGCTCTATATTTTGTTTTTTTAGTAACCAAATCAACCGTTGTTTCGATCGATGTATTTAAGACTTCCAAGCTGAGCACCTGACCAATGGTAAGCGTTAGTAGCCCCCATTCGATTGAGCAAAGATGACAGTATGCTCCAAACCCAATGACCAAGCTTCCAACCACAAGATGGAGTTGCATGTTGCGTTGTGTGGCACACACATACCACAATCCTCCAAATGCTAAGCCAATGCTTGTCAGCCTAGACTTGTTTTTCCTTGATTTAAGAGACTGTCTGAAGGATAGCCGTTTGGAGCGCATGCATCTGCTTTCTTTTTTTGGGTGTATCGTCGTCGTATCCTTTGATGTGTAAAAATCCATGAATGATGGTGAATTTTAGTTCATCTTCAAATGTCATATTGTAGTCAAGAGATTGTGATCTAATCTGCTCAACAGAAAGATACAGCTCGCTGTGAGGATTGGCCAGAGTACCCAATTCAAAGGTCAGGATATCGGTGGTATAATCATGATTTAAAAAAGATCGATTGATCTCTTGAATGGTGGTGTTGTTGCAAAAAATAAAATCAAATTGCCCCTTTAAGTCTAGATGGGTTGTGCATTTTCGCAGAAATACCTTGAGATAAAACGATGTGGAAAAAGAAACTGTTTTTGTAATTAAAAAATGACAATTACTGGGCATAGAATTTCTCTTCATCATAGTCAATACGGGTATGGTACATGCTCTTAAAAATTCTCAAAAAACTACTTTTGACCATCTCTAATTCTTTTAAACTAATCGGACAACTGTCAAATTGGTTGTCTTCTATTTTCTCTTTAAATATCTTTGAAATTAACGCCTCAACCTTGGCAAAACTTGGCTTCTCTAACGAACGTGATGCCGCTTCTACAGAATCAGCAAGCATCAAAATAGCCGATTCTTTAAAGCTAGGTTTTGGCCCTAAATATCGAAAATCTTCTTTGATCAGGTCTGGATTATGTGATTTTTCATGATGCAGGGCTTGGGTATAAAAAAAAGACACCATGGATGTCCCGTGATGTTCAAGAATCATTTGCCTAATGATGTGCGGCAACCGATGTTTAACTGCCATTTCATAGCCTTCTTTTACGTGCGAAGAAATAATCAATTTGCTCATTCTAGGCGGAATATTATCATGTGGATTGCTATCAGAAAGTTGATTTTCTGTAAAAAATCCAGGTCGTTTTATTTTTCCAATATCGTGAAAATAA
>CAXNHA010000061.1:0-5752 GCA_964202165.1 Candidatus Marinamargulisbacteria bacterium | reverse complement strand
CACGACCTTCGCTATGGAGAAAACCCTCATCAAAAAGCGGCTTTTTATAGAATAGGCCTGGCAAACGGATTATCAAGCCTTATTCAACACCATGGAAAAGAACTGTCTTATAACAACTTGATTGATTTAGAAGCCGCATGGCAAATAGTCCGAGGCTTCCCAAAGCCAGCGGCTTGTATTATCAAGCATACCAATCCATCTGGATTTGCAACAACACCCCACATGACAGATGCCTACCGGCAGGCCTATGACTGTGATCCGATATCTGCATTCGGTGGCGTGGTTGGCCTTAATCGTTGTGTAGATGCTGATGTCGCAACCTCTATTTCTCAGACATTTATTGAGGCCGTTATTGCACCCGAATTTAGCCAAGAAGCCCTGATAATTTTAAGAAAAAAACTATCTCTTCGGTTAATCGAACTACCTCATTTTTTTGATCCGATACCCCTTCGTTCTTATCGATATATCGAGGGAGGTTTTTTAGCCCAAGAACCTGACTGGTTTCAAGTCAACCGAGAGTCTCTTGTGGTTGTCACACAAAAGTCTCCCTCCGAAATAGAATTTGAAGAATTATTGATCGGATTTAATGTGGTAAAACATGTCAAATCAAATGCCATCGTTATTGTTAAGGACAGCCAAGCAATTGGGATTGGAGCCGGTCAAATGAGTCGAATAGAGGCTGTTGAAATCGCCATCAAAAAAGCAGGCTCACATGTATCAGGTGCAATCCTTGCCTCCGATGCTTTTTTCCCATTTGATGATTCTGTAAAGCTTGCGGCAAAAGCTGGCATATCCGCTATCATCCAACCTGGTGGATCTAAAAAAGACAATGACTCCATCAACAGTTGTAATTTTTTAGGACTCAGCATGGTGTTTACCGGCATGCGTCACTTTAAACATTAGAGATATGAACTGGCCATTATATCTATGGGGACTGTGCGTGCTTATCTGTACATCAAGCACTATCGCAACCACACCCCCTGTATCTGAGGAAATAGCCGGTTATCTATCGTACACCCAAGCTATCGACACACTCTATCGTCATCCAGAATGGTCTTTGTCAGAAATGGAAATGCAGATTCCCATTCCATCTTCTCCTTTTTTAGCACAAAAACTAGCACTTCAGATGGTCTTATTATCTATCCAACACCATCGTCCAAACGAAGCCAAGCAGAAGTTGACTCATCTTTTATCTACTGCAAAATCTTCTTTAATTCGTACTCAAGCATTTAAATTGGCCATAGCGTGCGCCCTACAAAAACGAGATTTTGAAGAAGCAAAAACAGCTTATCGCGATTTGCTGTGTTCCGGGACCTTTGCAGATCCAGAAGGAAGAATACTCAAAACAATTAACAAAGATCTGGGCACAAACCTTCATCCATTGGATGTCTTTGACTCCGAAAAAGACATGTTAAATTATCTCAAGGTATTGCTCGTAGAAGAAAATTATCCCCGTCTAGTCGACTCTAGCATTTATTTTCTAAGTCACTTTCAAAAATCCCGACTGCTTGCAGAGGTCTATTTTTTACAAGGCCTAGGTTATTTTAAGCAACACCAATTCTTCGCAGCTTCTCAAGCAATGGACATGGCTTTAACCCTATCAGAATCCCCAAAGCTGTCCAACGCTTCTCGTTATTATGCCAGTGACGCTTTTTTTAAAATTAAGAATATGTTTCGTGCCTGTCGATTGATAGTGGATGGATTAAAAGTGCCAGGAAATCCCTACCAGGCGCTCAGTTATTACCTATTATGCAGGTATGCCCAGTCTTACAACATGTATAGAGAGTATGATATCTACAAATCACGATTCAAAGAATTTCACTCAGACTCTCTTATTTTTAAGCAATTTAAATGGGAAAATGACTGGGAGCTTCTTAAGCAAAAGCCGTCCGACAGTATTCCAAACACATTAAAAAAAGTGGGCATTCTAGCGGATATCAAAAAATTTTACAGCTCTACGTTTGGAGAGCCCATCAACTGGAGTCAGTCTATTCAAAAAGCCCCTGTTTCTTATGCTCTTTTTTCCAACATTCGAGGCTTACACCAGTCAGACTTTCCACAATTTATCCAAAAATATGATCAATTGTATAAGATGGGCTTTAAAGAATTGGCTATCGAAGCACTTCGTTATGAACGTGAAATATCTATCGCACCCAATAGTTCCTCTTACAGCAATGCACTTTATACGCAAGCCGTACTATCCGCAAAACAAACACCAGCACAAGAATTGATTCAATCTTTATCCATCACATTGGGTGTAAACACATCTTCTTTTCTTCAGATTCCTAGAGCGTTTATGACATTTTTATACCCACGCCCTCACTGGGATATCATCCTGCGGTACAGTAAAAAATACCGCATCGACCCTTACCTAGTCCTTGCTATCATGCGCGAAGAAAGCCATTTTAATACTAGATCTCTTTCTCCAAGAGATGCCAGAGGGTTGTTGCAGTTACAACCGGATACAGCGAGAGAGGTCGCATTTAGAGCCGGTATTTATTTAAAAGATACCGATCACTTATACGATCCTTCCATCAATATTCACCTGGGCACGTATTATATCGCTTATCTAAAACGGTTGTTCCCTCAGAATATTCATTATGTATTATGTGCTTACAACGCAGGCCCTGATACCACGGCCAGATGGATCAAAGAATTTGGAACAATAGATTTTGAAAAATTTTTAAAAAAAGTCCCCTATACCGAAACCCAGTTTTATACCAAGAATGTCTTAAATAGCTATATTTTGTACAAAATCTTATATCTATGATTTGAAACTATTATTTGCTATATTGAAAAGCAATGTTTTCCAAAAAAAAAGCTCGCATATGTAGTGTTATCATATTAGGTATTGTTTTTGGATGTTTGGCCTATCTTCATCATTTTAATACAAAATTTGTCTACCAAAGCCTTACCAATTCGGATAGCACTGTTCATTATCGTCAGATTGTAGGGATGGCTGATACGATTAGAGCTCACAACCCCTACGGCTTTTTTGGATTCAATGTCAATTATGGATTTCCTTATTTTTTAGCAAATTTTATTGTCGCTATCCCCTGTCTTCTGGCTAAAAATCTAGACGGAGTTGTCTATAGCATTCGATTATTAGCATCACTGTGCATGTGTTTGACGCTATTTTTCACCTATTTAATCGCAAAAAAAGAACTGCCAACAGCTTCAGCATTCCTCCTAACATCCATTCTTTGTCTAATGCCTTTTTTCTGGATTATTTCTGGATGGTTTCGTGCTGATGCCATGATGTTGCTGTGTCTTTCAATAGGAGTATGGCAATTACAAAAAGATGAAGGGCATTTGTCCAAACATTTTTGGAGAAGTGTGTTGTGGTTTAGCATAACTGTAGCCATTAAAACCCAAGCTCTTATTTTATTTAGCATCCCATGTTTCTATCTATTATTTGTAATCTTTCGGCAGTCTTCAGGAAAAGCAACTCTCTTGACAAAAGAGAGCCTAAAAATAGGGAGCATTTTAGCCATTACCTTTGCTGTTTTGAACCCTTATGTACTCCACCCGTCTGGATTTTATGCGATATTTCGAAGACTAGGAATGGAATTAAACTTTTTTGTTCTAGACAAATCTTCTGCGCTTGAAAAATTTAGTTTTTTCGATAAACTCTCTTATTTGAATCAGTTTTTTATACCATACTGGATTGTCGTAGGAATAGCATGCCTGACACTGTATCGACTTATAAAAAATCCATCGCCGTTTTTTTATAGTCTATTCCTAAATGTTATTGTTCAATTTTATTACTTTTACTTTCTTTCAAAAGTCTTTCCTTGGAAATTTTTAATACCATCTGGGTTTTTACTCATTATTCTATGCCTATCATGGTTATCTTCTCTGACAGAAAAAGTTCAAAAAATCATTCTTCTGTCAGGTGTATTCGTGATCCTCTTTCTCAACAGCTCTTCGCTTTACCTAGCCCTAACACATCCTTCTACCTCGGTACAAGTAAAAAGAGAAGAAAAATGGCTTATTCATACCCTACCCCTCTATATACGCCCTGATTTCTCTGCACTGCTTATGTCTCCTAGCATTGTCTTTGATTATACAAAGCTTCATCTAGCCTATTCTCAGGTAGAGCTTATCCATGGCCCTCTGTCTTCTTTTCACTTAAGTGAATCCTCTTTTAAAAAACGATTCCATTTTATTGATCTCAAAAAATATCCCGTTAAAACATTCAAAAAAAAATCTATCGTAGCCATCCGCACATCGGATATATTCACTCTTAATTGCGCAAAAGAAGTGCTGACATCTCACCAATACAGCTTCGCAACAAGAAATTATGACATTTCTATTTTCATCTTAAAAAATAGAAATCCAATTGAGTAACTTTACTTATTTTCTAAGTATCATTGTACCTGTTTACAATGAAAAAAAACGATTCCCACCTTACCTTAAAGAGATAACCGATTATTTCTCTAATCCATCCAAGCTAATTGAACTTGTTATTGTAGACGATGGAAGTACAGACTCTCTTATAGAATGGATCATGGAACAAAAATTTCCATCTCATATTCATCTCAATTGTGTCTCTTTTCAAGAAAATCAAGGTAAAGGCTATGCTGTTAAAAAAGGACTTGACCTATCTCAAGGAGAATTCATTTTAATGGCAGATGCGGACGGAGCTTATAGCATCAGTCTTTTTGATATATTTATTGCCAAGGCCCTTCATTTTTCTGGGGATTTGATAATTCCAATAAGAGATCCTATCAATAAAAAAAGTCCATTTTTAAGAAAAGTAGCCTCCACCCTGTTCTCTTTTTTAGTAAAAATCCTTCTTTTCCCAAAAATTCAAGATTCTCAAGGTGGATTTAAGCTGTTTCGATATGATTGTGCAAAAAAGCTAGCCCCTCATATCACAGAGTATGGATGGGGATTTGATTTGGAACTGATCTTCTGGGCCAATTTTTATAAATTTAATATTTTACAAGTACCCGTCCCCCTTTTAAGGGAGACTCCTGGATCAAAAATTCATATGCTAAGAGATTCACTAAAAATGCTCAAAACAGTACTAAAACTGTTGCTTAAAAAGTATCCGCTTTGTGGGTATACTAAAAAATAGAATCCAATCGCGGATGATAAAAAAGAGGGATTTTATCAAGCTCTTCCTTTTTGTCAAAAAATTTCCAAGGATACCGTTTAGAAATGATATTAAGCAGGTAATCTCTTATCAAATATTCATAATTATTGGGATTTAATTCATTTTTTTTGAATTTACAATGCGGCTCTCTTGCATCAAAAACCCTTTTGGCACCAATTAAATCAACAAAATGTACGCTCATCATCAAAATCAGAACCAAAAAAATCCATTTTTTATATAAAAAATGATTAGAAAAATCAAAAACTTGAAAGAGTGTGCAATAAAAAAAGAATACCAATAATCCATAGACCCTGAATTCAATTGTTGTAAAAAAGCAAAGAAAAAAAACAAAAATCAGCACAATTAAGTCTAGATTCGGTTTTCTTAAATGATCCCTATTGAGATATATCAAGATCGAAAAAATCCCCAATAACCCTGCATAAATACCCATCGTTATACTATTAAGACAGCAAGACATCGGAAATATGAGCGCTGATCCCAGAGCCAACACATGGTAGCAAGCATACATACACATCACCAGAAAAGATCGTCCTACCCAAAACAGGTGCAACTCCCCACTCAGAAGCCTATACTGTACCTGTAGAAAAGCAAGTAAAAAAACACCCGTAAAAATACCTCCACTAATTACCA
>CAXNHA010000060.1:0-5829 GCA_964202165.1 Candidatus Marinamargulisbacteria bacterium | reverse complement strand
GTATACGCACTTTTATCAATGGCAAGCCCTTGGAAGAGATGTTTTTTGCCACTAAAAATGGCATCCAACGTGGATACTGTGAGGCTTTTGCCAAACCGACGGGGACGGGATAAAAACACGGCTCGCAATCCAGATTGGATCAAATGGTGTAGATGTCCTGTTTTGTCTACATACGTCCGCTGGTCTTCGATCAGCGTTTGAAAGGTCTGAATGCTTAACGAGATATCACGGCCTAGCAGGTTCATATGGGTACTATACCCTAGATTGAAATGGGGCTAAAGAGACTTAAGCAAAACCTGTGCAATCTCGGCAAAAGGACGGGGTGATTTTTTAAGAGAAGCTTCGATAGGTCCATACGCTTTGAGCAAGTTTTGAGCTTTTTCTGGATCTTTGATCAAGGACACAACTGAGGTTGCGATATCCTTGGGCCTGATATTGTTTTGTACCCACTCTGGTACGACATGTCCAGAGGCGATGAGATTGGGCAAGGTTACATAAGGTAGCTTGAGTCTCATGATGTGTTTGGCCAAAAAATACGTGATGGGGGGTAGGGCTGCAAGCATGAGCATTGGCACATGGTAGAGAATGCCTTCTAGTGTAGCCGAGCCACTGGCACAGACCAATACGGAGGTTTGGTTGAGCAAGTCTGCCTTGCTCCCCTTCCATAATTGAATAGGGACATCTGGATATCTCTTTATTTCTGTTGCAATATACGTTTTAAAATACGCCGAAGATACGTTGAAAACGAGCTCCGCCTGTGGATAGGCCTGATGGACATGTCTGGCGATCTCTACCATGGGGCGTACCATGAGTTTCATTTCCTGCATACGAGAACCAGGAAAAAAAGTAACCCGGTGCGGATGTGGCAATGGGTGCGACAGGGGCTCTACCAGCTCTACCATGGGATGTCCAAAATAATACACCCGAGGGTGCAAGCCTTGGTACAGATGATATTCTGGCTCAAAAATGGTAAAAATACGCTCGCTGTAAGTGGCTATCTTTTTGGCGTTTTTGATGTCGTTCCAGATCCAAAAATTGGGTGTGATCACCGTATCGACAGCGATGCCATGGCTTAAACACAAGGCTGCAATGATGGTGTTGTAATGCTGAAAATCCACCACAATCACCCGTTTAAACCGTGTGGTTTTCAGAACATGCTTAAGTTGGTTTAGCCATCGAGGACTTGTGAACATTGTCTTAAGTACCCCTGCCAATCCCACAGCATGATCGTAAACGGTTTCTGCAATAAAATAATCGGATTCTTGTTTTAATGCGTCTCCACCCACAGCCCAAACACGTGTTGATGGGGTTATTTGTTTGAGGTGTTTAACCAACAATCCTGCATACAAATCTCCTGATATTTCTCCTGCTACAACAAGAAAATCAATCCTCTGAGCAGGTGCTTGTGTCACTTTTTTTTGTAATCCCTCGAGGAGACTCTTCCTTCAGAAAATCGAGCATATGCAGGGCTTCTGGTGTCTGAAATGTTTCTTGTACAAGCTTATCCAATGCCTGGCTTCGGTTTAAGTCAGATCGATAAAACACCTTAAAAATAGATTTAATTTCATCTATCGCAGCCTTGGAAATGCCTCGTCGTTTTAATCCCACTAGGTTTAACCCGCGTGTCAGTGCTGGATTGCCTTCACAGAGGGTATAAGGTGCTACATCTTGAGGTAAGCGTGTGTAAGCTCCCACCATCGCACCTTTTCCAATCCTAACAAACTGATGAATCCCCGTCATGCCCCCAATGAGGACACAGTCTTCTACATGGGTATGCCCCCCCAGGTTGGTCATATTGGCAATGGTTACAAAATGGCCAATTTTACAATTATGAGGGATATGTACATGGGTTAAAAACATATTGTCTGATCCGATTTCTGTCACCGTATCTTTGCCAGTGGAGCGGTTGATGGTGACGTATTCTCTCAAGATATTGCGATCTCCAATGACAACCCATGTTTTTTCACCCCCATACTTCACATCTTGTGGGTCAGATCCGATGACACATCCAAAATGAAAATGACAGTCTTGACCAATGCGTGTCCATTTTTCAATCATGACATGGGCCTCTAAAATGGTTCTGTCTCCAATGATTACATTTTCACCCACACTACAATGTGGCCCAATCACCACATCTTTTCCTAGAATCGCAGATGCATGGACAGAGGACGTGGGATGAATTTGAGGTTTGCTAGGGGCTTGAGCCAATCGCAGAGTCCACTTGCCTTCAGCAACCAATTTTCCCTCTACCAAGGCCTTGCCTTCCAATAAAATACCGCCTACATCCTCACGTTCAACAGATACTTCCAGTCGCAATTGATCTCCGGCATAAACGGGACGATACCACTGAAAATGATGGATGGTATCCAGCACACTCATACGACCCACATAATCAGGATCTCGCAAAAAAATCAGACAACTGGCCTGTGTCATGGCCTCCACCATCGCACTACCTGGTACCACGGGATGATCTGGAAAATGACCTTGCAACATAGGATCTGAAAAGCTGATATTTTTGATCGCCACAATGGACTGTCTGTCTTCGATCTGAAGCACACGGTCAATCATCAAGATAGGGTATCGATGTGGCAACAACTGCACCAATGAATCAAGCGTATTCATTGGGGTTAAAAAAAATCCTGACAATAGGGCAACCGATTGGCCACATCTTGAATCAACCCTCTGTTGGCTTGTAACAAGGCCGTTGAATCCCATGTTCCTGTTATCAACGCTTGGCGTCTGGATTCTGGCACGTCAATGGCTATTGACCGCTTTTCTCCTACAACAGTTTTGGTTGCCAAATCCAACTGCCACACAGAAGAGGGGTGCTCAGAGATAGCCTCTATTAATCCTGCAATATCCTCAGAAGAGGCCACAACGGCAGGGATACCGATGGCTTGGCAATTGCCTGCAAAAATGTCAGCAAAAGAGATCCCAATCACAGCTTGAATGCCATATCGCATCATCGCTTGTGGGGCATGTTCTCGAGAAGATCCACATCCAAAGTTTTTGCCCACAATCAACAGAGATGCCCCTTGATAACGGGGATCATTGAGGATATGGGGCAAGGGATTACCATGGGTATCAAAGCGACTGTCATAAAAAAAATAGTCCCCCATTTTTTTAAATGTTAATTCTTTTAAAAACCGTGCTGGGACAATACGATCGGTGTCTATGTCATTGCCGATCATGGGAATAGCCGTACCAGAAAGACGCACCCGTTTGGTATCGATCATAGCCACTCTCTCACATCTTCTATCTGTCCTGAGACAGCGGCCGCTGCTGCCATGGCTGGACTCATCAACAAGGTACGTCCTCTAGAGCTTCCTTGACGCCCCTTAAAGTTGCGGTTGCTGGTGGAGGCACATAATTGGTTTCCCTCCAGCTTGTCTGGATTCATGGCCAAACACATCGAGCACCCCGCCTCTCGCCACTGTGCACCGGCTGATAAAAAGATCTCATGCAGTCCCTGTGCTTCTGCTTGCTCTTTGATAGGTTGAGAACCCGGGACCACAATCATCGTAACACCAGGGGCTACTTTTTTTTGTTTGAGGATTGCAGCTGCTTCTTGAAGATCTGACAATCTTGAATTGGTGCAAGATCCCAAAAATACAACTTCGATTTTTTGTCCTTTGATGGATTGTCCTTGCGAAAATGACATATATCGATAGGCTTCTTCCACTGTTTTTTGGTCTTCTTTTAAAAAAGAGTCGATCGATGGCAATGGCTCAGATATGGTGACAGACTGGCCTGGATGGGTTCCCCAAGTCACCATGGGCTCTAAGTCGTTTGCATGACAATGAACGATATCGTCATACTGGGCATCTTGTGCAGATCGAATGGATTCCCAATAGGCAATAGCACGATCAAATGCCTCTCCCTTTTGGCAAAATTCTCTTCCCTTCATGTAAGAAAAAGTGATGTGGTCAGGATTGACATATCCAATACGAGCCCCCCCTTCAATGCTCATATTGCATACCGTCATTCGACCATCCATCGTCATGGTGTCAAAGACCGTACCGGAGAATTCATAGGCAAACCCAATACCTCCTTTTATTCCCAACTGACGAATAATTGCCAAGATGACATCTTTTGGATAAACACCTTTTGACAACACCCCATCACATACAATTTTTCGTACTTTGAGTCGATCTAAGGCCAGTGTTTGGGTGGCAAGCACCTGCCCGACTTCTGTTGTGCCAATACCAAATCCCAATGACCCAAACGCCCCATGGGTGCTGGTGTGGCTATCGCCGCAGGCAATGGTCATGCCTGGCTGTGTCAATCCCAGCTCGGGCCCTATCACATGGACAATCCCTTGTTTTCGGGTCGATACATCAAAAAACCGAATCCCAAATTGGGCACTGTTTTCTTCAAGGGCTTGTGTCATTGCCTCTGCTTGGGCATCCAAAAAAGGACGTTGCTGAGATAAGGTGGGAATGATGTGATCAATGGTGGCAAATGTCCGATGGGGAAACGCCACAGTAAACCCAGATTCTTTTAGGCTGGCAAATGCTTGTGGGGTTGTCACTTCGTGGATTAAATGAAGCCCTACAAACAATTGATCTTGACCATTTGGGAGGGTGGCAACTTTATGCAAATCCCACACGTTGTCGTATAGCGTTTTGTAAGACATCTTAAGGTGTACTATACCAAGTCCCTAGAGGAGTATCAAATGGAGCAAAGGTCACAACAATTTTTCCAATCCGTATAGCAGACCCGTTGTTTGCTTGGCTTTGCGGATGGCCAAAATAACCCCTGGCATAAACGAATCCCTAGAGAGGGTATCATGTCGGATGGATAGTGTTTGGCCAACTCCTCCAAAAATAACCTCTTGGCTAGCCACAAAACCTGGCAATCGTACCGAATGGATGGGAATGCGATGCCTAGCACCTCCTCGTGCTCCGGAGATACTTTCAATTTCGGTTGGTTGGTGGGCATTGATGGACCCATTGGTGGTATAAATCATATCGGCTGTTTTGATCGCAGTACCAGAAGGTGCATCGGCTTTTTTGTCATGGTGAAATTCCAATATTTCTACCCGTGGCATGTATTTGGCTGCTTCACTAGCAAAGCGCATCATGAGAATGGCACCTATGGCAAAATTGGGGCAGACAATGACGCCGCGGTTGTATTGGCTACTGAGGGCTTGAATTTCTTGGAGGTGATCATCTGTTAGGCCGGTGGTGCCTACAACAGGCACAACACCTGCTTGCAATGCAATCACGATATGCTGAAACACAACAGATGGATGTGTAAAATCAACCATGACATCTGGATTGGTTTCTTTTAGCAAAACCTCTAGTTTGTCTCCTCGGCGGGATTTGCCTACCAATGTGATATCGGGCTCGTGCTCGATTGCTTTTTCGGTTTCTTGGCCCATTTTCCCCGTATACCCACTGATAAACAATTTCATATTAAGCTCCTATTCTTTGATTGAGTTTTTTTTGAATGGCCAAAAACACCTCTTCTGGCGTAAGCCCGCTCACAGGTAGGCAATGAATGCGATCTGGGTAGGCTTGTGCCTGATCAAGATACATGGTGCGAATGGCTTGATGAAAAGCCAAGCTTTCTTTTTCAAATCTATCGAGAGTCGCTCGGTTTTTGGCTCTATACAGACCTTCTTCTGGAGGAATGTCCAATAAAAAAGTGAGATCTGGCCATATACAAATGGTGTCGTTGATGGCGTCGATAAGGGGCTTGGACAAGCCTCTCCCACCCACTTGATAGGCAATGGTGGAATCGATGTATCGATCACAGATGACTATTTTTTTTGCCATAAGAGCTGGCTTGATAACACGCGCTATGTGTTCCATACGGTCAGCGTAA
>CAXNHA010000059.1:0-5961 GCA_964202165.1 Candidatus Marinamargulisbacteria bacterium | reverse complement strand
GGCCCTACAAGGTTGTCGGATTGTTTGGCGGATTCCAAATATTGTACGTTGGTACAAACATGCAAGCTCAAAGCTGTGTTGCAGCAGTTGCAAGAAAAAATCGATATGTTGTTGGAAGAGGTGACGATTGCATCCATTGCAGAAGGAGTATCAGCATGAGCCAAGAGCTATTGGATACGCTTACGTCTCAGGATTATCCCTACGGATTTGTTACAGATATTGCCTCAGATACAGCTCCAAAAGGATTGAACGAAGCCATTATCCGGCTTATCTCAGCCAATAAAAAAGAACCAGACTTTATGTTGGCATTTAGGCTAAAAGCCTATAAACATTGGCTGACCATGACAGAACCGTCTTGGGCCAATGTGGCCTATCCTCCCATTGATTTTCAAGCTATCCATTATTACGCAGCACCAAAAACGCCTCCTAAAAAACTCAATAGTTTGGATGAAGTAGATCCAGAGCTGTTGCGGACATTTGCAAAATTGGGGATTCCACTGACTGAGCAAAAACAATTGGCAGGGGTTGCTGTGGATGCCATTTTTGATAGCGTGTCTGTGGCGACTACCTACAAAGAAAAGCTCTTGCAACACGGGGTTATTTTTTGTCCGTTGTCTGAAGCGGTTGAAAAATATCCAGAGTTGATTAAGCAATATCTGGGTTCGGTGGTGTCGTATACCGATAATTTTTATGCGGCTTTGAATGCTGCAGTTTTTACAGAAGGGTCGTTTGTTTATGTGCCTAAAAACATAGTTTGTCCTATGGAGCTGTCTACCTATTTTAGAATTAACACTGCTGATACGGGTCAATTTGAACGGACGCTGATTGTTTGCGAAGAGTATGCCTCTGTCAGTTATTTGGAAGGATGTACAGCTCCAAAATTTGATACCAATCAGTTGCATGCAGCAGTTGTCGAATTGGTGGCTTTGGATCATGCCAACATTAAATACTCTACCGTTCAAAATTGGTATGCAGGCGATCCTAAAACAGGGCAGGGTGGCATCTATAATTTTGTAACCAAGCGTGGAAAGTGTTTGGGAAAACAGTCTAAAATTTCATGGACACAGGTAGAAACTGGCTCGGCAATTACCTGGAAATATCCAAGTTGTGTTTTGATTGGAGAAGGATCGGTTGGCGAATTTTACTCGGTAGCCTTAACCAACCATTTTCAGCAAGCTGATACGGGTACAAAAATGATCCATATTGGCAAAAACACCAAGAGTACGATTGTCTCGAAAGGGATCTCTGCGGGACGGTCGCACAACACGTATAGAGGTATTGTCCAAATGAACAAGTCAGCCATAGGGGCTCATAATTTTACCCAATGTGATTCGATGTTGATTGGCAACCGGTGCAGTGCCAATACCTTCCCGACCATTGATGTGCGCAATGCCTCTTCCACTGTTGGACATGAGGCTACTACGGTAAAAATAAGTGAAGATCAATTGTTTTATTGTGCCCAGCGAGGCATTTCTCAAGAAGATGCGATTGCAGCTATTATCAATGGTTTTTGCAAAGATGTATTCAAGGAGTTGCCAACTGAGTTTGCGGTTGAGGCTACCCAATTGTTGGGGCTTAAGCTAGAAAATTCTGTTGGTTAAGTAGGGAGTTACGTATGCTAGAGATCAAGACCTTATGTGCAAAAATCAATGAGACGGATATCTTAAAAGGGTTGTCTTTGACCGTAAAGCCAGGAGAGATCCATGCCATCATGGGGCCAAATGGGTCAGGAAAAAGTACGCTGTCCAAGGTGGTGTGTGGTCATCCTAGCTATGAGATAACCGGTGGAGATGTGACCATAGATGGGGAGAGTATTCTAGAAGATGCTCCCGATGTGAGAGCCCAAAAAGGGTTGTTTATGGCCTTTCAGTACCCGGTAGAAATTCCTGGTGTTCACAATGGCAACTTTTTGCGCATGATCTACAACGCCAAGCGAAAAGCAACGGGTCTTGATGAGTTGGATCCTCTGGAGTTTGAAACATTTTTGCAAGAAAAACTTAAGATGGTCGAGATGGATGATCTGTTTTTGGAGCGAGCTGTCAACCATGGGTTTTCGGGTGGTGAAAAGAAGCGCAATGAAATTTTGCAGATGTTGGTCTTAGAGCCTCGCTTTGTTTTTTTGGATGAAACAGATTCTGGATTGGACATCGATGCCTTGAGGATTGTTTCAAAAGCGGTTAATCAATACAAAAATACCCAAACAGGGTTTGTGGTGATTACCCATTACCAACGGCTTCTGAGTCATATTGTACCAGATGTTGTGCATGTGATGGTGGATGGACAACTTGTAAAGACAGGGGACAAGTCTTTGGCACTTGAACTAGAAGAAAAAGGCTATGATTGGTTGCTGACATAAATGGATGCTTACCTACAAATTCTTTTTCGAGATGGCATTCTTGTGTGGGAAAACTGCCCTCCTTTTGTTTCGTTGAGACAAGAGGGTGATGATGTGTACGTGGAGGTTTCGGAAGACCAGTCGGTTGTGGGAGTGGTACGTTATCAAACGGGTGGGTGTATCCGGTGGCATGTGGATGTGCAAAAATCGGCTCGATTTAGCCTTATCAGTATCCAGCAAAAACAGTGTTCTTTGGACGATACGATGGTGGTACAGTTGCAAGAAAATGCACATGCATCGCTTCATTGGATGGTAGCCGAGTTGTCTACGTTCACAACAAAACGACAGGTGGATGTTTTTTTTCATGGGCCCCATAGCAACTTTCAGTTGTACGGGCTACACGTGATGTCAGAACAGGCTTCTGTTGAAACCAAAACCCATTTGCGTCATCTCGCACCTTATACAACCGCTACTCAACAGGTGAAGTCTGTTTTGTTTGACCGTGCTACATCCCTGTTTTCAGGCTTGGTTCATGTCGAGCCTGTTGCGCAAAAAACGGATTCTAATCAATACAATCACAGCCTTATTTTATCGGATCAAGCACGTGCCATTTCTAAGCCACAATTGGAGATTTTTGCAGATGATGTTAAATGTTCTCATGGGGCAACGATTGGACAACTTGACCGAGACGAATGGTTTTATCTCTTGACGAGAGGTTTGTCGGATTGCGATGCAAAATCGATGTTGTTAACGGCATATTGCCAAGAAATAATTGATACAATTCCAATTGAGGATGCTCGGGATAGGATGATGCACACATTGCTCCGGAAATTGGCAACTGTCTAAAATGGGCATTGAGGATATTCGATCTCAGTTTCCTATATTTAAACCCTCTCCAAATGGGAGTTCCTTGGCCTATTTGGACAATGCGGCAACGACGCAAAAACCGTACTGTGTTATCGATCGTTTGAGTCATTTTTATGCCCATGAGTATGCCACCGTTCACCGAGGTGTATATGCCTTAAGCCAGGCGGCAACATCAGCATATGATATGGCGAGATGCACGGTGCAAGCGTTTGTGCATGCCAAACACCTTTCGGAGATTATTTTTGTTAAAGGCACCACAGAAGCGATCAATTTGGTTGCCAGTAGTTATGGCTCTCTTATTCCAGAGGGTCGGTCTATCTTGATATCGGAGATGGAACACCATGCCAACTGGGTGCCTTGGTATCAATTGTGTCGCAAACAAGGCCTTCATCTCAAAGTTATCCCTGTTTTGGATGATGGGCAATTGGATATGGATGCGTATC
Source organism: Candidatus Marinamargulisbacteria bacterium (assembly GCA_964202165.1). Classification (GTDB taxonomy): domain Bacteria; phylum Margulisbacteria; class Marinamargulisbacteria; order SXXA01; family JAHFDB01; genus CAXNHA01. The sequence continues at coordinate 2,316 of CAXNHA010000059.1, read as the reverse complement.
AGTCTCTGTTGGACAATACCGTTGCGTTGGTAGCCATTACACATGTATCCAATGCGTTGGGGACCTTAAATCCTATCAGGTCTATGATAGAGGATGCCCATCGTGTGGGTGCTGTTGTGTTGGTAGATGGGGCCCAAAGCAGTGCCCATATGCCCGTGGATGTTGAGGCATTAGGCTGTGATTTTTATTGTTTTTCTGGTCACAAATGTTATGGACCTACAGGGGTTGGGGTTTTGTATGCCAAAAAAGATATTTTACAAAAAATGCCTCCCTATCAAACGGGAGGGAGTATGATAAAAACGGTTTCTCTCAAGGAGGTCACATGGGCGGATGCACCCTCAAAATTTGAGGCGGGAACACCCGCTATTGCAGAGGTGATTGGCTTGCAAGTCGCTCTTCTTTTTCTTCAAGAGATTGGCCTAGACAAAATTGATCAGTATGAACAGTCTTTGTTGCGGTATGCGACAGAGCAGTTGATTGGGATTTCGGAGCTGCGTATCTTGGGGCAAGCTCCTCAAAAAGGGCCCATTGTTTCTTTTGTGATGGGGGATATTCACCCCCATGATATTGGGACAGTTTTGGATACAAAAGGTATCGCGATTCGCGTAGGACATCATTGTGCGCAGCCGGTGATGAAACGCTTTGGAGTCTCTGCTACAGCACGGGTTTCGTTTGCACTCTATAATACGATGCAAGAAATAGATCAGTTGGTAGAAGGATTGATTGAGGTGAGGAGGGTTTTAGGGTGAGTCGGCTGGAGCAGTTGTATCAAGAGATGATTTTAAGCCATAACAAATCCCCCAAAAACTTTGGGCAGCTGTCAGGGGCTAGCCATTGTTCGCATGGCGTCAACCCTTTGTGTGGGGATGATTACTGGGTGTATCTGAACATAGCGGATGACGGGGTGATACAAAAGGTGATGTTTGATGGGGTGGGTTGTGCGATCTCAAAAGCAAGTGGATCGTTGATGACAATGGCTATTGAAGGAAAAAAAATCGAGGATGTCTTGGGCATCAAAGATGCGTTTTTGGAGTTGGTGACAACAGATTGTTCAGAGGAATGCCGAAAAAAGCTAGGAAGCTTGCGGGTATTTGAAGGGGTACAACAATTTCCAGTACGGGTTAAATGTGCCACATTGGTCTGGCGAGCATTGGAAGATGCGATCAAAACAACATAAGGAGATATACGATGCAAGATGTGACGATTTCAGCTCAGATTACCCCCAATCCCAATACATTGAAGTTTGTGTTGAATAAAATTTTATTAGAGTCTGGAAGTCTTGATTTTGCAACACCTCAACAAGCGCAAGGGTCTCCTGTCGTGGAGGCTTTGTATGGGATAGATGGGGTCGAGGGGGTATTGGTGGGTACCAATTTTATCTCTATCTCCAAATCATTTTCGATAGATTGGGCCACGCTTGCAGAGCCTATTACGGATACGTTGCAACGGTTGTTGAGCGGTGATGGGCCGTATGTCAATCCAGACTTATTGCAAACAATGGGCAATCATTCTGGTAGCGATATTGAGAAACGGATCAAAGAGATTTTGGATACCGAGATCCGCCCTGCAGTGGCCATGGATGGTGGAGACATTGTGTTTTATGGATATGAAGACGGGGTCGTGTCTTTGCATCTGCAAGGGGCTTGTAGCACATGCCCTAGCTCAACATTGACCTTAAAGTTGGGTATTGAAAATCGCCTCCGTGAAGAGCTTCCAGAGATCCGAGAAGTGGTGCAAATCTAGGATGCATTAAAAGCTATGAAGTATGAGTAATACGAAAGACACTCTCTTGTTGACGTGATTTGGAGAAATGAAGCCAGTTACTGATATTCTTTTGGTCTTGTGTCCTAAGGTTGACATTGCTTAAGGCTCTTTTATCAAGGCATAATCGGTTGGATGAGAATTGGAACATTAAGCATTAAGCATGCTTTGAAAAGGAGTCTTGCTTTTTGTTGTTTTTGTTTTATTAGAGTTATTATCCCCAAGACTCGCATCTATAGGGGAGAGAATATTTAGTACGCTAGTGGTTAGTATGCTAGGGGGTGGACTATTCTGTCTCTGAAGTGCTTGGTGAATATTTGTAAATAACGTTGCACACGCCGTATTGAACTCTTCTGTATTCTGCTTTTCCTTATCATTAATAAAGTTCCCACAAAGAGAAGCAGTGCAAAATTTAATATCGGTTAAATTCCCAAGTTTGGTTAAAATAAGTTCCGGTGGTACTTGGTAAGTTGTTTGTGCTTCGATAAGCGTGGTTATGGCAGTGCCCAACGCGTTAAAATAATCTGTATATTGTTTATTGTCTGAATGCCATGC
>CAXNHA010000058.1:0-5980 GCA_964202165.1 Candidatus Marinamargulisbacteria bacterium | reverse complement strand
TCCCCTTCATTAACACCTTGTGCAATATCAGGAGACTGCTCATGAATAGCATTCAACACATTGCAACTATCTGCATCTAACCCAAAATCTGGATGGGTATATCCAATATTTCGAACTGTGGTTCGAACAATTTTTTGGATATCCAACATAGCTTTTGTTGAAATTTCCCCTCCGACTAAAATCAATCCTGTGGTTGCAAAACATTCTGCTGCTACACGGCTGGTAGCATCCTGAGCCAACGCTGCATCTAAAATAGCATCAGACACCTGATCGCAGAGCTTATCTGGATGTCCTTCTGAAACAGATTCTGAACTAAAAAAATAGGTCATAAAGGGCCAATTTTAGTACCTTTCTTGGGTGTTTTTGTATCCACAAAGAAACAGAAGCATCCTAACAGCGATTGCGAATTTTGTGAATTTTTTTAAGCGTTTTATAGCTTTTCTGTGCCCAAGGTTTCTCCGACTGCCACTTGCAATGCCAACAACCCTTCTTCTCCGGAAACAAGAGGTTTTGCGCCTGTTTGAACACAGGCAACAAAATGGGCTAGCTGTATAGATAAGGCATTGGCCATTGTGACAGAACTGCTACGCCATGCCACATCCCCCTCTGTCATCCACCTCAGTGTTTGATTGACAAAGTCCAATTCTGCAGACCCTTTAAGGGCTGTTAGTGTCAATTTTCTTTCCTTCATAGGCGATAGCCAATGCACTTCCGAGATCCCGACTGCATCATCAAAGGCCATCATTATGGTGGCCAAATCATCTCGATCGCCTAATGTAAATGCATGTCCAAACCGGGTCACGGTATGGGGCCTTTTTTTTAAAAACCAGCAGATGATGTCCACGTCATGTACAGCTAGATCAATGGCAACATTGGCATCTCGAATTTGGGTGGGCATGGGACTAACACGTCTCGTATGAATACTGATAACAGGTCCCATTTTTTCTGAATCTATCAGGGATTTAAGTGCTGTGACAGCTGGATTAAATCGTTCAATATGACCCACAGTTAGGCAAACTTGTTTTTGTGTAGCAAGACGGATAATGTCTTGGGCTTGTTCGATCGTTTGCGCAATAGGCTTCTCGACGAGCAGAGGAATCCCAGACTCTAGCAATTGAATAGCCAGCTTGTAATGATAACTGGTTGGCACGGTGAGGCTCACGGCATCGAGTTGTTCATTCGCCAGAAGATCGTCAACCGTCGTGTATGCACGACAGTGATACAAGGACGCATAATGCTGTGCTACCTCTGAGCGTGCATCACATACCGCCACTAGCTGTGCCGACGCCATATCATGGTATTGCAAGGCATGGTATCTACCCATGTTACCCAATCCTATTACAGCTACTTTTGTTTGCATTGTTTTTTATACTATCGTGTGGCCAAGGTGATGACCAGTACCCAAGACCTATGATAGATTTGGTGTATTTGCACAATACCCTTCATTTTAAGAAACGAGTATTTTTATGAGCCATTCCTTTCAAGTGCGTCATATAGGCCCCTCTCAGTCTCACCTTAACGATATGCTGGATCACATTGGGGTTGCCTCTGTTGATGAGTTGATCAACCAAACTGTCCCTGATGCCATCCGACTCAAAACAGCCCCGTCTTTTCCAGACCCTTTGACCGAACCAGAGGCTTTGAAATGGATGCAAACATTGGCCAAAAAAAACCAGTTGTTTACGTCATTTATCGGGCAAGGTTATTACGGTACCTACACGCCTTCGGTTCTACTGAGAAATATATTTGAAAATCCTGGATGGTACACCCAGTACACCCCTTACCAATCAGAAATCTCTCAAGGACGATTAGAAGCCCTCATCACTTTTCAAACCATGGTCATGGACCTCACAGGAATGCCTGTTGCCAATGCGTCTCTGCTGGATGAAGCCACTGCGGCGGCTGAAGCCATGGCCTTGCTCTATCGTGTGAGACCCGATGAAAAAAAAGATGCCCACACCTATTGGGTATCTGATCGAATCTTTACGCAAACCCTAGCGGTCATGCAAACTCGGGCAAAAGGGTTGGGGATCTCTCTGGAAACAGGGCCTGTTGAATCCGCTCTGAACCGAGAGGATGTCTTTGGTGTGTTTATCCAGTATCCAGATGCGCATGGACAAATTCTTGACCATCACGCCTTGGTACACGCTTACCAAAAACACAATATACGGGTATCGATTGGCACAGACTTGTTGGCGCTGACCCTTATCACACCTCCAGGAGAATGGGGGGTAGATGTTGTTGTGGGATCTGCACAACGTTTTGGTGTTCCGATGGGATATGGAGGCCCCCATGCAGCTTTTATCGCTGTCCAGGATTGTTATAAACGCAGCATGCCGGGACGCATCATTGGACTGTCTGTTGATAAACAAGGAAAACCCGCTTACAGGATGGCCCTTCAAACCCGTGAACAACATATCCGCAGAGAAAAAGCCACCTCCAACATCTGCACCGCCCAAGCACTGCTTGCGATTATGGCGGCCATGTATGCGGTTTATCATGGTGCCCAAGGCCTCATCGATATTGCAAATCGGATTCATATGCTTGCTAAAAAAGTGGATATTTCTCTTCAAAAATTAGGATTTTCCCAAGAAAACACCGCTTATTTTGACACCCTTTCAATCCGTGTGCCAAACGACAACCTGTACCAACTATGCCAAGCAAACCAAATCAACATATGGTACCAAAATGGACAAATCGGAATATCCGTGGATGAAACAACCACAGAAGAAGAGGTGGATCGGCTGATCTCTATTTTTGCCTCTCAACAGTCCCTGGGCACGATTCAAGTCCGATCGCCATTGCCGCTTTATCGTCAGTCCCCATTTTTGACCCACCCTGTGTTTTGTACCTACCATCATGAAACAGCAATGCTTCGATATCTCAAGCAATTGGAAAGCAAAGACATCTCCCTCACCACCTCTATGATCCCTCTAGGATCTTGCACCATGAAACTCAATGCCACAACACAAATGATGCCCGTATCCTGGCCTGAGTTTTCCACTCTTCACCCTTTTGTCCCTCTGGAACAAGCCAAAGGCTACCAAATAATTTTTAAAGAATTAGAATCTTTTTTATGCACGCTTACAGGGTTTGATGCCTGTTCGTTGCAACCCAATTCTGGGGCACAAGGCGAGTACGCTGGGCTCTTGTGTATCAGACGTTATCATGACAGCAGAGAGGATACGCATCGACAGGTTGTGTTGATCCCCACATCTGCACATGGCACAAACCCCGCAACAGCAACCTTGCTTGGCTGGGACATTGTGCTGGTAGCCTGCGATAGCCACGGCAACATCTTGATCTCTGATGTAGAAGAAAAAGCCAAAACATACGCCAGTCGATTGGGAGCATTTATGGTCACGTACCCCTCTACTCATGGGGTATTTGAAGAAAACATCCAAGCTATTTGCGACATCATTCACCAGTATGGCGGATTGGTCTACATGGATGGCGCCAATATGAATGCCCAAGTAGGACTCACCAATCCAGCCACCATCGGCGCAGATGTATGCCACCTCAATCTCCATAAAACATTTGCCATCCCTCACGGCGGAGGCGGTCCTGGCATGGGACCTATCTGTGTCACCTCCGCGTTAGCTCCCTTTTTACCCGGGCATCCTCTTTTTCCCATCAATGGAGGACAGTGCACACACGCTGTATCAGCTGCTCCTTGGGGAAGTGCCAGCATCCTCCTTATTTCTTACCTTTACATACGACTGCTGGGGTTTTCTGGGATGAAAAGGGCTACAGAAATAGCCATCGTCAACGCCAACTATATCCAATCTCGGTTAAAACATGCCTACCCTATTCTATTTGTAGGCTCCAACGGTTTTGTTGCCCATGAGCTTATTATAGACTGTCGCGCCTTCAAAAAAGCCACTGCAATCGAGGTGGAAGACATTGCAAAACGGCTGATGGATTATGGTTTTCATGCCCCCACCATGTCATTCCCTGTACCAGGTACATTGATGATCGAGCCTACCGAAAGCGAAGACAAAGAAGAGTTGGATAGATTTTGCGATGCCCTTCTGGCTATTCGTGAAGAAATTAGAGAAATTGAAAACGGGATCTATCCAACCCTAGACAATGTGTTAAAACAGTCTCCACACACAGCCGAAGAGATGTCTTCAACAGAGTGGGCTCATCCCTATTCCAGAGAAAAAGCTGCGTATCCGATTTCTTTTTTAAAAAAATTCAAATACTGGCCATCCGTCAAACGTGTGGACAATGCCTATGGAGACAGAACCCTTTTTTGTGCTTGTTTTTTGGCCGATCCAGTTGAGGTTTTACCCAAGTCATGATAATAGTATCGGCGTCTTTTGATGCATTGCTCCTGTAGCTCAGTCGGTAGAGCATTTCCATGGTAAGGAAAAGGTCGTCGGTTCGATTCCGATCGGGAGCTCCATTGGATACGCTGGTTGATTTTGTTCACCCGTTTTCTTCCGAAGAAGACGCTTCCTACTGTGTCGACACCCATGGGGGATTTTTTCAAGAGCCTCTTGCCATTGCAGCACCTACTTGTACCGAAGATGTTGTACGGCTCGTCTCTTTTGCCAATCACTATGCCATACCGCTCACGCCTCGTGGAAAAGGAACTGGCACAACAGGGGGTGCTGTACCGTCTCAAGGCGGCATTGTGGTTCATTTTGACAACATGGCCCGCATTATTTCTATCAATCCCACAAACCGAATAGCCATCGTACAACCAGGGGTGCTTACCCAAACACTTCAAGAAGCTGCTCGGCATGTCGGATTGGACTATCCTCCAGATCCAGCCAGCTTGGCCACCTGTTCAATTGGTGGCAATATCGCAACAAATGCAGGCGGACCGAGTGCCTTTAAATATGGGGTAACGCGGCAATATGTACGGGGATTAAAGGGCGTATGGGGCAATGGACAATGCTTTACACTTGGTGGACCTATCCACAAAGATGTGGCAGGTCTCGACCTTATTGGATTGTTGGTGGGAAGCGAAGGCACCTTGGGCATTATTACAGAAGCAACACTTGCTCTTGTTCCTCGGCCACCTCATAGGCTGGATCTTGCAATTGATTGCACACAAGCTTCGGTCGCACATTTGATTTTTACCCGTATTATGCAAGCTGGATTGATACCAGTCACAGCAGAATATATGGAACACACAGGTCTTTCTGCAGCAGCAACGTATCTCCAAGTTCCCCTAAACTCAGGGATTGCCGCTCGATTGATGATCCAGCTCGAGGGATATTCCCAGTCTGATCTCAACGATCAACTGGCCTGTATCAAAACCTGTCTGTCCAACAACGTTCACGTATCAGTGGCGTCAACTCTAGAAGAACGCAATCATTTGTGGCAACTCAGACGGCATATCTCTCCTGCTCTTAAAGCCAAATTTCCTGCCAAAGTTTCTCACGATGTGGTTGTACCTCTAGAAAACATACTCCCGTTTTTTGATCACCTTACCGCCATTGGACAGCGTGAGCGAGCCCATGTGATTGGGTATGGTCATATAGGAGACGGCAATATTCATGTCAATATCTTACCTTTGGAGCAAGACAATCCAGACTGGCCAGTCCTACAAAAAAAAATCTCCGATCAGATTATGCAACTCGCTGTTGGATTGGGGGGCAGTATCACAGGGGAGCATGGGGTTGGCTTATCCAAAAAAGACTACCTTCCCCTTTTGTTTGACTCCCCAACACGAGAGATATTCAAAGCGATTAAACAGGCAACTGATCCCAATCACATTCTAAACCCAGGTAAAAAGTTTTAGCTGGAAACTGATCTTCAGCCTTGCATCATCACTGTTGTATCCAAAAACCTCCGGATTTCGTGGCGGAAGTCGTGTCTGGGCCTGTTGCGAAATAGCGAGCCAGGCACAAAAAAGCCCGCGTGAGCGGAATTAATGATTCCGGTATAATTTGTGACTATGAAAAAGATACGGAGGAATCAAATGGCATTTTATGACATTGACGTAAAAGACCAAGTGGCAGGTAAG
>CAXNHA010000057.1:0-6100 GCA_964202165.1 Candidatus Marinamargulisbacteria bacterium | reverse complement strand
CATACATCGAGCAAAAAATGCCTGTATGGAAGTCTTTATACCCTGGTGTTGAATCTCTGAGCGTGGCTGTTATGGGGTGTGTGGTCAATGGTCCTGGTGAGAGCAAACATGCGGATATCGGGATTAGCTTGCCGGGGAGTGCAGAAGATCCATCGATTCCTGTTTATATAGATGGGAATTTGGCAAAAATTTTAAAAGGAGATGGCGTCAAGGAAAACTTTTTGATGATGCTGGATACATATATTCACAATCGTTTTTCAAAACGCTAAGACAAACCAATGGCAGTAACAGAAGCAGATGTGCTCGATCAATTGCGACATATTCAAGATCCAGATTTGGGAAAAAATATTGTTGATTTAAACTTTGTCAAAAACCTCACGATTTCTACCCAAGGTGTGGTGTCGTTTTCTTTGGAATTAACAACCCCGGCTTGTCCGGTAAAAGAGATGTTTAAAGAAGAGGCCAGCCGGCTTGTTCGTGCATTGCCAGGGGTGACGGATGTGATGGTTAGCCTATCATCTTCGCGTCCTGTGGCACTAAAACCTGCAAAAGGCTTGGAAAAAGTCTCTGCTATCATTGCCGTGTCGAGTTGCAAAGGGGGTGTTGGAAAGTCAACGGTTGCAGTCAATTTGGCCTATACATTGGCGCTACAGGGAGCTCGGGTCGGTCTATTTGATGCAGATATCTATGGCCCAAGTTTGCCCACAATGATTGGTCAAACAGCTGTTTCTTTGAGCATGCAAGGGCAATGGATTGTTCCTCCACAAAATCGGGGGGTTAAACTCATGTCTTTTGGTTTTGTGACAGCGTCATCAGGAGAAGCGGGACCTGCGATGATGCGAGGTCCGATGGTATCTCAAATTATCAATCAATTGTTAACCCAGACCTATTGGGATGAGCTGGATTATTTGATTTTAGATCTTCCTCCTGGGACAGGGGATGTCCAATTAACCTTGTCTCAATTGGTGCCGTTAACAGGTGCTGTTGTTGTGACAACCCCACAAAAAATCAGTTATGTCGATGTTGTCAAAGGGATTCAGTTTTTTGACACACTCAAAGTGCCCACTATAGCCGTTGTAGAAAACATGAGTCTCTTTTATTGCAATCACTGCGATCATCCTCACAAACTCTTTGGAGAAGGTGCTTTGGATACATTAAAACAACGATTTGGATATCAAAACGGATTTCAACTGCCTGTAGAGCCAGAGCTTTCTGCTGCGGGAGATTCTGGAACTCCCTTTGTTTTGTCTTCTCCCAATAGCCGATCTTCTCAGGTGTTTGATGCGTTGGCTCAGTCTGTAGCAAGAGAGGTGAGCAAATTGCGATTTGGACCAGCAGATCCACCTGAGCTGGTTTGGGATAGCGACGCTTCTAAGCTGACCCTTACGGTGCAAGGCAATACACGGACAATTGATCCCAAGCTTTTGAGGCTCCGGTGTCGTTGTGCCAATTGTGTTCATGAATGGACGGGAGATGCCATGATTTCTTTGCAAGATTTGCCAGGTGAGATTGTTCCTCTGGAGATAGCACGTGTTGGAAACTATGCATGGGGCATCCAATGGAGTGATCACCATCGCTCATTGTACCCATTTGAATGGATGGCTGTAGGTGCACCCTAGGATTTGGCTGGTTTTTTTTGTAGGAATAGGGATATGTCATAGCGTTGTTATTTTTTCAGATACTGTAAGCCAATATCGCTCATGTGAGGTTCCTTTTTGTACACAGGACGGACGGACTGATCTTGCAGTTCGCTTGTTTGATCAAGATCAAATATCCTATGCCATTGCGGTTAATACCCAAACCTGCCAAGCCTACCGTATCCCATGGCATTTGTGTCAAAAAAAAGCACCTATAAAACGCTTTCGGGACACATTTTTTTGCAAAATACTATCCAAAAGCACTACCCCTCCTTACCCAATAACAAACGATGGCATCACACAGTTTTCAAATAAAAAGGGAGGACTATGCTTAAGCATGGACCTTTGCCCGTCTCCCAAGCCATTGGACAAACGCATCATCACAGAATTGCCAATCTTGGCCTACCCCTTTCCACTTGCTATTGCACTGTCAGGAAAATGGCTGGATACCCATCCTCAAGATTTGGCCTGGTTGCTGGATCAACAACGTCAATATCATATCCAAATTACGTGGATTAATCACTCGTACAGCCATCCATTTGATCCCAAAAAATCCATAGAGTCCACTTTTTTTCTAACCTCGGATTTTGATGTCAAACAAGATATCTTGGAACAAGAAAAAACCATGTTAGCCCATGGGCTTATGCCCTCTGTTTATGTGCGATTTCCTGGCTTAGTCTCATGTCAGTCCATCATAAAAATCACACAAGATCTCCACCTGATTCCTATAGGGAGCTTGGCGTGGTTGGCAAAAGGAGAGATGCCGACAACAGGGAGTATCATTTTGGTTCATGGGAATGGCAATGAGCCAAAGGGTATCGATATCTTGCAGCTGTTTTTAAAAACGCATCCTCATCTTCAGTGGGAATCCCTTGTGTCAGCGTGTAAGAAGTACCTTGATCCATAGCCACTTGCTGGGGTAGTCTAGATTATATGTACGCAGAACTAGCCGGTAAAATAGCCCTTGTGACGGGGGCGTCTCGAGGATTTGGACGTGCTATTGCCATGAGACTTGCATCTGAAGGTGCTTATGTTTTTTTAAATTATCGAAGAAGTCGTTCGGAAGCAGAACTGGTTTTGCAAGAGATTATAGAGTTGGGTGGACGAGCCGAGCTCCTAAAAGGAGATATTGGCAGTGAAGAAAAAATAACAGCTATGTTTGACCATATTCAAGCCACTCAGGCTCGTCTTGATATCCTTGTTGCCAATGCGTCTTTTGGCATTCCCAGCACTGTCTTGGGAGCCAAATCAAAATATTGGGATGTGACATTAAATTCCACATCCAAATCGCTTCTGTTGATGGCACAACGGGCCGTTCCTCTCATGAAAGGATGGGGTCGTATTGTGACCGTGACAAGCTACGGTGGGCAAAGGGTTTTGGAGCATTATGGCGTAGTAGGGGTAGCAAAAGGTGCGGTTGAATCTCTCACTCGGTCTTTGGCAGTTGAGCTTGCACCGCATCATATTTTGGTCAATGGGGTGATGCCTGGTTTGGCAGATACAAAGTCTTTTCGGGCTATTCCTGGTGCACAAGAAGCGCTGGATAAAGTGGTCAAAAATACCCCCTCTAGACGTGCCGTACAGCCAAAAGAAGTGGCAAATGTTGTTACATTTTTATGTTCGGACCAAGCAGATATGATTGTGGGGCAATTTATTACCATTGATGGCGGAGCGATCCTTGTTGGTTAACTGTGTTAGACTTTGTTTTTGTTTTTTTGTCATTGTTTTGCCCCTGTTTATCTCTGGATGTCATCTCCTAAAAACACCTAAAATAAGTGTCTACACAGTAGAAAAAGAATCGGTGCCCGATAACATGGCTGTGGCATCTGAACCCTCCCAAAAACAAATTGTGTGGAAAACACCCTCTACATGGATCGCAAAACCAGCATCTGAGATGCGTATAGGAAGTTTTTCACTACCCGCCTGCTCGGATAAGGAATTTGATGTATCTATTGTGACATTGGAAGGGATTGCTGGAGGCCTTTTGTCCAACGTCAACCGATGGAGAGGTCAACTTCAGTTGGAGCCTGTTGCAGAAAACGATCTTAAAAAAATGATCAAACCCCTTGTGTATACAGAAAAATTTGACTATCTTGACCTTCTCTCTTTGGATAAGTCTAGAAGCATGATGGTGGCCATTCTAAACATGAAAGAAGCAACTTATTTTTTTAAAGCAGTGGGTAGTTGCAAAAAGATTGACTCTGAAAAAACTCATTTCTTGGATCTGCTAAAGTCTGTTCATGCGACAAATCACTAGGTTTTTATCGTCTTTAAGGCTCACGATCTTTGTTTTGTTTTGTTTGTTGATATTGGTTTTTATGGCAACTATGGCGCAAGTAGACTTGGGGATTTATTTTGCCAAAAAAAAATATTTTGACACATGGTTTGTGTATTCTGAGCCTGTTTATGGGGTAGCCATCCCCTATTTTTTAGGAGGATGGGGTGTGGGATGGTTGTTGTTACTCAATCTCTGTATGGCTCATGCAACACGGTTTGAGTGGGAGGTAAAAAAAACAGGCCTTTGGCTAACCCACGTGGGATTGATCGTGTTGATTGTAGGCAGTGGCATGACGGAGTTTTTTGCCAATGAGAGTCAGTTGGTGTTGAAAGAAGGGCAAGAAAAAAACCATCTTATTTCTTCAGAGCAAGCCGAATTGGTTGTCACAAAAGAGACTCTTTTGAGTGAAAAAGTAGTCAGTATTCCCGAACAACTCCTATCATCAGGCATGACGGTAACGCAAGCAAGTTTGCCATTTTCGATGCGCATTGTTCACTATGCACCAAATACTGTATTGAGCATGGCATCTCTTGGAAAAAAACCAGCTTATCAGGCGACACAAGGCATCGGAAAACAGATCTGGAGCAGGGAAATTGCAGAAAACAAGCGAGATATGGCTCAGAATGCAAAAACAGCTTGGGTGGATATATGCAAAGGCAACCGATCTTTGGGTGTATGGATGGTGTCTACCCAGCTCGGTGCGATGCAACCTATCTGGGTAGATGATTGTGCGTACAAAATTCAATTAAGACCTAGACGGACGTATCTGCCATTTTCTATCAAACTCTTAGACTTTAAACACGATGTGTATCCAGGAACAAGCATTCCCAAAAATTTTTCTTCTAAAGTGAGGGTGAAAAATAAACAAACCAACGAAACCCTAGAGGCCTTGATTTCGATGAACAATCCTTTGAGATATGGCGGGTTTACGGTGTACCAAGCTAGTTTTTCAGGCAATGACACGATTTCTGTTTTTCAAGTTGTACAAAATAGATTTTGGGCATTGCCGTATATCGCGTCTTTTTTGATTTTTTTGGGACTGCTTATTCATTTTTCGATGCATCTTATGGGTCATTTTGGAAAACGCCGATGACGTACCTAAAATGGATCATAGGCCTATCTCTGGCTGCTTTGTTGTTTATTCCTATCCCTTCTCTTCATTCTCACAAAAGTTACAACTGGGGTGCTTTTGGAAGGATTCCTGTCTTACATGCTGGGCGGGTCAAACCCTTAGAAAGCGTTGCCAGGCTGTCCTTGATTCAGTTGTCTGGCAAACAAACTATTCGATTTGAAAAAAAACAATATGAGGCTATAGAGTGGCTGGCTTGTGTATTTTGGGCAGCAGAAAAGGCAGATAAAATGCCTGTTTTTCGTATCTACAATCCCAATATTGTTGCGTTAATGGGGATTGAAGGTGGTAAGAAAAAGCTATTTTCATTTCAGAATCTTCAGGGCATTTTGCCACAACTTGACCGAGAAGCTCAGCGTGCAGAAGAGATGTTGCCTGCAGAAAGAACATCTTTTCAAAAAGACATCCTCATCTTAAATCATCAGTTGTTGTTGTACGCTTATTTAAAATATAGTTTTGATATTCCATCGTCTCATATTGGGTTGTGGGGGCCTTCTTATTGGCAACTGTCCCCTCAGTTTTCATCCCAAGCTGTACCGGTTTCTTTTTTTGAATCCATTCAAAAGCTTCGGTTTATGACGGGTCTAGCCTCTATCAAAGTACTTCCTCCTGTTTCCAATCAACGCAAATGGCATTCTTTTTCGGAGGGGCTTCTCACACGATTGCTTCCTGTTCAAAAAGACAATCCTGTTTTGAAATCTTTTTTGGATATGGCGGTGGCCTATCAAGCAAATCGTTCGGATTCGTTTAATCAAGCACTTGAGCGCTATCAGCAACAGCTCAAGGCGTGCAAGTCTATTGGATGGTCAGTAAAGTTGGATTATGTGTTGTTAAGTTGGGCACCATTTTACCGAGCAATGTTGGTTTACTGTGGGGTGTTTACCCTTGTTTTTTTTGCGTGGTTATTGGACAAACCAGCCCTTATACGCATTGCATATCGGTGTGCGACGCTTTCATTTTTTTGTCACAGTGTGGGGATTGTGATGCGCATGCTTGTGATGGGGCGTCCTCCTGTTACCAACCTATACACCAGTGCTGTATGTGTCGGATGGGTGG
>CAXNHA010000056.1:0-6130 GCA_964202165.1 Candidatus Marinamargulisbacteria bacterium | reverse complement strand
ACTAGATGGGTTGATGCTCTCAGGGGCTACCTCTATTATCGGACGATCTGTCATCGTTCATGACAAACAAGACGACCTCATGACAAACCCATCCGGTCAGTCTGGCAAACGAATTGGCCAAGGCGTTATTGGGATTTGTGGTCAATAATTCCACAGTGGCTTCTTCAAAAATACGCATCGATGAGTGGCTAGTAAAAATCGGCGAATACACCCATCTCAAAGAGGCTCAACTCGCGATACTTGGGGGATACATCCGCGTTAATAATCAGGTTGTGGACAAGCCTGGAACATTGATCAAGGTAACCTCTCGTGTTCAAAATCTCTATACCGCCAGCCCCTATGTCAGTCGTGGCGGTGAAAAATTGGCAGGTGCTATTCACTACTTTACAGCTCACTCAGGCTTTATGCCGTCGTTTATTCAAGATCGCGTCTGTTTGGACGTTGGCATTTCTACAGGAGGATTTGCGGACTATTTGATTCAAAATCATGCCAAAACTGTCTTTGGTGTTGATGTTGGATATGGACAAGTGGATCTCAAAATTAAAGAAAATCCAAACGTGGTGGTGTTGGAACGTATCAATGCGCGCACCCTCACAAAAGAGATCTTGGAGAAATCCGTTGAAAAAAGACCTCAAAAAAAAAGAGACCTTTCTGATATTCAGTTCGTTGTGATGGATGTGTCGTTTATCAGTGTGTTAGCGATTTTACCAACCATGCAAAAGCTGGTCAGACCCGATACACATTATATGGTGCTGATCAAACCTCAATTTGAAGCAAAGAAAGATCAAATCCCAGCAGGGGGAGTCCTTAAAGACCTTTCCGTTTTGGACACTATTTTGACGGATATCAAGGAAAAACTAACCCCGCACTTCACGTTGGTTGCCGAATGCCCTTCCCCTATTAAAGGCGCAAAAGGAAATCAAGAATTTTTCTTTTGGCTCAAAAACAGATACACTGGCTAGCCTATGAAAAAAAAGAAGCGTGTTCTTCTTGGCATGAGTGGTGGCGTGGATTCTTCTGTAGCAGCACTTATGTTAAAAAAACGCGGATACGATGTCATTGGGATCACCATGCAATTATTGCCAAAAGAGGATATTCAGTCCTCTGCGTGTTGCAATCTATCCGCCATTCATGACGCAAAACGAGTTTGCCACAGCCTTAACATTGTGCATTATACCCTCAACATTCGTGAAAATTTTAAAAAAAAAGTCATTGATTATTTTGTAGATGGTTACACAAAAGGTACGACTCCAAACCCTTGCGTGGAGTGCAACCGTCATATCAAATTTGATGAACTTCAAACAAAAGCCAAAGAATTGGAAGTTGATTTTGTAGCAACAGGCCACTACTGCAAAAAAACATATCGGCCAAAACATCAGATCTATAGCCTTAAAAAAGCAAAAGACGCTCACAAAGATCAGACCTATTTTTTGTACATGCTAAGCTCCGAACAGCTCAAAACAACCTTGTTTCCATTGGGTAATCTATTAAAATCAGAAGTCAGACAAATCGCTGCTGCCCATGGACTCATCAACGCCAACAAACCCGAAAGCCAAGAAATCTGCTTTGTCCCAGGATCGTACAAAGACTTTATTAACAAGCAACTAGAAAACAATCCTCTACCAAAAGGAGAAGTGGTAGACGTAACAGGTGCAGTACTTGGGTATCATCAAGGCATTCATACCGTGACCATTGGCCAAAGAAAAGGCCTTCAAATTTCTCATCCAGAACCGCTGTACGTCCTAAAAATTGACCCCATTTATCATCGGGTCACTGTTGGCAAAAAAGATGATCTCACCTGCACCGTGATTCAGTTGGTGCAAACAACCTTGGTAAATCCCAATGAAACCCTTCTTCAACGATCTTTTCAAATGAAAATCCGGTACAACATGACACCTTTTATGGCAACCGTTATCTCTCAAGATCCTCTTCGCCAATGCCTCACACTCGAATTAAGCACCCCGCAATCTTTTGTCACGCCAGGGCAATCTGGCGTTTTGTATGACAAGGACCGCGTTGTAGGTGGTGGCATTATTACATTGGCTTAGCTGTCTGGACTCTTTTATACTTTTTGTTACACTGTTTCTCGATGACTTTTTTAGAAACACTTTTTTTATCTTTTTTTGACTTTATTTATGTGTACCTTCACACCCATTTTGTGAGCTATGTGATGATCGTCATGCTCGGCGTTTTGAGTATGTGGCTCAATTGGCGTTTTGTTAAATGGTGTCATCGCAGAAGGAGAAATTGGTTTCTTTTTGTAACAAAACTGTTCCTTGTCGGAGTTGAGCTTTTTTTGCTAGGATTCTTGCTATGGTTTGTTTTCATTTATTTTCACACATTCCTTCTTCTCGATACGGGGCATTAGCCTCGCTTCTATTGCCAGCACTAGTTCTACTCCCTTAGGGTAGTCTCTTACCTCACGTACCCCTGTATTATATAAAATTTTTGTATGATTGGAGCCTTGTATGCCCAAATCCTCGCGTTTGATTAAAATTTTTGATACGACATTAAGAGATGGTGAACAATCCCCAGGATGTTCGATGAACAAAGAAGAGAAATTAGAGATAGCCTATCAGTTGGAACGGTTGGGAGTGGATGTGATTGAAGCTGGATTTGCAATGAGTTCAAAAGGAGATTTTGATTCCATTGCCTTGATTGCTGAAAAAGTAAAAACCCCCATTATTTGTAGTTTGTGTCGAGCGGTCAAAGAAGATATTCGTATCGCGGCCGATTCCTTGCGTCATGCACAGAGAAAACGCATTCATACGTTCATAGCGACTTCTCCAATTCACATGCAATACAAGCTTAAGATGAGTCCTGACCAGGTCATACAGAGGGCTGTAGAGGCTGTAACCTATGCAAAGTCGTTTGTGGAAGATGTCGAATTTTCTGGAGAAGACTCTGGGCGGTCAGAGCGTGACTTTTTGGTTAGGTTATACGCAGCCGTTATCAAGGCAGGAGCCACGGTGATCAATGTGCCAGACACAGTTGGTTATTTAACCCCAGATGAGTTTGGAGACTTAATTCGGTATTTAAAAGAAACGGTTGAAGGCATTGATCGGGTAGAGTTATCCATACATTGCCACAATGATTTGGGTCTTGCCACAGCCAACACATTGGCAGGAATAGCACATGGTGCCTCCCAAATTGAATGTACGATTAATGGTATTGGAGAACGAGCAGGAAACACGGCGTTAGAAGAAGTGGTGATGGCCATTAAGATCCGTGAAGATGTCTTGGGATGTCATACACAGATTGTGACACAAGAAATCATGAAATCTTCCCGTCTTGTTTCAAGCATTACAGGCTCCAGTATTCAACCCAACAAAGCAATCGTAGGCGCCAATGCTTTTGCACATGAAGCAGGGATTCATCAAGATGGTATGTTAAAATCCCGCAACACTTACGAAATCATGGATGCAGAAAGTATCGGCCTTAAAGACACCCTATTGGTGTTGGGAAAACACTCTGGACGCCATGCATTTGATTCAAAATTAAAAGAACTTGGATTTAACTTAACCAAAGACGACTTGGATAAATCCTTCGCTCGTTTTAAAACACTGAGCGATCAAAAAAAAGAAGTCACCGACAAAGATCTTGAGTCTATTGTCTCTAGTGAGGTGTACGTCGCACCTGAGATTTTTAAGCTCCATTATGTGCAGGTAAGCTCCGGCAATCACACACGCCCAACCGCTTGTGTACAGTTGATTGAAGATGGGGAAATGCGTGAAGGAACAGGAACAGGCGCAGGCCCTGTAGATGCAATCTATCGCACCATTTCTTCATTGATTGAAGAGACCATTGCCTTGGAAGATTACATCATTCATTCTGTATCAGGTGGCACGGATGCCTTGGGAGAAGTCACCGTCCGCATCAAGGAAAATGATCGCTTGTTTACCGGTCGTGGCTCTGACTTGGATATCTTAGTAGCTTCTGCAAAAGCCTACATTGGAGCCATCAATAAATTGTTTGCTTTTAGACAAAGGAAAAATCCATGAAACCCTCTTATAAAATAGCTGTTATCAAAGGGGATGGAACAGGCCCGGAAGTTGTACAACAGGGGCTACGTGTTCTTAAGCGTGTTTCTGAGTTGTACACCGTTGGATTTGATTGTATCGATCTCCCCTACAATGGGGATCGATACCTCAAAACAGGCCAAACGCTCGACAAAGAAGAGCTGGAAGGATTGCGTCATTTTGATGCGATTTTATTGGGCGCTATTGGCCACCCCAAGATCAAGCCTGGCATTATCGAAAAAGAAATTTTACTCAAAATTCGCTTTGGATTAGACCAGTATATCAATTTTAGGCCCGTCACCTTGTACAGAGAAAAAGATTGCCCCATTAAGGGGAAAACACCCGATGATATCAACTACGTTGTGATCCGAGAAAATTCCGGTGGTCTATACACCGGCATGGGAGGAGTAGCCATGTCTCACACCCCTCATGAAGTAGCGACTCAGATTATGAGCTATACATGGCATCAAGTATCCCGATGTATACGATTTGCCTTTGAACACGCACGACGTCGCCATTCAACCTCCTCTCCATGGAGGGGTCTTTCTCAAGAAGATCGCGATGCAGGGTATATTGCAAAACTCACGCTCTGTGGCAAAAGCAATGTCCTGACATACGTTTTTGATTTGTGGGAGCGGGTGATGCAAGAAATAGGACGGGAATACCCAGACATCAAAACCGAGTCGATTAACGTAGATGCCGCCTGTATCTATATGGTGGAATGTCCTGAAAAGTTTGATGTGATTGTCACAGAAAACCTCTTTGGAGATATTATCACCGATCTTGCAGCCATCACCCAAGGAGGTCTTGGGATATCGCCTGGCGCCAACATCAACCCTGATGGGGTGAGCATGTTTGAACCCATTGGTGGGACAGCACCTGCTTTTACAGGAAAAAACCAAATCAATCCCCTCGCCTGTATCGGATCCGTGGCTCTCCTATGTGAGCATTTGGGACATCCCCTACTTGCAAAAAGCATCCACGTCGCTATGCATAACACCATCCAAGAAATGGATAGCATGGCTGCAGGCAAAATGGGCATGAGTACCACAGAGGTTGGAAACCGTGTGTGTCATTACTTAAAATAGGCCTCATTACGGTTGTTTATCCTTTTTACTATGCCTATTTATGGGTGTTGGATGCCCCTATTTATCGACGATACCCGTTACTGATATGGATAGAATGTCAGATGGGTATCTATTATTTTTTTCTATATCCTTTTTTTAGACATCTCTTGGAAAAAATCAAAACCAAAAAAGACTTATCCGAACTTGTGTATGGAGAAACCCCCTACGCCACATTGGAGTTGGCTCTTGATACCATTCGGTCCTATTGTTCTGATTTTCCAAAAAAGATGGTTTTTTTTGATTTGGGGTGTGGAAAAGGAAAATTGGTTTTTTATATGGCCCATCGATATGGTATCCCTTCTATAGGGATCGACATCATCCCTACATTTATTCGCTATGCATCGTCTTTGTCTTCGCGTTTTTTAGATCTTCCGGCGACATTTTTAAATCAAGATATTTTGGAGACCGATCTATCAGAAGGCACTCTTTTTTTTATGGCTAGCACGTGTTTTTTGGACACAACACACGCCAAACTATCCCACTGTTTTTCGCTTCTGCCAAAAGGC
Source organism: Candidatus Marinamargulisbacteria bacterium (assembly GCA_964202165.1). GTDB lineage: Bacteria > Margulisbacteria > Marinamargulisbacteria > SXXA01 > JAHFDB01 > CAXNHA01. The sequence goes on along the minus strand of CAXNHA010000056.1, from coordinate 478 downwards.
ATTTGGCTGATCTGCACGGGAGCGCCTATACACCATAGCGACTTTGAGATCATTCAAGAATGGCAACCTCATTTTAGCTGGGGAAAAGGCTATTTGGTGCTACAGCGTAAAACGGTATAATACAGCCATGTTGTCTCGTCTTCATATTCAGAATTTTGCCATCATTGATTCGCTCGACTTGGAATTTCAACAAGGATTTAGCGTCTTTACAGGAGAAACTGGGGCCGGAAAGTCCATCTTAATTGATGCCATCTCTCTCCTATTGGGCAAACCTGCTACGGAAGACATGATTGCACCGGGTGCCTCTTTTGCAGTTGTTGAAGGTGTTTTTGAGCCAGATCCTAGTGAGGACGTGTGGAAAGATGTCGCAGAGTTTGGCATACCATCAGAGCCCTTGGTTGTGACACGCAAAATCACACGAAAAAAAGAAACTATTTTTCGTATCAATGGACAGTCTATCCTACTCAAACAAAGCCGG
>CAXNHA010000055.1:0-6250 GCA_964202165.1 Candidatus Marinamargulisbacteria bacterium | reverse complement strand
AAGAGACATTCTAACTTACTTTTACCTCAAAAGATCCATCGGAAACTGTTAGCTCGAGGTATTCTCCCGACGAAACATCAGTCACTGATTGCACCGCTTTCTGACTCTGTTTATGCCTGATTATACTAAAACCTTGATGCAATTTTCGCAAGGGATCACATTGGGCTACCCGATGACATAAAAAAGAAAGGTTGGTTTGGATATCAGCCTCTTTTTTTCTTAGGATATGAGATGCTTGATCCACGACATGACAAACGTGTGAGATCGTGACTTGTAGGTGTTGCACTGTACGGATATGTAGGACATGAAGCCATTCTGGTAGCTTTTTTTTGAGGGTTACAAATGGTGTTGTGATGATATGAGCAGCATCTGTTGGGGTTGTGGCCCTAGCACTTGCAACACAATCGGATAATGTCATATCTACTTCATGGCCAATAGCGGTGAGAACGGGAATAACACTGCCTGCTATAGCCATCACGACTGATTCTTGATTAAACCCCATCAAATCCTCTGCACTGCCACCGCCTCTGACAATCACAATCATGTCACAATCGGTATGTTGTAGCCGTTGAATAGCGCGTGTGATGCTCCCTGCACATTGATCTCCTTGCAAAATAGCGGGAGCCAAGCATAACTGAATAAAAGGGGTTTTCTGTTGCAAGATGGTGATAAAATCGATAAAGCCTGCAGCATGATTTGAGCTAACGATGCCTATTTTTTGAGGATAGATAGGCAACGGTTTTTTTGCATCTGGATCGAGGAGTCCTTTTAAACGTAGTTTTTCTTTAAGTTGGTATATGCTGGCCTGAACAAGTCCCTCTCCCAAAGGTTTTCCATAAACTACCTGAAAAGAAAAACAGCCTTTTTTAACCAAAAACTTTAAACTTCCGCGTACCAACAATTGTTGACCATTTTGTATGGTGCACTGGATATTCTTTAGAAAAGATTCAAAGACAACACAGTTCATTTGGCTACCGTTTTCTACCAAGCTAAAATACCACTGTTTTCCAGCTTGAAAAAATCGAGCGTTGCTCACTTCTCCGCAAATCCAAATATCACAAAATTCTTCATGCGCATCCCATGTATACCGTAGCAAGGTATTAAACTGTGTAATGGACAGAAAAGGGGGTTTTGAATACGGCATATTCGAGTATAATACCGGGCATGACGGATATAGTGAAAGCGGTTATTTTAGGCATCGTAGAAGGCATAACCGAATTTTTACCCATTTCATCAACAGGCCATCTGATTATCCTAAATCGTTCAATTCATTTTGATAACCCCTTTACACAGCATTTTGACATTGCCATTCAATTGGGTGCGATATTGGCTGTGCTGGTGATGTATAGGCAGTTTTTTTTGGATTTTTTTAGGCCTTCTGTCCCCTTTCGAGTACGTACCCATCGATTTGTGCTGTGGGTCATTGTGACCATTCCTGCAGGTATTGTGGGTGTTTTGTTTCACTCGGTTATCAAGCGGGATCTTTTTAAACCATCTGTTGTTGCTTGGGGACTCATTACAGGGGCTGTATTGATGATAATTGCGGAGTTTATCTTAAAAAAAAGAGCCAAAAAAAGATTGTTTTATATGCAAACGATTGATGATATTTCTCTCAAACAATCTTTTTTTATTGGATGTTGCCAGGCATTTGCGTTATGGCCTGGTATGAGCCGTTCGGCCTGTAGCATCATAGGGGGAGTTTCTAGCGGGCTTCCTTACACGACAGCGGCTCAATTTTCATTTTTAGCGGCGGTGCCTATTATGATACTGGCTACAGGTGCGGATATGATTCATGGTTTTTCTAGTCTTACAATGGCCCATTGTCAGTTACTTGGGATTGGCTTTTTTACTGCTTTTTTGGTCGCACTCTTATCTGTCTCAGCGTTTATTTCCCTTTTAAATAAAATTCATCTATGGCCATTTGCTGTCTATAGAATTTTTCTGGGCTTTTGTGTGATATACGGGTATTAAAAGCTGGCCAATTTATCGTCTCAATACCGTTGTTTTGAATCGCTTGATCAGAGTTTTACCTTGAGCAGTTGCTTTAATAATTCCCAAATAAACACCATTTGGGACAAAATCCGAGTCATTGTCACGTCCGTTCCAACTTTCTTCTCGATAGCCAGCACCCAAATTGATCGGACGAATTTGAGCCACAAGTTTTGCCTGAAGAGAGTAAATAAAAATGACCAAATCATCGAGAGCAATATTGGATTCAAATCCTATTGATGTGTATTCTTTTGTAGGGTCAAATGGATTGGGATATGTTAAAACAGAGTTCATTTCAATGCCTGAAGATGAACCCATTATAGACAGAGATGTGCTGGTGGAAGCAGGTAAAAAAGCACGTGATAAAGAGGTTTCGTTCCCCTTGAAGTCCTTGACTTTTACCCGTACAGAAAATGTATTTTTTGTTGGCATTGAAGAGGGTAGCCTGCTCATAAATACCGTGAGCGTGTCTTTAGTCATCGACAATGCTGTATGAGGATAAGTTAGGATAGTTGGCGCAGTGCCTCCAGAAGGAATAAGACGCACTTCTATGGATGCTGTATTGATACGAACATTGTCTTGTAATGTAAAAAACAATTGGGATCCAGCGGATAGATATTCATTGTCTGCATGAAAGGTGGTAATCGTTGGAGGAATCAAGTCTTCCAATGCCACTGAATGTGGGTTGGAAGCACTGGCAAAAAAAGTGACATTTGGCTTCAAATCTTCTGCTTTTAGGTAGTATTGAAAATAGCCGCTCGCTGTATTTGGTAATATCCATGTAAACCTTTTTTTGACCGGGATATTGATAGATACGGTCCAAGGCGTTGTCACATCTTGGATCGAACCCACATACCGGTAATACATAGAGATCGTCGGTACAATGGCAGAATTGTCCACACCATCTGCCGTAATACTAAAAAAAGGCAGGGTATAGTCTGTGATAACAAATGGTTGATGCACAATAGTGGGAGGTGTTGTGTCTATTGCAATCAAGGCTTTATAGGCGTTGATAAGCCCATAGCCAGCCTGGTTGTTCCGAAGAAGAACCCCTGGTGGCTTTGTGGCTGTGGAGGAGAGTGCAGAATAAAGATTGGCAGGAGTGGCATTGGGTTCAATACTCTTCATCAATGCCACAACACCCGATACATACGGAGTTGCCATAGAGGTGCCTGTTAAGTATGCATAAGAATTGGATGGATCATAGTAGGTTGATAAAATTTTTGAACCAGGTGCCATAAAGTCAATTCGGTTGCCATAATTGCTATAGCTTGGATCAAATTGGATGTTGCCATTTTGAACGTTATGTGTTGCGGCAGATATAGCCCATACACCTGGAATAGTGGAAGGAATATATTCTGTGGTGTCAAGATTTTTCTGCTCGTTTCCTGCAGCTGCCACTACAACAATGCCTTTCGTCAAAGCCATCGTAACGCGATTGGTAATAGCGGTATCGCTCCCTTCTCCTCCCAAGCTCATGCTGATAATGTGGGCATTATTTTGAATAGCCCACACAATGCCATCGCAAATGGTCGTAGACAAAAATTCGTCAGTATCACTCTTGTTTGCCTTAATGGGAATTACTTTAATTGATGGTGCTGTACCAGAGATACCAATCCCATTGTTCATGTTGGCAGCAATAATGCCTGTGACATGTGTCCCATGACCATAATCATCTTCTACAGTGGTATTGTTCAAGAAGGTGTTGCGTGGATAAATCACGATATTTTGCAAATCAGAGTGGGTCGCAACACCGGTGTCAATCACAGCTATCTTGATAGAGGTATTGCCCGTACTTATGTTCCATGCATGCTTTAAATCCACGGCGTCGACAGCCCATTGACTACCAAAGCCAGGGTCATTTGGGATATAGTGAACATGGTAAATATAGTTTGGTTGTGCAAAGAGGATTTGTTCAGACTTAGACAAATCTTGCACAGCAGTATCGATATCTTGTGTTGGAGACAGGGTGAGAAGATACATGTCATAGGCTATAGCGTCCGAGCTCTGTATGGTTGCAGTGCCACTGTTTTTTTCTACAGAGGCTAAGGGCTTAATGGATTTAATAGGATATTTATTTAAGATGGGATCGTTGACAAGTCCTGTGTGATCAGACTGTTTTGCTTCAAGAGATGGTGTTTGCAAAGGGCCTCTTAAAGCAATAATAACCTCACCTGGTGCATAGGGACGATTGGCGGCATACGATATAGTAGGAATAAGACCTATTATGCCTAGGCCTATGAAAAATCCCCAGTTTTTAAGCAAAGGATTACGCATCTTTTTAAGATGGTTTAGGTTCGTCTGGGTCTTCTTTAGACCGCTTGCCTTCTTTTATCCCTTTTTCAAATTCAGCCTTGGCTTGACCAATAGATTTGGCAAATTTTGGAATAGCAGATGCTCCAAATAAAACCAAAATAACCACTACAATGACCAACAACTCTGTAGACCCAATCATTTTTTTTCCTCCAAATGTAGATTGATATAGTTTTGTTCAAAAAGATCCCACTCAGACTGCACCTGTTTTGTAATAGGCCCAATGTCTCCATTGCCAATGGTGCGATCATTGACACGAACAACACCTAAAACATTGAGGGTTGTTGCCATCATCATGATCTCATCAGATGCCAAAAAATCATCGACAGACACTGCTTTTTCCTGCACCTCTATCCCCAGTTTTTTGGCTAATTTTAAGACATTTCTTCTGGTAATACTTTCTAAAATTCTTCCATCGAGTGGTGGGGTTTTTAAAACGCCATCTTTTATACAAGCGATACTAAAGGTGGAGCCCTCCAATATGTCTTGTGTCTGTGGACTGACAAAAACAGGATACTCTGCTCCAAATTCTTTTACCACCGTTTGATGGGCTAAAATGCCCCCCATATAAAAGGTTAATTTGACTTCTGGAAAAGGCCTTTGATGTACAAAGGTAGCAAGTGAGCGCCCTTTGGTAGCATCGATAGGGTTTAGTGGACGTGTCCATATAGATAGCTGTGCATCTCCAATAGGGGCAACCCCCGAATAGTCTGCCCTGCCTCCGCTTAATAAAACGGTTAGTAAGATACCATTGGTATCCTTGTTTTTTTGAATTAACATGTGAACAATGTCTTTGATTTCTTGAGTTGAGAGGTCATAGCTCATATGGATATGTCGAGCACATGAATCCAATCGCGCTATGTGTTCATCTACTAAAAATGGAACGCCACGAATAGCCTTAAAGACGGTAAAAATTTCAAAGCCTCTTAAGGAGCCTGTCATTGTTTGAGAAACGGGAAGCGAAAAATGATCGCTGTCTACCAAAAGCCCATTTGCATAGGAGATCATAATGGGCAGTGTAGCCCTTCTAGCCGGTTAGATCAAATATGTTATACTACCCCTCGTTTTTGAAGAGGTTGCATAAAAATGAAAAATTCTGGTTAAGGAGTTTGTGTTGTTTAAAAAGATATTAATTGCAAATCGTGGAGAAATTGCACTTCGCATTATTCGTGCCTGCCGAGAGCTGAATATTCGCTCCGTAGCTGTTTATTCGGAAGTAGATCGTGATTCCCTTCATGTGAAGCTGGCGGATGAAGCTATTTGTATTGGACCTGCAGCACCCAATAAAAGCTACCTTAATATACCTCTTATTATATCTGCAGCAGAAATCTCTGGATCAGAAGCCATTCATCCTGGATATGGATTTTTGTCTGAAAACGCTTATTTTAGCGATATATGCCGAGCCAATAAGATTTGTTTTATAGGCGCATCACCAGACAATATCCGGATGATGGGCAATAAAAGTGAAGCAAAAAAGACCATGAAAAAATTTAAGGTACCCACCGTTCCAGGTTCAGATGGATTGGTAGACTCAGCAGATGACTTGGATCTACTGGCTAAGCAAATAGGGTTTCCTCTTATGATCAAAGCGTCTGCCGGTGGTGGTGGTAAGGGAATGCGAATTGTAAGAGATCAAAGTGAGCTGCATGAGTTGTTTGGATTGGCTGTTAATGAGGCAAGAGCTGCTTTTGGAAATGGCGATATTTATATTGAAAAATTTATAGAAGAACCGCGTCACGTTGAGATTCAAGTGATCTCTGATTACAAGGGCAATGCTATTCATTTGGGTGAGCGTGATTGTACCATTCAGCGTCGGCATCAAAAACTAATTGAAGAGTCTCCCTCCCCTATTTTGGATGAGAAATTACGAAAAAAAATGGGCGATGTTGCTGTTAAGGCCGTTCAAGGAATTAAATACGAAGGTGTCGGTACCATTGAGTTTTTAGTT
>CAXNHA010000054.1:0-6715 GCA_964202165.1 Candidatus Marinamargulisbacteria bacterium | reverse complement strand
TTAGGACTATTCCACAAATAAAGTATCCACTGTATCCTGTTAGGAATGAAGCCTGAAGAGCAGTATGCAGTCATGCGAGCGACACTTGATGAACGACAGTGGCGAATATTTCTTGGGACAGAAGCACTGAGGGTTGGGGGTGGAGGGATAAGTAAAGTAGGGCGACTGTCAGGGGCGACACGAAAGACTGTACGCAAGGGAGTGGTTGAATTGAGTCAACCGCTTGTCAAAGGTCGCGTACGTCGTGTTGGCGGAGGGCGAAAGAAGCTCACAGAGAAAGACCCGGGGTTGATTTCAGATCTTGAGTCTTTGGTAGAGCCGAAGGGAGATCCTATGTCACTGACGCAGTGGACCACAAAATCACTTGCCACACTGGTATCTGCGCTTGCGAAGAAAAACCACAGCATTAAAAAATCAGCATTGGCAGAGGTACTTGCGTCTCTTGGGTTCTCACTCAAGGCGAACAAGAAAAACATTGAGGGTGTCTCGCACCCCGATCGCGACCTTCAGTTTTGTCATATTGCAAAGACATGTGCAGCCTTTGAAAAGAAAAAATGCCCCATCATTTCTGTCGACTGTAAGAAAAAAGAGCTAATCGGTACGTTCAAGAACAACGGTCGCGAATGGAAAGCAAAAGGGGAAAACACAGTCGTGAATGTCTACGATTTCAAGAATCTTTCCGACGGAAAAGCAGCGCCGTACGGGGTATATGACGTCCTTAAAAACACTGGCTTTGTGAACGTAGGAACTGACCACGACACCGCTACCTTTGCGGTGGAATCCATTCGAAGGTGGTGGAACTCCGTTGGGAAAAAATTGTATACCAAAACGAAGCAACTCCTCATCACGTCAGATGGTGGCGGATCAAATGGCGTGCGAAATAGGTTGTGGAAAAAAGAACTTCAACAACTCGCCAACGAAACGGGCCTTACCATTACCGTTACGCACCTTCCTCCCGCCACCAGTAAATGGAATAAAATTGAACACCGCTTGTTTTCATATATCTCGATTAACTGGAGAGCTCGACCTCTCGTCTCTTTGGAAACAATCATCGAATTGTTATCGAGCACAACAACCGCACAAGGCCTTACCGTTACCGCAGTCGTTGATCAAAATACCTACCCGACTGGCGTGAAAGTGTCCGACAAAGAATTTAACAAAATCAACATAAATCGCAATAAATTTCACGGTGATTGGAACTACTCTATCAGCCCTCAACCACGATAAGTGGATACTTTAATTGTGGAAGGATAATTAATGCCAATAAACTGTGGTTTAGCCTTGGAATTTTGATCTACAATCTACTCCAGTCTTTGAAACAACACCTCTTACCTAAAGACTGGCAACATAAAAAAATTGCCACTATCCGCTGGCAGCTCATTCATGTGGCCGGTCATCTTGTTTATCATGCCAGACACTCGATATTGAAAATCTGCTCCGTTTCTCAAGAAATCTTTGACGTTCTCCAGCTTGTTAGGGCTAATCTATACCATTCATAGCCATTTGTCCTTCCAGCCGCTTCTCTTCTAAGAAAAAATTGTGGGAATCACTTCCCCCTATCCTTAATTCGCATTTCGTACTCATTATTCCCATAATTTATCTGCTCTTTTTGCCCACTTTGAAAAAAATGGAGACTCTTCCCAATTTCCTCCTGCTCTTTTGTCAAAATATATCCTCTTTTTTTGCCACCCTGTCATTTTTTACCCACCCTGCACTTTCTATTTCAGTTTTTGGGTTCTAGGGGAGGAGTTGAAAATGACATAAAATTTGTTACACTGGTGCTAATTTCTAAAATTACAATAAGGAGATTATGATTTTATGCGAAAGCAATATTTTTTACTGCTGATCTTTGCTTTTCTAGCAATGGGAAAGGCTCCCGTTTTTGCAGATACCATTGGGTTTGTAGATACGGAGAGATTATTTAAGGACTCTAAGAAAGTACAGGTAGAGGTTCAGAATGTTCAAAAAAAGAGGGAAGAGTATCAAAAGATAGTAGATGAAAAAGAGAAGAAGGTCAGTAAGTTAAAAGAAGACAAGGTGTCAGAAGACATCTTAAAGAAAGAGATAGCAGAGGCAGAAAAAGAGTTGCTTCCCAAAAAAACTGAACTAGAGCAACTTGTAGGGGAGTTGCAAAAGAGCTTTTTATCAAAGGTTTCCGAGTTTGTTAAGCAGGTTTCTAAAAAATACAATGTAGATGTTGTGTTGGACAAAAGGGCGGTCCTTCAAGGAGGATTTGATCTAACAGATTTTGTTCTTGAAAAGCTCAATAAATAATATTTCTATCCGGGCCATTTCAGATCTTATCGGAGGTGAGATCTTGAGTGGCCACGATTGTTTTGTATCAGGGGTAGCCTCTTTATTTGAGGCAAGAGAGGGGGAACTAACCTTTTTGATGGAAAAGAAATTTTTAAAGCAAGCATTGGATTCACCAGCGCTTGCTTATGTTTCTGTTGTTCCTTTGCCGTCTAAAAAAGCAGTGATCCTTGTCAAAGATTGTAAGCGGTCTTTAGCCAAAATTGTGGATTTTCTTTATCCTTGTTACCGCGGGCTAACCGTCTCCCAAAATAATCCAGCGTCCTGTCATCCATCTGCAACAATTCATCAGACAGCTATTGTAGGGGGGGGGACTGTAATAGAGGAAGGCGTCTGTATTATGCCTTATGTGGTGATTGGTGAGCACTGTGTGATTAAAAGAGATACGGTCATTTATCCAAATGTTACAGTATATGATCGCACACAGGTAGGAAAAAGAGTTGTTATTCATGCAGGAAGTGTGGTGGGATCTGATGGATATGGGTATTTTTTGGACAAGGATGAATGGAAGAAAGTTAGCCATATTGGCTGTGTGATAATTGGAGATGATGTAGAAATTGGTGCGAATGTATGTATTGATAGGGGATGCTTAGGTCTAACTAGGATAGGTTCGGGGACAAAGATCGATAACTTGGTACATATTGCACACAATGTAAAAATAGGCAAAAACTGTATTATTACAGGTCAAGTAGGGTTTCTAGGGGGAGCTGAACTAGAAGATCATGTGATTGTTGGTGGACAAGCCGGTATTGGCGCTGTAAAAATTGGTAAAAATGCGATTATTGCCACGAAAGCTGGTGTGACAAAAAATTGTCCACCTGGTGAAACATGGTCAGGCTTTCCTGCTTGGAGCCACTCTAAAGAAAGAAAGAAAGAAGCATGGCTTAGGCGGCAACAAGAAGGGTTAAAATAATGAGACAGATCTATTGGATTCTTGCCATGTGGTTGGTGTTGCTTCACGTATATTTAGGAGCGGCGATGCCCAGTTTAGATGGGCCAACAGGTTTGCTAACGATTCCAACAGCAGAATCTTTGCAATTTATGGAGGTCAATATAGGGGCTGACTATCTATGGAGTCAATCCAAAGCGGGAGAAGCCTGGAAAATAAAGGCAAATGTCGGGACATTTAAAAATCTTGAGTTGGGAGTTGTTGGTGGGACAGTACCTACCGAAGGCGCATTTCTAAATATTAAATATTTTTTGATGGCAGATGCACAGAGATATCCTTTGTCCTTGGCCGTGGGTGTGCAAAATTTATTTTCCCATTCAAGAACAGAGCTGTATATGGTTGCATCCAAATCTTTTCCTTACCCGATACGACTACATCTTGGATTTAAGGCGGCCTTGACCAATGCCGATATCATCCCATACGTGATGGGAGGTGTTGAATACTTTATGTCTCATCCGGTTTCAGCGGTAGTTGATTTTACCGGCGGCAATAAATTATACAAGTTTAATGCAGGTATTCGTTGGACAGTGATGGATGATCTGGCGGTGCAAATAGCATTCTTAGACTTGGGACGAACAGATCAGAATGGGGCATCTTCTACAATCGGGGCTTCTTTTTCAAGGCCGTTTTAGGGGTTCATGGTTAACAAGTTTTCGTTAATGTGATACGTTGGAGAGGACTTGTCGGATACTATTTTTGGGAGAAAACTCAACATGGATAATGCGTATATTGAAGTTGTTGTAAAAAAAGTTAGAGTCCGATTTAAGGCTACCACGTCTCTTTTTCCTTCTTGTAAGGGGTATGGGAAAACAGAAGAAGAGGCCAGTTTGAAGCTGGTCAAGCTCATAGCAAAACATGTCGCTAAAGTAACAGAAGAATCTCTCAAAAAAATTATTGTGTCTGGATATTTTACAGAAGTCATTATCAGCGGATCAGAAGCCAAGCAACAGTACACAAAAGTCTTTCCTGTAAGTCCTACCTTGATGCAATTGCAACAAGCGGTCTTGCTTCGAATTAGGGCCAAGCAACTGCCGAAATCTATGCTGGATAAGCTGAATAAAGATAAAGCATCTTTTTTTGATGGTATAGATCAAAGCACGGTGTACGCCACCCATTCTCCAAAAATCGGGGAAACAACTTTTAGTAAAATTCCTGAAGAATCTACTCATAATCAAGATAATTTTATTGTCGGTTTTCCTCTTTCTTTAAATTGAATATGGTGGCATTTCCAATAGAGGTCATCAGGCATAGTGCTGCACATGTTTTGGCTCAAGCTGTTTTAGAGCTATTTCCAGAAGCCAAGCTTGGTATAGGGCCTTCTATAGAAGATGGATTTTATTATGATTTTGAGTTGCCACGATCCTTATCTGATGATGATTTGATAGATCTTGAAAGAAGAATGAATGTTATTCTTGTCCAGGATCAACCATTTTCTCAATTGGAATGGACAGCTGAGGAAGCTGTGGCGTATATGACCGAAAAAAGACAATCCTATAAGCTAGATATTATCAAAGACCTTAATTTGCCTACATATTCTTTTTTTAAGAACGGACCTTTTTTAGATTTATGCAAAGGCCCTCATGTGGCGAGCACGGGTCAGATAGGTGTGATTAAGTTATTAAAAGTTTCAGGGGCTTATTGGAGAGGATCTGAAAAGAATCCCATGTTACAACGTATTTATGGGACAGCATTTTGTGCTCGCGAAGATTTGGATAGACACCTTCTTAAGCTTGAAGAGGCTAAAAAAAGAGATCACCGCCTTTTGGGGAAGGACTTGGGTTTGTTTAGTATTCAAGAAGATATAGGGGGCGGGCTAATTTTATGGCATCCAAAAGGTGCCAGAATGCGGTATTTAATGGAGGAGTACTGGCGACAGGTTCACCTGAGATCAGGATATGAATTTGTCAATTCTCCGCATGTAGGACTTTCTAAATTATGGCATACCAGTGGACATTTGGATTTTTATCAAGAAAACATGTATTCCTCTATCCGTGTCGAAGAGCAGGAGTACTACCTCAAGCCGATGAACTGCCCATTCCATATCATGGTGTATAAAGATAAGGGGTATTCATATCGCCATCTGCCATTACGCTTTGCAGAATTAGGTACGGTTTATAGGTATGAAAGATCGGGGGTGTTACATGGATTGATGAGGGTGCGTGGATTTACACAAGATGATGCCCATATTATATGTACGCCTGAGCAGGTTCAGGATGAAATTTTAACTGTTATGAAATTATGTCTGGATGTGCTCTCTGTGTTTGGTTTTCAGAAGGTAGAGGTCTATCTGTCAACACGGCCAAAAGAAAAATTTGTTGGAGATCTGGAGCAATGGGCACAAGCAGAGAATGCACTTAGGCAGGCGATTGATATTTTAGGCATCGACTATCAGGTGGATGATGGGGGTGGCGCTTTTTATGGCCCTAAAATTGATATAAAAATTGAAGATGCAATAGGCAGACAATGGCAGTGCTCTACTGTGCAGTTTGACTTTAATTTGCCGGATCGATTTGATATGACCTATATAGGGGTAGATGGAAAAAAACACCGTCCCTATATGATTCATAGGGCTTTGTGGGGATCTGTAGAACGTTTTTTTGGAATTTTGATAGAACATTATGAGGGTAAGTTTCCTGCTTGGCTAGCTCCTGTTCAGGTTAGGCTCTTGACTGTGAGTGAAACAGCAGAGTCCTATGCTCTTTTTTTAAAAAAGAGTTGGATGGCCCATGGCATTCGAGTAGAACTTGATCATAGCAATGACAAGATTGGTGCAAAAATTCGGAAAATATTTTTAGATAAAATTCCTTATCATATTGTTTTAGGCGATCGAGAGATTCAGTCTAAAATGATTTGTGTGAAACAAGGAAACAAAGAGGTAGGAAGTTTTGGTATAGAGGAGGCGAGAGATTTCTTCTTATCAGAATCAGCCTATCCAGATTTTTTGGATGTAGCCTCGCCACATTGACATACAAGAAGTGGCGGTGTTAGACTGACCGCTCTTGTGTTTTAGACAAAGAAGTTGGAGGAGTCTATATAAAAAAACATTTTTTAAATGATAAGATTCGTGCAAAAGAGGTGCGGTTGATCGATGAAAAGGGAGCTCAGGTTGGGGTTGTTTCTATTGAAACTGCTCAAGAAATGGCTTTGAATGTCGGGCTAGATCTCATTTTGATTTCGGATACGAGCAATCCACCTGTTTGTAAGATTTTAGATTTTGGTCAATTTAAGTATCAGCAACAGAAGCGAGATAAACAAAATAAGCGAAATACGAAGAGTCAGGTGACAAAAGAGGTTAAAATAGGGCCAAAAATCTCTGAAAACGATTTTCAAATAAAGCTAACTAGGGCTAGAGAGTTCTTAAAAAAGGGGCAAAAAGTTAAATTGACGTTGACATTTAGAGGGAGAGAAGTTGTTCATGTGGACTTGGGTCGAAACTTGGTCAAGCGGTTTGTA
>CAXNHA010000053.1:0-6962 GCA_964202165.1 Candidatus Marinamargulisbacteria bacterium | reverse complement strand
GAAGCATCTGAAAAAAAAACTGCCAACATCTCCATACATGGGGAGGCTAGCGTTTCAGGCTCTTCTGTATCACTCGAGAATAATTCCAGTGGCTGATGTTGGGCAACTGGATCAATGGGAATTCTTAAAACCATCTGATCCATTCCCAATTGAATCTCTGCTACATGTGCTTGCATGGGATATGGACTATCTAAAATAGGCACGCAAGATGCACCTTTTTGAAGCATGGGCCAGTAGGGCAATAAGTCCGATGGGCTATGAATCCACACTTCCTGACAACTTGGGATAACTGGCTTTAAATCAGGGAGCACTCCCTCCTTCAAACGGCTTTTGTATTTGTTGGTTAATGACTGAAATTGAAGCGATTCAAACAAAGAAACAATCTTTCCCCAATCGGGACAAAACTGCGTATCTTCTAGCAAAAAGGAGATCGGAACAGCACAGTCAATTCTTGCTAAACGTTGGGATAAAAAAGCCATATCTTGTCCATCAAGTAGCTTTTTTCTGACCGACTCTGACACAACAGAAGCAAGATTGGCGTAGATGTTTTCCAGTGTTTGAAACTGGGCAAGAAGTTGAACAGCTGTTTTCTCTCCAATCCCTGCTACCCCTGGGATATTGTCCGAGCTATCTCCTCTCAAGGCTTTGTAGTCCACAATCTGAGAAGGAGTCAATTGAAAGATATCCCCTACTTTTTGAGCATCCACCGTTATCCAATCGCTTTTTTTACGCATCACCACATGCACAGACTCATTAATCAGCTGATACAAATCCTGATCGGTTGACATCAAGTCTGTATGCCATCCTCGCTTGGAGGCATCAACAGATAAAGTACCCATGATGTCATCTGCCTCAAAACCAGAAAGACTCACTGTACAAAATTGAAGATCTGCCAAATAGCCTTTTAGGGCCTCTACTTGTTGAATCAAATCCACTGGGGTGGGTGCTCGGTGTGCTTTGTACTCTGCAAAAAAATGGTGCCGGTAGGTAGGATCTTTGTGATCAAAGCAAACCACAAGATGGGTAGGGGCAAACAAATCAAATGCTTGAAACAAAATAGAAAAAAAACCGTACACAAGATGAATTGGGCGACCGTCTAGGGTAAGGGAAGCAGGAAAAGCGTGATAGACCCGATACGCTAGAGAATGACCATCGATAACCAGTAGCTTGTTCATACGTTTTTTACTATACCATTAAATTAATCCTTCCAATACCTACTTACTTCCGCATATACTGCTATCAATGTCTATTTTTTTTAAAAAAATAAACTATAACGTTATCTATATTTTGCTAGCAGGATATGTGCTTGCATCTGGTGTATCGACGCTTTGTTTTCCTAGCAGCACCTCCAACCAAAACCCACTTCCAGATTGGATAAATCGATACGCCAAACAAGCACATGTACGTACTGTAAATCGTATCAAACAGATCCTTCCATCCCCATATGCAGAATTGGTCATTAGCGTTGTACTTGGCACAACAGGCATCGCCCTACCCCAAGAGATATGCAGTGATTTTCAAAGGACTGGATTAAGCCATGTACTCGTTGCATCCGGGGCACAGGTAGGCTTGTTGGTCGGAACAGGCTGGACAGTGCTGACTCGACTACGAGCAAAAGGTTGTGTTCAAGCAATTTGGGTATGGTCAAGCTCGATTATCTTGCTGGCAATGACGGGAGCCGGACTGTCTATTTTAAGGGCTGTTTTGATGGTCAATCTGAGTTTTCTTATCCAGCTATTGGGCAGAAGAATATCGCCTATACAGGTCTTGGTATCTGTATTGGGCATTATGACACTATGGCGTTTTTATGATATTGCAAATATAGGTTTTCAATTGTCTTTTATGGCCACAGCTGCATTGATGATAGGCGTTCCCCAACTAGAATCGATATTGCCCAGCAGATGGCCGTCCCCATTCAAAACATACCTCAGTACTGTTTTAGCTCCTTTTATCTGGACATTCCCCATTGTATGGGCCATGTCTTATTCCATATCCATCTACGCTATAGTCGCCAATTTTCTTACCCTGATTGTCTTGGAATGGCTGGTATGGATAGGATTTGTTGCCTGTATCGTTGTCCATATCCATGCCTACATTGCTATGATCCCGCTACATACGTGTTGGGCCATTCTTGTGGCAATGGTAAAGATGGCTCATTTTTTTGCATCACTTAAATGGGGAACACTTTGCCTGCCCCCTATCAAACCCATTGAGACAATTGGATTAGCAGTCCTGTTGATGGGGCTATTTGTCACAAAATCACGCAAAGTTTTACAGTATCTAGGTCTTGGGCTAGGGGGACTGCTGGTATGGATATGTGTCGGGGGATTTGCATTTTCCCCTACCCTTCAACTCCACGTACTCGATGTTGGACAAGGGGATTCTATCTTGATTTGCACTCCCCACCATCAGGCATGGCTCATCGACACAGGCAATCGTTATGCATATCAGGCTATTTTAAAGGAGTTGCATCAATACGGCATTTCTCGTCTAGACGGGGTCTTAATTACCCATCCAGATTCCGATCATGCTGGGGGCTTAAAAAACTTGTCTAGCAAAATTCCTATCCAGATGCTCTATATTACAGATGATAAGGTCTTGGACAACCTGGCCATTGCATGTCACTTACCAACCCACCATCTCTATGCAACGGATACATTGGTTTTAGAAAAAGACCTTCGACTTATCGTATTAAATCCACCACCACATGCTGAAGAGATGGGGTTATCTGACAACAACCGCTCGGTTGTAACCCGTTTGGAATACAAACACTTTGCGGCCTTGCTGACAGGTGATCTAGAAGAAAGCCAGGAGGCAGACCTTGTGAACACACAAGCGGCCCATCTGCCGTGTGCGGTACTCAAAGTAGGTCACCATGGGAGCAAGACCTCTAGCTCGGAGTTTTTTTTAAATCAAGTCAATCCAAAAATAGCCCTCATCAGCGTGGGGCGTCACAATGCTTATCACCATCCCCACCCAAGTGTTTTGGCACGGTTTCAAAGACATGCCATCCCCATCCATCGAACAGATCAAGAGGGCACGCTCACTATTCAAACCGATGGTGAAAAATTTGAACTAGAAAAAAACAAGCAATCCCAACAATAACCCTGTAAACAAAATCAACAAAAGACCTGTTTGTGCCAATGCCTGATTTAGCACAGCACCTGTTTGATGCCAAACGGTCATTTTTATTTTTAAAGCGGGTATCAACACCATCAACAAAAGAAGATATTTGAAGGTACCAAACAAAAAAAACGGCACAAAACAAGCCATATTGATAGCCATATTGTATTCAAACTTTGCCCATTTAACCCCTAGCCTAACGGCCAATGTTTTTTTTTCAACCAGCGCATCGTGATCCACATCTCGGATATTGTTCACAACCAATATTGCCATGGCAAAAAGACCCGTAGACAGCCCCAATATCCACGCTTGAGCCGACCAGTGAAGCGTTTGAATATAATACGTCCCAGCTACTGAAACCGGTCCAAAAAAAACCAAAACAAACAAATCCCCTAACCCCAAATATCCCAATGCATATTTTCCAGCTGTATACCAAATGCCTGATAGAATAGCCAAAATACCAATCAGCAAAATAGGCCATCCTCCGCGAAAAACAAGTGCAATCCCACCCAAAAATGCCAGAAAAAATACCAAACAAAAAGCAACTTTCATCTGCTCAGGCGTCACCCAACCCGCCTGTGTAGCACGAGTGGGGCCTACTCTATCAGGGGTATCCGCTCCTTTTTGATAATCAAAATAATCATTGGCATAATTGGTACCTATCTGAATTAAAACCGCTACCATAAGGGTAAGGCATGCATATCCCATATGCAAAAATCCATGCGTATATGCCAAACCAATACCTATAGAAACTGAACAAATTGCTACCGGCAATGTCTTGGGCCTTGCACTTAAAATCCACGCTTTAATCTTCATTTCATCACCTCCACCAACCCCAATCGACATGTTACAACCAGAGACTTATACAAGATCCCCTCTCTTGCCAACTGCCTTAGATGATCATGATCTGAAATCAAGAATAGTTTTTGAGAGGGTTGTTTTAGCTTCAACCACTTTATCTCATCAGAGGAGGTGGTATCAACCGCTACATGGTTGGTATAAAACAAGATATAGGGACTAAAAAAATGATAATGCACGAGAGTATATGGACTAGAAATCCGCTGTAATGCTCTGGCAATGGGTTTGACATCTTTTCCTACTTCAATAGCCGGCAACAAAAAATGAGTCAGAAAAAATACCGATAGCCCCACTCCCATGACAAATAGAGCTGTTCCTACAAAAATTTTTTTTCGCCATACAAAAAATGTATAGACCCATGTACTTCCCATCAGTATCGCCAAAAACCCAGAAGCCAATGGACGATAGAGGCTATATGGATGTGGCAAAAAAACCTGGTACGACAGTATCCACAAACATGTCATACTGATTGGCCCTAGACATGTTGCTACCCAATGCCCCCATCTTTTTGAACGTACCGTTAGCAAATAATGAGCCATAATAAGCGACAAAAAAGGAAAAATCGTGAGAATATAATTGGGTAGTTTTGTTTTGGCTACTGAGAAAAACACAAAGCTTGCCAAAACAAACAGCCAAGAAAAAACAAGCATCTCATTTTTTGTATCCCCAAAAGTCCATCGCTTGTGAGCAATCGCGTCAACAGCCACAACGCCTATATAAAAAATCCACGGAAAAAAACCAAGTAATACTGGAAAATAATACCACCACGCACCTGATTGCCCCTCTACCACACCCAAAAATCTGTACCAAGTATAGTCCTTCAAAGCAACATCAAAAAATGGTCTGCCATAAACAAAAAGCTGGCGGGCATACCACGGAACAACTATCAAAAACGATGTCGCGATTCCTAGCCAAAAATTGATAGTTTTTAAGATGGCTCCCTTTTTTTTGAAAAATAAAAATGAAAAAAAAGCAAGTGCCGGCTGTAGCCAACCAATGGGGCCTTTTGTTAGCACAGCTACCCCACTCGCAATACCTGCAAGCAACCAGTACCTTTTGGATTTTTGAGGGTTATACAAAGCCATGAGGGCCCCATACAAGGTTAGCAACATCCCCACGTTTAACACCATGTCAAAAATCGCCAACCGTGCCATGACAATGGTATAAAGTGACGAAGCCCACATCAGCGTTGCCAACAACGCTATGCGTCGATCAAAAAAAGAAATTCCGATCTGGTATAAAACCAACAAGCTACCAATAGCGCATAGCCCTTCAATCAAACGCAACTGAAATTCAGACCATCCCCATACCTGACAATGGGTTGCCAAAAGCCAAAAATACAACGGAGGATGGACATGCCATGCTTGGCCATTAAAATGAGGCGACAGATAGTCTCCTGTCTGCACCATTTCTTGAGCCACACGAGAGTAGTGGGTTTCTGAATTATCAAACAATGTGTACTGGCCATTCCCCAACAAAAAAAGAAAAATGCCTACGACAATGATGCAGATTCTATCCCAATATGATCTGCGTATCATCTCTGCTTTTTTCCATCCAACTTTCTACCTACCAAAGAATAGACGCATGGTACAACAAACAGGGTAAATACTGTGGAGACAACAATACCGCCAATAACCGCTATTGCCATCGGGATCTGCGTCTCTGATCCTTGGCCCCTCATCAGAATGGGAGGAAGTGCACCTGCAACCATTGCAAATGATGTCATCAGAATAGGTCGCAACCGAATAGGACATGCCTCTAACAATGCGTGTTGGGTATCCAGTCCTTGAGCTATTTTTTGATTGGTAAAATCAACCAGCAAAATGGCATTTTTTAACACAATACCCAAGACCAGCAACAAGCCTATCATGGTAAAGATATTGAGACTTTGACGACCTATAAACAAAGCAAGAATGGCGCCAGAAATGCCCAACGGCATCGCAACCCCCATAATAAGAGGCTGTAAGAAGCTATTAAACTGTGCTCCCAACACCATATACGCCACACCTATCCCCAGACATAGGGCGATGATAAGCCCCGAAAACCCTTCCTGAAAAGACTGCGAGCTACCACTTCTTATTAGCCTATATCCAAATGGAAGACTCTTATTTGCGTATGCTTCTACAGCTTCCAAAGCACTTTCTTGAGAAGCACCCTTGACAAGATTGGCGGTCAACATAACGGCTCTTTCTTTGTCTTCTCGATTGATTTCTTGCACAATCTTTTTAGGGACAATTGATATGAGATGCTGCAAGGGCACCAACTCTCCTCGGTTGTTGCGAACTTGCAACCCCTCGATATCTTGAATAGAGTCTCTATCTGATTCTCTTACCCTCACCCGAATGTCATATCGATATCCCTTCTGGGTAAACTGCCCTGCGACCACACCCTCCACCACAGCTTGAATGATACGATTAACCTCTACGATATTGACACCCATCGATGCACAGGCTTGTCGATTTGGATGAATTTGCACCTCTGGCAACCCCCCTTTGTAGTCAGAATCAATGTCTGAAAAAAAATGTGTCTTATGCATAAAATCCATCAAGCGTCTGGATTGTATATCCAGTTGATTGGGGTCATGACCTTTTAGGGACAATTCTATTGGAAAGCCTTTTCGCTGAGCAAAAGCCCGATTGGCATTGTCTTGAACGATCACTTTTATCCCTTTAATAGATCCAAACGTTTTTCTCAACGCATTGGCAATATCCCGTTGAGATCTTCGCCTATTTTTTGGGTCTTTCAGCATGATATACGCACGTCCCATATTCACATCATTGCCACCCAACACCATAAAATAACGAGACATCTCTGGAAGAGCCTGGATGATTTTTTCTACCTTAGAAGATCGTTTGTCCATTTCATAGATAGAAATCCCCAAAGGAGCACGCAAAATCAGCAAAATACGGTTGGTGTCCTGGTAGGGCGTAAACTCTCGTGGAAGACCTTTGAGACACAGCCACGATATTGCCATAAAAATC
>CAXNHA010000052.1:0-6993 GCA_964202165.1 Candidatus Marinamargulisbacteria bacterium | reverse complement strand
ATCCTCATTTTTTTCCAGGATAACGGGAAACATATTGATGTTGAACTTCTTGATTATCATATTGCTTTCTTTCTTATTATCATTCCTGAGGTATTCTTTGACAAACTTTAATTTTTTTCCACTCATCAACTGCTTTAGGGTTTTCTGTTGCTCAGGTGTCATATGCTTTTTTTGTGGAGTTGATGGGGTTTTATTTTTATCTTTTCCCTTTTGTGGCGTTTCTAAAATCTGCGCTGGTTGAGTTTTTACCTGAGAGTTAGGAGCATATATATTGATAAACCTTGGATCTTGATACAGATCACCTTGAGTTTGGTGACTTTGATTTTTATTTATTTTATTTTGACTCAGAAAAAAATTATCTTGTTGCTTAGTTTGCGATGTTTGATTTGGCAGAGAGATGGATTTTGTCGGAATCCTTGTATTACCTTGTAAGCTTTTCTGGTTTTGGGGAGTTTGCTGACTGGATTCTTTTGAGTTTTTTATCTGGTTTTTTTTGGGGTTGGTTAGGTAGATGGTTTTTGTTGGGATTTGTTGAAGATTCCGTTGATGTGAACATGAGAAACTCATACTGATCTCCTAAGGGTACATATTCCTCCTTTTGAGTTCCACTATCCCACACATATCCCCGATTGACCAGCTCTTCAACTCAAGGTATTCTAACCCTTTCCTCTGAGACTAAGTCTCAGTATATGCCCCCAATAAAAGACCTTAGAAGGACTCTTCTGATGAACACCCTTGCAACAATCGCCCTTGGTGAAACGGTATACGTGGATGATTTTCAAGGCAATCCTCTTGTGATTGATCGCTTGCAAGATATGGGGTTTATCCCTGGATCAAAGGTATCTTTGTTTTCTACGCTTAGCGGTACCATGGCTGTGGAAGTCAGAGGCTCTAAAATTGCTATGCGCAAAGAAGATGCCTCCTGTGTTCTCATTCGACACGCCTCCTCTTGTGACTAAATCTAAATCCCCTCTTGCTTTGTTGTTTGTCGGTCATCCCAATTCTGGGAAGACCACCCTCTTTAACCAGTTTACAGGGTCTCATTTTAAAACCATGAACTACCCTGGCTCTACTGTTACCTATACAACCTCTACGTGGAAAACAGCCACTACCTCTGTTATGGTCATGGATACACCCGGCATCTTGTCTCTGTCTCCCCATTCGGAAGATGAGGCTGTCACGATAGATACCCTCACAACACTGCATCTCCTGATCCCTGGTCATACGCCCCATCCAGATGGACTTGTCGTCGTCATCGATGCCTCACAGCCTTTGAGACAATTGGGTCTTTTGCATCAATTATTGGCCACGGGGCTTCCTGTTGTTGTCGCCCTCACTATGATAGATGTTGCTCAAAAACGGGGCCTCCTAATTGACTGGAAAGGCTTTCAAGATAAAATCGACGCACCGGTTGTCCCTATTAATGGCCGTTCGGGAGAGGGTGTTCAGCTTCTAAAAGATGTCTGCATGTTCACCCTGTTGCAGAAAAAATCAATGCCTACACCCTCCATCCCCCCTATTTTTTCTCAGGCACAACGAACCCTCCAATTTGGCTGGGCAGATGACATGAGCCAGGCTTTTTTTATCTCAAAATCTCCTTCCAAAAAAACCTTTGACCTAGATCGCATTGTCTTAGATCCTATCTGGGGATGGATTCTTTTTTTAGGGATTATGGGGTGTTTGTTTTGGAGTATTTTTTGGCTCACTGCTCCTTGCATGGATGGCATTGCTGCTGGATTTGACTATGTAGGTCATCTCTTTACCCTCATCTGTCCCCCATCATGGGGCCGTCGCCTTCTTGTAGAGGGGCTTCTTCCTGGGCTATCTGCTGTGGCTGTGTTTGTTCCTCAAATTGCCTGTTTGTTTTTTTTACTCAATCTCCTGGAAAGCTCGGGCTATTTGGCAAGAGGTGCTACGCTTGTGGATCGACCATTGTCTCGAATAGGGTTAAATGGAAAAAGCTTTGTGCCTCTCTTATCTGGGTTTGCCTGTGCTATTCCTGCCATGATGGCCACGCGTACGATTACGGGTAAAAAAGAACGCCTCCTCACGCTTGCCGTTATCCCGCTCATGACCTGTTCGGCCCGGCTACCCGTTTATGGGTTGTTGCTTTCAAACCTTGTTGGCAAATCTCATCCTTTTTTAGCAGGACTTGGCATGGGACTGCTCTATATGGGCAGTATTGCATGTGCCTCGTTGATGGCTCTTGTAGGCGGAAAATTATTGCAGCTGCCCAAGTCCAATTTGGGATTTCAAATCGAACTTCCCACCTGGCATTGTCCAGTTTGGCGGCATGTGTTTGTCCAAGTATGGCATCAAACCCTTGGCTTTATCAAAAAAGCAGGTCCTATTATTGTCGTCATCAGCCTTATCTTATGGGTATTGTCCAGCTACCCAACGCCCGCATCATCGCTTACCATGCGATGGGGCCCTTATTTATCGCCTATCGTTGCCCCGCTGGGCGTGGATTGGCGCGTAGGGGTTGCCCTCTTCCTTTCATTTTCTGCTAGAGAGGTGTTTGTATCTGCACTCCTATTGATGGGTGTAAAAGGCACCATGATTGGGACCTCAAGCTGTGTGGGACTACTGGTATTTTTTATGATATCCATGCAATGCTTGGCCACATTGGCAATTGCCAAAAAAGAAACCGGCTCGTGGCGACTACCCCTTATCGTGAGCTTGTTTTATAGTATTCTTGCCTATATATTGGCTATAGGGGTTGTTCAATTTTTGCATATACTGGGAGTGTCATGACAGAAAAAAAATCGTTTAGACTATCTCTTATCTGGACATTGGTATGGGTCGGGTGTGCTGCTGTATTTAATGGAGGCATTTTATACACCAGTGGTTTGGAAAGAGCACTTTTATTTTTATCTGGATACCTGGTCGAGATGTCTCTAAGCATCGACAATCTTTTTGTTATGATGTTGATTTTTTCTTTTTTTAAGATCCCAAAAAAATACCAACATAGGGTTTTATTCTGGGGAGTTACAAGTGCTTTTATTATGAGGATGATCTTTATCTTGACAGGCGTCGCATTGATCCAACGATTTAACTGGATGTTTTATGTTTTTGGCTTATTTTTGGTGATCACTGGACTAAAAACAATCAAGAGCACTTCCAACAGCACCTCTCTGTCAGATAGTCGTTTTCTAAAATGGATTGAAAAAAAACTCCCTCTACATCCTCATATCTCCTCTTCTAAGTTTTGGGTAAAAATCGGATCGTCATGGAAGGCTACGCCTTTGTTTGTGGCTTTGCTTCTTATAGAGGCAACTGATCTTGTCTTTGCCATTGACTCTATCCCAGCTATCTTGGGGATCACCTCTGATTCTTTTATTGTCATCTCGTCCAATTTTTTTGCAATCCTAGGACTACGCTCTCTTTATTTTGTTCTAGATGGATTGATGGAAAAGTTCAGATACCTAAACATCGCCCTCGCTTTCATCTTATGTTTTGTAGGTATCAAGATGCTTTTATTTAAGGTCATTCATATCCCAAACCTGCTCTCTCTTTGTATTATCTTTTCAGCACTTCTGCTTGCGGGATTCGCTTCATTGATCAAAAAAAAAGTTGACGTACAATAAAATTTGTTTTTTAATAACATGACATATGAAAACAAAACAAATCCTATTGACCGGCTTTACGCTACTAGAAATGATGATTGTCATTGCTGTGATGGGCATCTTGATTGCCTTGGCATTGCGTGGTGTCGGTGGGATTGTCAACAAGGCCAAAGAATCTAGCGTCAAATCTGTTGCGCACCAACTTCAGATTGCTATTGAAACCTATCGACTTGATCAAGGGATGTACCCAAGTGGCGCCCTACAAGTAGAGACACTGATTGACCAATTGCATCAATATGGAGGATTGCCCACCACCCCAAAAAATCCGTTTACAGGACTTGCTTATCAAAACAATGACCCCTCAGGGAAAATACTGTATACCAGCCCAGATGCAGGTGCTACTTACACCTTATCTGCATACGGAACACTCAATGCGTCTCGGATTTTTGAGGTGATTGGCGAGTAAAAAGGGCCTCTTCTTCTGTCAGACGAATAAGTCCAAATATTTTTTGCAGATCCAAGCAACGGGTTTTTAGTTTGGGAGGTGTCATCTGCGTGACTTCTTTTAGCTGTCCGTTGCTTTTAAATACGTTGGAGTTGCCATTAAGGATGGGATGGCCATCAGGAAGAGATTTTCCTTTTTGATCCACAATCACCAACACCTTTGCAATTTTGTACCCCTTGTAATACAGCTGGGTTTGAATAGAGTCGAGCAGGCCAACATCTAGGCCTGCCTGAGAGATACTGCCAATGTCATTGATTCTTTGCAACAGCCTTTTAAAGTCGATAGGATTTCGAAACTGCTTGTTGATTTCTTTAAACAAACGCTGTTGTTGCTCAGACTTAAAAAATAGACTCATATTAGAAAGGGAGTCCCAATAATTTGCCTACATTTAGGCGTGTGAGATCCATACGAAGTCCAAACCCATATGTATCCGTATACACAGTTTCCGTTTGATATTGTCGCTTGAGATTAATCACATAATCAAATAGAGACTGATTGATGTACAGCACATCCATGTCCAGCAACGCATACACACCTGGGGCATTGAATGGACGGGTATAATTGATAACACCTACTGTATCTTGAAATCGTTTCCACCCACCCGATACGGTAACCAAATCTGTCGTATCATATTTTTCATACCGCACCCCTGCTTTAAAATAATCAAACAAAGAAGCCGATGCTGATCCTAAGAACCCAGAAAACCGAGAGGATTTTGCAAGTGACCTTGCTCCGCCCAACTCATACGTACTATTAAAATAGCTTGGAATAAAAGACGCACTTAAATCTCGGTATTCCAAACGATAGTCTAGACTAAGAAGAGAGCCTCTCACCCCTGTGGCAATACCATCGGCCTCTGTATCCAATCGTGTATATTCTGAGTACGCTGTAAAGATATCTCCCATAAAAGGTAGTGCCACATCTGCACCATATCCTGAAGAGGGAGCATTCAATCCAGTCGTATTGGGATCTTTCACATACGTACCGCCAACAACCAGCGGCGTACCAAACACGACATTGTTCACCGCATAAGCTGTCCGCACACCATACAATCCCCTAGCCGTCATCAAAGCATCTAGGCGGAGATTGGCAAGGGTAACATATCCCAAAAAAGCAGCCTTATCTGGTGTAAATTCTGAAGGGCCAGAACTGCCAGAATCATAATTGCCCATCAACAATCCCTGGCCTAGGGTAATGTGCGTAAGACGCCCCCATTTGAATCCATATTGGCGGTTGATATCAAGCCCTACATTGTGAAAAACAACAGTAAAAAAAGACTGTGACGACCCATCGCTTGGCAGGTACATATTGAGGTCAAACTCACCATTGATAGGGCCGACACTAAGCTTTGGTGTAAGTGATCCTTTAAGATATGAGCCATTGTTTATCCTAGCCATACCAAATCCACCAGAACCTCCTGAGCTAGAAGACTCAAAATCACTTAAATAAAACGGTGTTTGGGCATGTACAGAACTTGCCATTACCATCACAGCAACAGCCATTCCTAATTTTTTAAACAAACTACTCATCATAATAGACGCCTCCTAAGTCAATATCAAATGGGATCTTAGACAGTTTAGCAGAGGATATTAAAAATTCAGAATCATTTCCATTCGGACACATCTTTTAGAAAAGATTGTACCCCCGCATCTGTCAGGGGATGCTTAAAAATTTGCATCAAAACAGAGGGCGGAACAGTTGCAACATCCGCACCGTACAAGGCGGCATCCAAAATATGAATCGGATTTCTCACACTCGCCACAAGAATGTTGGTCAAAAATTTGTATTGCGTAAAAATGGTGCGAATATCTGCGATCATCTCCATCCCCCGCTGACCAATATCATCTAGTCTCCCAACAAAAGGACTCACATACGTAGCCCCTGCTTTGGCTGCAAGCAGGGCTTGGGTAGCACTAAAAACAAGGGTGACATTGGTTTTGATACCACGCTGTGACAACTCTCTCACAACAGCCATTCCTTCTGGATTCATGACCACTTTAATCACAATATGAGCGCCCCACTTAACATATTGACTGGCTTCTTCCAGCATCCCTTCCGCTGTTTGGGAAATTGTTTCAACCGAGATGGGACCAGAAATAAGATTGCTGATCTCTCGAATTACTTTTTCATGGTTTTGACCACTTTTTTTGATAAGCGTGGGATTGGTCGTCACCCCATCTACAAGCCCCATTGCATGGGCTTTTTTAATATCATCTATGTCTGCAGTATCGATAAAAAATTGCATGGCTTTACACTCCGTTTGTCCTCAAAAATTTCTTAAAAAAATCACCCCGAGTGTATCACATCCTGACACCATTGTATCAAGGCCTTGGCAACAGCTGGTGTGTTGGACTCTGAATAAAGACGTACCACTGGCTCTGTACCTGAGACCCGTAACAACACCCAATCCCCCGATTCAAATACCCATTTGATCCCATCCGTCCTATCCACTCGAGCCAATGGTTGCGGGCATATTGGATTTGGTGGGGTGGAATGCCACGTTTTTAACATGGACTGCACAGCCTCCGACACAACAAGTCTATCTTCTACAAAAGAAGTCGTCCCGTACGCCTCTTCTACCTCTCGACGCAACTGGGATACCGACCCCCTTGTATGGGTGATGACACCAGCCATCAAAATCGCTGGCAAAAACCCGCATTTTTCCCACGTATGACAAGAAGCTGAAAACCCACCTGATGATTCGACCGCAAACCCCAATCCTCCTTGGGCAGAAACGTTGGCAAAAAAAGGTGTAAATTCTTTAAAGCCTACGGGAGTTTGTACACACGGGATGTGCCATGTGTTGGCAAACTGTTGAATCCGCCTAGAAGAGGCTACCGTTGTTGCAACTGCAGACAACCCGTTGTGATGGCGCATCCAATAATGGGCTAAAATAAGACAGGTGTCTTCAGGCGTGAGGGG
>CAXNHA010000051.1:0-7077 GCA_964202165.1 Candidatus Marinamargulisbacteria bacterium | reverse complement strand
AAAGGATATATCCTTAGCCGTCTCCAACTCTTTTTGCAAGTCGTCTTTTCTACTTTTCAAGTTTGCTCTGAAGGGATCCTCTTCTGTATCGATCAATTGATTATTTACGTTTATGATACCCATAGCTTTTGGCTTCATTTGATCCAAACTCCGAGATATCACGCCTGAGATAAAACCAGATACCCCCGCTACCACATAATTTGCCACCCTAGCCATTCCTCTCATCAACGTAAATGGAAGCTCTAGGAAAGAAAAAGCAACACGCTTTACACCCTTCCACAGTTTGTCATGCCATTTATCCTTACTCGTTGCTACGTTTGCCAAAGCCGATTCTCTTAAATAAGCTGCGACATTGCGTCCAGTCACCAGACGGTACATAAATTTGCTAAACCCATTTATCCCCATGTCTTCTTTTAATTTTTTTGTGATCTTATCAAGTTTCTTATCAGCCTCCTCTTTGGTGAGTTCGCTACCATCAGTATCTTTATACGTGGCCGGAGTCAGCAGAGTCCCATCGGCGTTTTTTACCTCATCAATAACGCGAAATCGGCCTCCAAGGTTCTTTTTGAGCTGTGTCTCATCATTGAGGTATAGCAGGTGGCGATCTGAGTCAGACAAACCAGATGCCCTCCATGCTTCACCCTGATCGATTTCGAGTTTTTTTGCCTCGGCCTTTTGCCAATTCTTAACGAACCAAGAGCCTGCTTCTTTAAGAGCAGATAAGAGTTGTTTGGCAAAAAAACCACTTTCTTTGGCCCTGTCCTTTATAGCACTCCGTTCTAATTGAGTCCCCGCTGCTTCTATCTGATAAACGGCCATCGTCGTTTCTAGAGTACCTGTATCCGACACCTCCATAGCCACCGATGCCTCCTGTTTTTGTACAGGGGCGTTCTGTTTTAGCTCATCGATGATCTCATCGCTGTTTGTCAGGCGAGCGTCGTCCACTGTATCGCTATATCCTTGCAATGTAACATCGCCTGCCGTATTCAGCTTAACAGCTGCCACGATAGCATTGGCTACAGCATGGGCAACTAGCGCACCGATCTTATCCGCTTGATCTTTCATAAAAGAAGCCACCGCTAACATCACACCCCACCCCTTAGCTCGTGATAATGCATCGGAATATTTGGAGTCTGCTGCGATAAGCCCTAGCTTCTCCATCCTCTTTTTGTAGTGCTCTCGAGTGATTAATTTGAACGTTGCCACCTTTTTAGCCGAGTCTTTTGTATCCTCTTGTATCTGTTCAGGGGTACGCCCGCTGTTTTGTAGACGTTGTTTTTCAAATTTGAGATCTTTTTTTGCCTTTTTAAGATTAGAAAAGTCTTGCTCTGATCCTTCTGCTTTTCGTTGAGCATGCTCCTTTTTTTCTGCTTCAACCAGTTTGGTTTTCAAATTAATTTGCTCTTGTTTAAGGGCCACATGCTGAGTAGAGGATAGCCCTCTGTTGTTCTTGATCTGGGCCTCAATCTCCTCTTGTCTTACTTTGATTGCCTTTTTTTCCTGGTTTCCTTTGGCAAGTTGGTTAACGTCTTTGGCGGCTACGTCCTGCTTTGCTTTGAGGCCACGCTCAACTGCTACCATACCAACCTCTACCACTGCTTTGAACAACGCTCCTGCAATAGAGGAAATACCCGTTTTTGTCATATCCGATGCCCGATTAAGTGCCTCTACCTGAGCACGAAATGCCGCCAGTTGGGAATCTAAGAGCTGGTTGGTAGTTTTCTCTACCTGGCCTAATACATTCTTCATACCTGTATACGATTTGCTTGCTTGCACTCCGAATGCACCTGCCGCATCAGATTTGGCTTCAGACTCAGCTAACATCGTGCTTTGTATAATTTTCATAGATCGCATGAGTCGTTTTTGCTGATCTTGAGCTTTTTTCATAGCACCTTCGTGGACATACCCCCCCCCTGTTGAAGACAATCTTATAGATTGCTTTCTACCTTTACTCTCTTTACCACCTAAGTCATCCATTACATTACTCATTCTTGATTGTAGGCGAGACGTTTTAAGATCTCTTTTTAATTTTTTATCAATCTCTTTTTTAGCTTTTCCCTTTTCCTTATCAGATAACTTGGGGTTATCATCTATTTTTTTCTTGTCGTTCTCGGCTTTTTCTTCCAGTTTTTTTTCATCTGGGCTATTACCAAAAAACTTTGAGTTAATCGCGGGTGCAGGGTTGCTCGATTTTAACATAAAAGCTCCAGCAATAAGTGCAATAATTCCTTTTGACAGGGCCTTGACGGTACCTGCTAATCCTTTTTTTAGTTGCAGAAGGGCCGCCTCTCTAAATTTTTTCTCAAGGGCCTCTTTATTAGCAATCTCTACGTGGTCAAGTGTAAACATAGTTCCTACAAATATCCCCATCACTGGCACATCTGTTGCCAGTTGTGACACAGCGGTCTTCCACGTATTGGAAGACTCCACGATGTTCTGGTGTTCTTTCACCAATTGATCCAATCGATCAGAATACATCTGACCATAAGAATCCATGATGCCCATCAGAGACTGGATATACCCGCCATTGACGGATATATTAAACATATCCTTTACTGTGTTTTTTTTGGCTTGATCAAGTGCCTGTTCAATCATCACAAGCATCATCCGCTCTATAGAAGATTGTGCAATCTCTTGTTGCATCTCAGATACTTTTTCGTAATTTATCTGAAACATGTCTGCTCCAAATAATTTGTTACCCACATTAATCAGCTTTTTGTTATCTTTTATCTCAGGCTCACTATCTTCCAAGAACGGTACAACCATCGACTGAATTTTGTTTTTACTAGAATCTTCAATCATATTCCATACCTGTTTAAAGGCTTTTTGTTCTTTTGACGGGGAAGAGATGTCTTGAAAACGGTTTTCTTTTTCTACGGTCTTCTCGAGCGTTGTATTGGGCCCACTGTCATGATACTCGGCTAACATACCCGCATAATTCCCCCATGATGTATTTTGGGTAATCTGTATGGTTTCTTTGGCAGAAGAAAAGCCAGTAATAATAGCTCTATTGAACGTAGGAATAGCTGAAAATCCTATAATCGGCAGATCTCCCATGGCATACTCAAATTGGTTGTAAGCCTGATCAACAGCTCTTTGCTTGGTTGCATTGAGATTAAAGGCATCCATCTGGGCTTGGATATCATTTTTAAAGCTACCGATGATGGCCATCTGCGTAGACATTAGCCCATCTACAATCGTATCAATACGCCCCATGACTCCTGTTTTTTGATTGCCAAACATGTCAGACAATGCAGACTCGATGGCATCATATTGGGCTTTTAAAATAGCAAATAAAATGCGTATTTTTTGCATCTCGGCATTGCTGTTTTGGACCGCATCCGCCATCTTGGCGCCATCGAGCACATACCGACCATCGCCTCGTCCTTTGATGAAGGACGATATCTTGACATCATTTGTCCCCCCTTCACTTTCTGGGGTATAGGTTTCGCCACTTGCCTTTCCTTTTCTAAAGGAAGCGCTGGGGTCTTGTGTGGGTGAAAAATAAGACAATGCTTTTGATGAAAAATAATCAAGCCAGCCAAGATCATCCCGAGATGTCGGAGCGGTGATGTTTTGTCTATTAAATGCCGAGTACGTCTGCATCGTAACAGGATTAAAATAACCACCCTGTTTTTTTTCTATCCCAAAGTCTGCTCCAGCAAAAGAAAGCCCGGCCACTGTTTCGTAGGTGCTATTAAGCACAAAAGACCAGTGCTCAGCATTCAGGGCAGGGAACAGTGCTCCTAAAGTTGCACCTAAAGTCACAGCAGGAGCAATGTTAGCTATAAAAGCAACAATGGATGCGGCTGTCTTGCTTGATTTTGACACCACCCTAGTCTCAGAGAGGGAAAGGGTTTCTCTGGCTGTGATCAAGGTGCGCGTAGCCGTGGATAGTTGGTTAAGGTTTTGAGAAAAATTATCAAACAAGGTCAATTGTTTGCCAATTTCCGTGCCGACGGCTTGGGCTACAGTGGATATTAACTGAGTTGCCGAAGAGCTGCCTTTGACACCCCCTATAGACTCGGCGATTTCTTTGATGTGGGTTTGCCACATGGATTGAATCTGTTGCGACAGTCTTACGAAGTTGCCAAATGTATTTAAGTACTGTCGATAATTGGCTATTGCCTCATTGTTGAGTTCAAAATAAATAATACGATCTCTCAAGAGTGCCGCACCGTTGCTAATGGACTGAGACTTTGTCAACAATGGTGCTTGGCTACCACGAAACCAGCCTTTACTCCCCTCTCCTCTGGCATTGGCAAATCCCGTATTATTCATATCCGATTCGTTGTTGATAATTTTGCTCAGTGTCGCAATATTCATACCTTTAAGAGAAGCCTTGGCTAGGTTGAGTGACAAGCTCCCGTCCTGCTCGGTTGTATATGCTGTAAAGATATCCTCTGCACGCCTACCAAATGCGTTCTTTTTTTGCTTTGCTTGTTTGTCATTTTCCCCAAAAAATGTGAGCCCTTGTAAGAGGCTTAGGGCATATTCTTGATAGACTTCTGCATTGGATTGGGCTGTTTGCGCCTCTACTTTGGATATGAAGACATCTACTTTTGACCTGACAACATCCATCGCACCCGTCATCTCGTTGGCCAAATCTGACAAGATAGATACCCCTGTGCTTTCTCTCCCATACCGGTCTGCCTCCATATGGGCCTGTGCAAATGAGGATTGATTGGCACCTCTTGCAAAATTAAGGACTTCATCTACCAATTGTTGCAAGGCATCCGATACCCGTTGCTGAAACTTGCCAATGTTGGCTGAAAATTTTTCTCTTTCTTTGTTGGCATCACTTTGGGCTTTTTTGAGATCAGACTCTCTGTTGTCGTCTTCTGACGCAATGCGTATGTCCCAAGCAGCGTTTAGCGACATATCTGCTTGGGCATTGAGTGTATAAAACAAGATAGATATCTTGTTAAGATCGTTTCGGATATCCAACAAGTAGGTCTTCAAATCGTTGTCATTGATGGTGACGGCCTTAAAAGAGACATTTAGACCCGACTCTCTTATCTCCTTTTGTTGCACATTAAAAAACCCCGTGTTGCCTATTATAAGCTGACCGGTGTTGTCTATGGGGATCTTGACCGTTGTTCTGAGCTTCTCTTTTAGAGAATCCCAAATGCCTTTGATGTTATTGACCACTTTTTTTTGGTTGCCAGACATCATATCGTTGCTGGCTTGAAGTGCTGTATGAAAATTATCCGAAATGGTTTGGTATTTAACAAATCGGGCATCATTCATTTCAAATACAGTATCCATGCCAAATTCTTTCCACAACAAAGGTGGGAGTTTGGATGTAGCATCCAATGCTATCGGCTCATTGCCTTCAGAAAGAGTGAGTTTGACCACGGCATGTGCAACCCCTGTTTTTCGGTCAGACAGGCTTTCTTCTCCCATATATCCCCCTACCACGCTTACCATCTCCTTCACTTGGGCATCCGATCGCCCTTCTCGGTGCAAGGCATTCATGAGAAGTGAGGCCAATAAAACCGATACATCTTCGCAATCGCCTGTTTTTAGGGACAAGGTCTCGCTCACACGTTGCCAATTGTCTTTGCCCTCTTGTTCTGAGCTATAGGTAAAATTGGATTGCACATGGCGCAACAGGGTTGTGGCCAATTTTTCATCGGACATGCCGGATTGAATAATCCCATTTTTATACAAAGAGTCTACATAGGTTTCAGTAGCTTCTTGTCGTGGATCTATCAGATATTGATACCCTCTTAGGGTTTTTTCGGACTCGCTAACGTTATTTTTTTCATCAAAACAATTTTTGATGGTATGGGCTATTTTGTAGGTATTGCGATCAGGCTCGTCTTCGTCTTTATCGGTCTCGCTAATGTCTTTTTCAAGCGTGGGCGAAAAAATCCCAGCGCTTATTTTTCCAAGATCCAGCGTAGAATCGGAGGATATGTCGTCAACAGGATTAAACCCTTCTATACCATTAGAAGGGTTTAATTTTTTTGTAGAAGGCGTTTGGATATACCCAAACGAAGAATCGATTTTTAATGCCGTCATACAGACTCCGATTAGTCCCTATACTTTCACCCCTGTTATAGGGGTATCGCCAAAAAATCCGATATTTATGCATGGAAGTTTTATGATACATCCTACTGCTTGTTACTACTTCTTGGATAGGCTGTCAATGAGTTCGTCTCCAAACACATCTCTCAGGATTGCTTCGTGAGGCAACTCCGGAAAAAGAATAAGGTGTTTTTTAAATTTTGCAAATCCCATGCGCTTGAGCAGTTGTTTGAGTCGATCTCTATAGGTCCGATCATCCACAGATAGTTGGAGGAAAACAAGTGGCAAAACAAAATAAGTGGTTTGTTCAAGACACGTGATCAGCACCTCTATATACGGTGGATGTGTCGCTGTGCGGAGTTCTTGAAGCAGATAGTCGTAAGGCTGATAAAAAGGCATCTGAAACAACAAAGAAGCCCAAAGCATACGTACCTCCAAAGAGAGATCGGGTAGTTCGTCCAAGACATTAAGAATGGTAGATTGAGATCCCTGAGACAAAATAAGAGAGGCCAGACTCCATACGTTTTGATCATCATACGACAAAGCATCTATAAGAAAAAATTCCTCTTCTTCATCTAGTTCTCCTTCCGTTATGCTAATAGATGATTGAATATGCTCAAGGTACTGTATAATGTGCATAGGCCTCTATTATTCACAAAAAAAGAGAGGTTTCAAGCCATCCAAACATGGGAATACCCATTCAACACATATCTGACAAAAGGAGGTAAATAACGAAAAAAATAGATACAACAAATGATGCAACTCATCCGTTTATGATTAATATCAATACATCTTTAGTAGAAAAGGAGAATGAACATGTCAAATGTACAACTAGACACAGGTGCAGAAAGAACAGCTGCGGCAGAAGCAGCCGGTACCGATTATGTGAGCACAA
The DNA here is from genome assembly GCA_964202165.1 of Candidatus Marinamargulisbacteria bacterium. GTDB lineage: Bacteria > Margulisbacteria > Marinamargulisbacteria > SXXA01 > JAHFDB01 > CAXNHA01. The sequence continues at coordinate 149 of CAXNHA010000051.1, read as the reverse complement.
TGGAAGATATCCGAAATAACTTGGCCGATCCAGCAACTGGTTCTAATTTGTCCCAGCTAGTGGGTGCTCAATTGGAATTAACCAATGCAGAAACAGAATACCAAGTTAAATTGGGTACGCCTACCAAAGCCTCTAAAGCAGCATTGGAA
>CAXNHA010000050.1:0-7276 GCA_964202165.1 Candidatus Marinamargulisbacteria bacterium | reverse complement strand
TCAGTCCTCTGCTCTACCGACTGAGCTATCTCGGCCTTAAAAAGGAGAGCCCATTCTAGCAACGGATAAACCAATGTACAAGATGAGTCGATATCGTGCTATGGTGCTTGTCTATATGCGTCGATCTTTATCTTTCTTTTTTGGTTTTACCCTATGGCTTTTATGCTTTTTGGAACCTTCTTATCTACTAGCAAAGGATCTGCTAGCGGAGGGGTCTATCGGCTTACCAAAAGCAGACTGTCATATTCACTTGGTTGATTTTTTGCAAAATGGTGAATACTGGTCCGAGCTTGATCAGGCATTCATACCCCCTTCCCCAAAAGTCACGCTCCCCTCTGGTCAACGAGATGCTCGTATTGTAGGGATTCTCAAACGCATGGACGCAGCCGGAGTCACTGTCGCTATGGTATCTGGAATGCCCTTTGTCAAAAAATGGTCCAGTATGGATAGGCAACGTCCTTTGTACTATTTGGACAATGAATCCCGTGTCTTGGTAGCCCGTGATACAGATTATATAATTGCAAACTCTATTCAGGATTTTTGACCGCAGGTGGAACTCCTGCTATTCAAGCACGACAGCGACTCTATCCATTTATGTGTGGATTTGACGCAACAGATATGGGAAGTGTCGACATGGCGGTAAAACGCATTAAAGAATTTCCTGGTATGTGGGAGGGTATTGGAGAAATCATGTCTAGACATGATGACCTTACCAACCTAACATCCGACGAACGTCCTTGTGCAAATCATCCAGCGCTTCATCGTCTCAGTGACTTTGCAGGCACTGTTTTTTTACCTCTATCTATCCATCATAATATTGCACCTGTATCGGCAGGCAATATTCCACGGCTTCCATTGTACTTAAATGAATTGGAAGAATTGGTAGATGAACATCCTCAGACACAGTTTATGTGGTGCCATGCTGGCGTAAGTAGACGGGTTGTTGTCGACAATTTACCAAAAATTATTCACGTTTTTCTTGCAGAAAACAACCGATCTAAGCATGTCCATATTGATTTATCTTGGGTGGTCTACGACATGTATATTTATCGTGAAGCAACCTCATCTCAACCTGGCATTGACAACCGTTCTCAATGGGCGTCTCTTATCCAAGAATTTCCAAACACCTTCATGATAGGCTCGGATAAAGTCGCCAACTTTGAGACCTATACCCAGGAAATTTGCAAATATACGCCCTTATTTAAAACCCTATCGATGCTACCTACAGGGAATCTTTTGGTACAAAACCTTGCCTTAAACAATTTTTATACCCTTATGCAATCCCTACGCAAAAAACGAGGCGGTTTAGGAGCCACTCTCCCACCTACCTACCTATATCCTGAAGAAAATTATGTAAATCCCAAAAAAATCTATCCGCATCGAGATGCAAAACCTTAGAAACATGGATGCTGCGACAACAGCCCATGACACACTAATTTTGTTGCTCAAAAAAAAGGGGGTTGGACCTACAATGAGCAAGTCTCTCAGCACCAACGACTTGGACAACCTGCGAGGCTTGTTTTTTGACCCAACCCTTCCCCTTGCTACAAAAGCCACGTTATTGACAGCTATTTTATTTCTCCCTGCTACACCTGAAGAAGGTGTATGGATTAAAAATTTTTTGCAACACCCGTCTGATTATGTACCCCAAGAGCTTTGCGTATTGGCGTCTACCATTTGTACAGAGAACATTTTTGAATCTCTGATCAAATTGATTTTATCTGGTGCTGTTTTATCTGAGCAATCGTGTCTATCTGCCATGGACTACCTCTGGAACCAAGAGGTGCCCGCCTATTTAAAAGCTGCTTTCTTGGAAGGCTTGCGACTGAGACGGGAGACCGATCTTGAAAACCACCTGTTTTTAAACAGCATCCAATCTAAGATCCACCCTCATACCCTTGACCTTCCCTTAATTGTTGATATCTCAAACCCTTACGATGGCTTCAATCGCACACCTTATTTATCACATTATACAGCGACTTTATTGGCAAGTATGGGGATCCCTTGCGTCTTGCACGGCATAGATGAAATCTCGCCAAAACGAGGGGTAAATACCTACAAACTCTTATCAGAAGCCAAAAAAAATCCTCTCCAATCTATCAAAAAAACCATCCAAGATATTTTAAATCCTGATATTGGATGGGGCTATATCGATCAGTCTCTGTTATGCCCTGAGCTGTATGCACTTAAATCTGTCCGTGTGGAGATGATCAAACGTCCTTTTTTGGCTACCTTGGAAAAACTATTGGTTCCTCTTCGGGCAAAAAAAACATACGTGGTCACAAGCTTTACCCATCCACCCTACCGAAAAACCATGACCCATCTGCTTCAATCTCAATCCCATATCTGCGCCTCTCTTTTACTGCGTGGGGTTGAAGGATCTACCCAGTTGGCCTTGGATCGCAAAACACCCTACGTTGTGCTATCCCCTCAGGCCATATCAGAAGGATTTGCATCACCACAAGATTTTGGCATCAACGGCCAATCTACTAGAGATATTGTTATTTATCATGCGAGCGTCATTGTTTCAAAACTAGGCATATTGTCCTCTCAAGATGCCTTTGAAAAATCGTGTTTTCATTGGGATAATGGGGACTATTATAGACATTGGAAAAAAGGCTGTTGTGAAAAAACCTGAGCTATTGGCACCCGCTGGGAACCTGGAAAAATTGACAATCGCTTTTGCCTTTGGTGCAGATGCTGTTTATGTGGGCGGAAAAGTATTTGGCCTTCGAAAATATGCCGATAACTTTTCAATAAAAGAACTTCAAGATGGTATTCGTATCGCCAATGAACACGGAAAAAAAGTCTATGTCGTGCTCAATGGATTTGCTCACAACGTAGATATCGAGGCCTTATCTCACCATCTCATAGAGCTCCAAGCCATTCAACCTCACGGACTCATTATTAGCGACATGGGCGTCTTTCAATTGGCAAAATCTCTCACCTCGATCCCGTTACATGTCTCCACGCAAGCAAGTGTTACCAATGCCTACACAGCCAAAATCTGGAAAGATGCAGGTGCAAGCCGGGTCATCCTTGCCAGAGAAGTGTCTATTGAGGATTGTCAAACAATCCAAAAACATGTTGATATCGAATTGGAAGTCTTTGTGCACGGATCGATGTGTGCAAGCTATTCCGGAAAATGTGTGATCTCAAATTATACATCAGGACGAGATTCCAACCGCGGTGGATGTGTACAGAGCTGTCGACATGTCTTTGATATCACCTCCTCTCACCAAAAAGATGTGGACAGTACTCACATTATGAATGCACAAGATCTCAATGCCATTACATTGGTCCCTCAACTCATAGAGGCTGGTATCGCGTCGCTTAAAATTGAAGGTCGTATGAAATCCAATCTATATGTTGCAACCACCGTCCAAGCCTACCGACATGCTATCGATCATTATCCAAACGCCCCTACCCCATTGCTCAATGAACACTTATCTCGGGTATCCAATCGCACATTTTCTACAGGGGGCTTAGCATCTCGTCCAAAAGGAGACTCTATCAATTATACATTTGGAGGATATTCAAAATCGATCGAGTTTGTAGGCAATGTTATCCAAAATTCATCAGAAGATGGGATGATCTTAGCTGTCCAATCTCCTTTTCAAAAAAACGAACCTCTCCACCTGCTAACCCCAAATGGGGCCCTACCCCTTCCAACAGACAGTTTGCAAACATTAGATCGAGCTCCACTAAACACCTCCAAACCAAACTCGCTTGTCAGGCTTTCGTTTGTATCTGATGTACACCCTCATCATGTTGCTTACAAACATATTAGAGCCTAGATTTTTAATTGCGATCGACAATTTTTTCTTGCCAGATTAATGATGATTGTGGTAAAAAAATGCGTCTGAACTTTTTAGCAAGGGAACCTCAATACTATGTCAAAAACGTGTGACCAATGTGGAAAAGGACCCGCGAGCGGGAATAATGTTAGCCACTCCAAGAGACGAACAAGACGTCGATTTATGCCAAACCTTCATAGGCTCCGTGTGTTAAATTCTGGAGGAAATTTTAAAAAATTTAGATTTTGTAGCTCTTGTTTTAAAACCTACAACAAACTGGTTCTTGCTGCGTACTAAGTATTAACCTCTATGGCTATCCAGCACATTGTATTTGATGTGGGAAATGTCTTATTTTCCTATGTACCTTCAAAAATTGTAGACACCCTGGTTCCAAATTCTCCTTTAAAATCTTTTTATTTAACCCATTTATTTGACACCCCTCTTTGGCTAGAGCTAGACCGAGGAGATATTGGCATCAAAGAAGCCATCGAGATCTTGCGCCCTTACCCAAATACCAGAGATTATCCCTTGTACGAAGGAGAGCTTACGCATCTGATTCAGTCGTTTTGTACGGTGTTGGATGTTATCAGGCCCACAAAAGATTTATTTGACCTTTTTTCTCACACAAAATCCACCTTTATCTTATCTAATTTTCAAGCAGACCCTTTTGACAGATTGCTATCCTTACACCCATTTTTATCTCAAGCATCTGGAATGGTTGTCTCTGCAAAGATACGCTCTGTTAAGCCTGAGAGTGCCATTTATCAGCATTTATTTGATACCTATCAGCTTGATCCAGCGACGTGTTTATTTATTGACGACCGCCATGAAAACATTGTGGCAGGCGAAAAACTAGGTATGAAGGGACTTGTTTATTCTACAGACCAACAATTGACCCACGACCTTTCTGCACTCGGGCTATGTCCATGACCTTGGAAACAGAAATTGCTGCACGGCGAACGTTTGGCATTATCAGCCATCCCGATGCAGGCAAAACAACCCTCACGGAAAAACTATTGTTGTTTGGGGGTGCTATTCAGGTTGCAGGTGCCGTAAAAGCAAAACGAGACACACGTCCCGTCACATCTGATTTTATGGAAATTGAGCGTCAACGAGGCATCTCTGTAGCAACATCCGTCATGGGGTTTTACTATAACCAAATTAAAATTAATTTATTGGACACGCCTGGCCATCAAGACTTCTGTGAAGACACATTTCGCACCCTTACAGCTGTCGATAGTGCTTTGATGGTCATAGATGCATCCAAAGGCGTAGAGAGCCAAACCTTAAAGCTAATAGACGTCTGTAGAATGCGTCACACGCCTGTGATGACGTTTATCAATAAAATGGACAGAGAATGTCGAGATCCTATTGAGCTATTGGATGAAATTGAAGCCAAATTGTCCATCAAAGTATGCCCTATGAGTTGGCCTATTAGCATGGGAAAAACCTTTAAGGGCGTGTATAGTTTTTATGAAAAACAACTCATTTTATTCAAACCCCATCACAAACAAGATGCCTCCTCCATCGTTAAAATCACCCATTTATCCGATCCTCGATTGGATGCCTTACTAGGACTTGATGCAAACCCGTTGCGAGAGCAAATAGAATTGGTATCCGGCGTGTATCCCTCTTTTGACCAAGAGGCGTATTTAAAAGGTGAGGTCAGCCCAGTTTTCTTTGGTAGTGCCCTTAATAATTTTGGGGTACGAGAGCTATTGGATTGCTTTATTCAGATCGCCCCTCCTCCTCAAGGAAGACCGACGCACATAAGAACTGTTCAGCCATCTGAGCCAAAATTTACTGGATTTGTCTTTAAAATACATGCCAATATTGATCCTAAACACCGCAATCGCATTGCTTTTATTCGCGTATGTTCCGGCATTTTTAAACGAAATGAGTGGCTCACCCATGTACGATTGGGCAAAAAATTCAGATTTTCTAACCCCACGGCTTTTATGGCACAAGATAAATCCATTATTGATGATGCTTATCCGGGAGATATTGTTGGGGTACATGATACAGGAAACTTTAAAATCGGAGATGCCCTTACGGAGGGCGAGTTGCTGATATTTAAGGGCATCCCTCATTTCTCTCCCGAGATATTCAGAATCGTTATCAATCTTAATCCTCTTAAAACAAAGCAACTCCACAAAGGCATTCATCAGCTTTGCGAAGAAGGTGTTGCACAGTTATTTACCCGAGGCACTGATTCTCGACTCATGATCGGAACAGTTGGGGCTCTCCAATTTGAAGTGATTCAATACCGCCTTGAAAATGAATACGGAGCTTCTTGTCGGTTTGAACCTCTTAATTTTGTAAAAGCTTGCTGGATTTCTTCTGATGATTCATTAGACCTTGATCGTTTTATCCGAGAGAGAAGTGGCCAGATTGCTTATGACCTGCACCAACTTCCCGTCTATTTGGCTGAAACAAAATGGAGCCTGGAGCGAGAGATGCGAGAAAATCCTGATATTGTTTTCTCTGTCACATCTGACACTCCCTCTGACTAAGACGCGTCGCGTAGCAACTCTTCTTCTTCAGCAGTGAGCTTATGCTGAGAATCTACGGTAAATATGCGACTTAGTGTTGCACGACTCCACACTCTAAACCGTTCAAAATAACTGTATACAGCTGGCACAACCACCAACGACAGCAAGGTAGAGGTAATCAACCCGCCAATGATAGCCACCCCCATACTGGTACGTTGTCGCGATGCTTCATTGAGTCCAATTGCAATGGGCAACATGCCTGCAATCAAAGCCACAGATGTCATCAAGATGGGTCTTAGACGCACCTTTCCTGCACGTAACATGGCATCTGTATAAGACAATCCCTCTGCCACCAATTGATTGGCATAATCTACCAACAAAATTGAGTTTTTTGTGGCAATCCCCAAGAGCATGATGCATCCTATCATCGAAAAAATATCCAGAGATTTACCTGTTATGTACAGTCCATAAAAAGCCCCACATATCGCCAATGGCAAGACCAACATAATCGTCAATGGGGTCATATAAGACTCGTACAAACTAGCCAAAACAAGGTAGATAAACAAAATTCCCAGACCTGAGGCGATCATCATGTTTTGACCCAGCTCTTTAAAATTTTCTGCCTGACCATCCAATGAGTATTGGATTCCTTGAGGTAATGGGAGTTCTTTTTTGAAAAGCTGATCAATTGCTTGGGTTGCTCCTCCAACTCCTCCTCCATTTGGTGCAATGTCTGCTGAAATCATGATATAGCGTGTGCGGTTTTGTCGATTGATAGAGGATGGCCCAATGACTTGTTTTGCATTGGATACTCTGGATAACTGCACCAATGAGCGATTAATATTTGGTACAAAGGTTTCGTTAAAATACGTCTTGATATCCCGTTGCGACTCGTTTAATCTGACCCGAATATCATATTCTCGCCCATTTTCTCGGAATAAGCCTGGCAAAACCCCTTCGACTTGTGTCCTCAGCTCTGTCCCCAAT
>CAXNHA010000049.1:0-7341 GCA_964202165.1 Candidatus Marinamargulisbacteria bacterium | reverse complement strand
CCTAACTTCCATTTCGCGACTCTGTCCAGAATCTTTGACCACTTCGTGGCGGCTATTTTGGCCGTTCTGGACAGATCCCTACATTTCAGTTCTTATACCTTTACGGGGTTTCAAAACCCCTAGTGATGCTCTTCGAGATTGAAGAGGGGAAATATAATCTCCCTAAATCAATATTAATTTTTACCTATCCTTGGACAATTCCGATGCGTGTATAGATTCAAATGCCTTCAGATCCCCTTCATTGATAGTAAAGTATCTAGCCTGAGGATGATGGAAGACCAAGCCTGACACAGAAGCCTCTGGATACATCATATATTCTTCTGATAGCGAAAGACCAATTTTTGCCTCAGGTTGAAGCAGGTCAAATAAAATGCGCTGATCCTCTAGGCGTGGGCAGGCAGGGTAGCCAAAGGATACTCGTATACCCGTATATTTTAACTTGAACAAGTCGTCTCTAGACAGTTTTTTGTCATCTGGTATTCCCCAGATAGTTCGCAGTTCTTGGTGTATCCACTCAGCACACGCTTCTGCAGATTCTAATGCCAAAGCAGAAAGTCCATGCGACTCAAAATAGTTACCCTGATCCATTAATTCTTTTGCAATAACAGAGACGCCATCGCCACAGGTGACAACAAAAGCTGCCAAGGAGTCGATTTGGTCGGGATGAATAAAATCAGTTAGGCATAAGTTAAGCCCTTCCGACTGTCTTGGAAAAACAAAACGATGGGTTTCTTGTAGCGTAATTGGATCTAAAATGACCAGGGCATCGCCATCTTTTCTGACCTTAAAAAATTGATAAATCCCTTTTGCTGTTAGTAAGTTTTCTTTTAAGATGCGTTCTTTAAGCGATGTCATTAATGTGTGAATCTTGAGATATTTGGGGTCATTTTTTTTGGATAGCGACTCAATATTTCCTTTTAGCCCCAAGTGATTTCCGTACAACATCTGTGGATTGATCAGCTCCCAAACTTCTTCCAAAGGAGGTGTGAAGATAACAGGATCAGGGTGTGGCATCTTTGCCCTTATAGGGTCATATTGAAATGTCAGTTTTTCTTTAAAAATTCGTTTGGATTCTCCTCGCTCTGGTGATGAGGATGTGCTTGAAAAATCGATGCCTTCTTGACGGTGGTTGCTTAAAAAAAGATCTCGTTTTTGAGGATCGCTTAGTTGATTGGCAACAGATAGACCACTCATTGCATCTTTGCAATAAACAACAGGGCCATTGTATTCGATGGCGATACGGGTGCGTGTAAAGTTTTCGGTTAGTGCCGCTCCACCAACAAGAATAGGAATATCAATACCTTGCGCGCGCAAATCTTGTGCAGTGATGACCATTTGTTGGGCTGACTTTACCAAGAGTCCAGAGAGCCCAATAAAATCAGGTTGATGTGTTGCAACCGCCTCGATAATGGTTTGTGGTGGACACTTGATTCCCAAGTCAATCACACGGTAGCCATTGTTGCTTAAAATAATTTCGACCAAGTTTTTTCCAATGTCATGGACATCTCCTTTGACAGTTGCAAGCAGGAGTGTGCCACGGGTATGCACCTCAGATTTTTCCATTTTTTGCTCTAAATAGGCCACAGAAGCTTTCATCACTTCAGCAGATTGCAAGACCTCTGCCACAATCAGTTCGTTATCATTAAACATTTTTCCGACGATATCCATGGCACGCATCAATGGGTTATTGACAACTTCTAGTGGACTCCATTGTTGAAGTGCTTCCTCTAGATTTGTGAGAAGACCTTCTTTTGTACCGCCTACAATGTTGTGCTCGATGCGTTTTTCTACGCTGAGATGAGATAGATCTTCTTGGACAACAGTGCTCTTTTTGTTTCTATAAAATGAAGCAAAATGAGCGATAGGATCATACCCATTTTCTGTGCGATACCACAGTAAATCATTGCACAATTGGCGTTCTTCTTCAGAAATCGTGGCATATCGCATGAGTTTTTCAGTATTAACAAGCGCTAAATCTAGTCCAGCCTTGGTACAGTGATAGAGGAAAACAGAATTGAGTACTTCTCGTCCTGCATGGGGAAGTCCAAACGATACATTTGAAATGCCCAAAACAGTCTTGCACAAAGGAAAATTTTCCTTGATCAATCGCACGCCTTCGATGGTTTCTTTTCCTGATCCTATGTATTTTTCGTCTCCTGTTCCGCAGGGAAATACCAGTGGGTCAAAATAAATATCTTCTTCCTGAATACCATATTTTTGAGTCAGAAGCTGATGCGCACGCCTAGCGACTTCTAATTTTTGCATGGCTGTTACCGCCATTTCATTGGCAATACATCCAACCACAACGCCAGCTCCGTATGTTGCGACGAGGGGTAACAATTCTTCAAACGACTTTTCACCATCTTCCAAATTGATAGAGTTTAAAATGCATTTTCCTTGGGTTAATTTAAATGCGGTTTCAACAACTTTTGGGACTTGGGAATCGATCATAAACGGGACTTTGACGAGCTTTGTAGCAAATGATAAAAATTGGACCATGTCTTGATCTTCATCTCGATCGGGGTTGGACAAGCAAACGTCTAGAAGATGAGCGCCTGAACGCACTTGTTTTCTTGCAATTTCTGCAGCTTCTTCAAATTTTTCTTCTGTGATCAAGGCTTTAAAGGCCCGTGATCCAATCACATTTGTTCGTTCACCTACCAGATAAGGACGATTTTCGGATTCGATGGTCAGGGCATCAATGCCGGATAGGGTTGTGCTGTGATGACTTGGTATGGTGCGTGGAGGATGAAGATGTGCGATAGAGACCATTTTTTCAATATGAGCAGGTGTTGTGCCACAACAACCGCCGAGGATATTGATCCATCCTTGGTGAGCAAATTCTTCCAAGACAGTGGCCATATCTGTGGGGCTTTCGGGATAAGAACCGTCTGGATTTGGGATGCCTGCGTTTGGGACAACGGCTACTGGACACTGTGCTATTTGAGACAGGGTGCGGATATGGTCTTTCATAAAAATAGGACCTGTCGCACAGTTTAACCCAATATAAAGGGGGTTTATATGAGCCATAGAGGTATATAAGGCCTCTACACCTTGACCTGCCAACATAGAGCCCATGGTTTCGATAGTGCCGGATATGGCAATAGGGATTTGACATCCAATTTGTTTAAAAGCCTTTAAAATGCCGATGTATCCGGCTTTTAAATTAAGGGTATCTAGTGCTGTTTCGAGCAGTAGATAATCAACTCCTCCCTCGATTAATGAAATGGCCTGCTCAAAAAAAGTATGGGCTAGTTCGTCAAAAGAAATACCGCCAGTGACAGACAGAGATTTTGTTGTAGGTCCCATTGAGCCCGCTACAAAACGAGGTTTTTCGGGTGTGCTATAGCGTTTGCAGGCTTCTTTTGCCAATACAACAGAGGCCTTGTTTAGTTGATCGGTTAGATGGTGAAGATTATATTCTGCCAATACGACAGAGGTCGCTCCAAATGTATTGGTTTCGATAATGTCAGCACCGGATCTTAGATAGGATTCATGAACAGCAACAATGGCCTCAGGTTTTGTGATGGATAGATATTCATTGCATCCAGCGTAGGCTTCTCCGCCAAAATCTTCGTCTACAAGATCCATTGCCTGTAGAGATGTCCCCATAGCACCGTCTATCACCAAGATGCGTTTTTGAAGCAATTGGGCAATAGGTGAAACCATCTGATCTGCCATCCCTAAACCCAATTTCTATTAAAAGAGATATATCGGTGCAACAAAAAATTGATACCTAGCATCACGATTGTTGTGCTTATTCGTGCCATCATCAAGGGAAAATGTAAAGACAGAACACCGATGTTCATAAATAGGGAGCTTAAAAAAAAAGACAGTCCTACCACAGCGAGGTAGAGAGTCATTTGTTTTTTGTAGCTTTTTGGAGGTTTTGTAAATGTAAAGCGTTTGTTTAAAAAATAGTGGGACAAGGTACCATTTCCTAGTGCGAGAAAGAAAGAGAACTGAAAAGGAAGGCGTATCCACTGGGTACTGACATAAAAAATACCCCAATCCACCACAGTTGATACAATGCCAACACCCACGTATTGTACAAATTCTAGTTTTAATTTTTTGACAAACATGGGGGTACAGTATACTTAAAAACCTATTTCCCTGAAAGGAAACTTTGAAAATGATTATTATTTGTCTGGGAAACCCTGGGACAACGTATCAATCTACCAGGCATAACATAGGCTTTAGGGTAGGGGAGAGGCTCATCAAAACGTTTGGGATCCAGGCCAGAGGTAAAAAATTTCATTCGCTTTATTTTGAGGGGACTGTTCAGACAACTTCTGTGAGGGTTTTGTTTCCTCAAACCTATATGAACGAATCTGGAAAAGCTGTACATGCCATTTTATCTTTTTATAAAAAATCTCCAACAGAGTGCTTGGTGATTGCAGATGAACTTGATCTTTTGTTTGGAACCATACGCTTAACAGAATCGGGGTCTGCCGGTACGCACAACGGGCTTAAATCCATTGTACAGGCAATTGGTACGCAATTTGTACGCTTAAGGGTTGGCATTGGTCCAAAACCTGCCCATCTGGATTGTGCTGATTTTGTGTTGTCCCCATTTGACAGCCTAGAGGAATCTAAGATGGAAATGCTTTTGGAAAAAAGTGTATCTTGTATTGAAACAGCGATATCGAGCTCCATTCAAGTCGCTATGAATATGTTTAATTAAGTGCCTTGGCGTCCATAATCATCTTCTAATCGAACGATATCATCTTCTCCAAAATAACTGCCTCGTTGAATCTCAATAAAAATGAGAGGAGTCGCATGATCATTGGCTACTCGATGAGCCGCTTCTAAGGGAATAAAAATAGTCTCTCCTTCAGAAAAGTTTTTTGTTATCCCATCAATGGTAACCGTGGCTATTCCCTGAACCACCGTCCAAACTTCTTGGCGCTTAAAATGTTTTTGATAACTCAACCTTGCTTTTGGATTGACAATAATCTGTTTGACCTTGCAATAAGATGTGTCCAATAAGACATGCCATTGCCCCCACGGGGTTGTGCTTGATTCACCTGTCATATGACGCTCCTCACTGTATTTGTTTAATTCACTGCGGTATAATGCGACCAATTTTTTTTCGGGTCAATTACTCCCATCAAAAATGTACAGGAGGTACTGGTTGAAATACAACATAATACTTATTATGCGACATACTATTTTTTCGTTTTTAGCCAAAAAAGTTTCTTCTTTTTTTCAGAAGATTTTTAAGAGAAGCTCGTATGCATCCTCCTCTTCTTCTTCAGATAACGAGCTATCTCAGGAAAGATTTTCTGAACATCTTCAAGGTGTTAACTTCGCTTTTACAGTAGCTATCCAACCATCTATTTGCGTCTATCTTTGGCTATATCCGTCTTCCGATACGGGTAAAAAATCGGATGCTTTTTCTTCCTTGTTGGCACTTCTCAATCAAAAAGGAATTCCTTACAAGATCTTGCAATCTCAACAAGGACAAATGCCCATCTATTCATCTCCTTTTTCATCCATTTCCTCTCAACTCAATGATGTGGCGACATTGTCATTTCCACCTCATTTTTTCAATCTCAATTAATGCACAGTCTTGCTGCCCATTTTCGGGATCTCAGAGGAACTTTTTTGGGGACTGTTTTAGGATGGTGTTTTTTTAGTATGGTTTCTTTTTTTTATTATCCGATTCTTTTTTCTTTTTTTACAAAGACTTTCTTAGAGCCTGGGTCACAGGTATGGAGTACCCAGATAAGCGAGGCTTTTTTTGTCAAATTACAGATCTCTTGTTTGGCGGGTTTTTTTTTAAATATACCGGCCATGGGTATTTTTTTCTTTCGCTTTGTCTCTCCCGGGTTATACAAAAATGAACGACAATTGGTTATCCGGCTGGGTTTCATAAGCTTTATATGCACCAGCTGTTCGATCGCGATGTTTTATTATGGGGCTCCTTTTTTTACACGATATTTGATCTGCGAAAATCGCCTGCTTCAATCATACGGTGTGTTGTCAGTGTCTTATCTCCAGGCCTCCTTGTTTTTATGGATACGGGCTATAGGAACCACGATTGTAGTGGGACAGATACCTTTGCTTATAGTAGGTATCCTTTTTTTTAAAAAAAATTCTACCCAATTTTTGTTGCAAAAATCCCGATTGATGCTTATGGCAGTTGTTGTTTTTTTGGCATTTTTTACACCAGATGGATATTCTCTGTTGTTTTTCTCTGGGCTTGCAACCATCTTGTTGTATGCAACCTTGTTTGTTGTGTATGTCTTAAAAAAGATAAATGGATTACAGGAGAGACTAAAAAATGGATAAAATCGGTATCGATCAATTGATAATAGAGGCCTCTATTGGTGTCTATGAACATGAAAAAAAAAACAAACAAATGGTTCTCGTCTCACTTCAGCTAGACTGCGACCTATCACTTGCAAAATATTCTGACCAACTAAGCGATACCATTGATTATGATCAGGTTGTGGCTACTGTAAAAAAAATCAGCCATGCAAAGCACTACAATCTCGTTGAACATTTTGCCTTTAACGTGTCAAAAGCTGTCTTGCTGTCCCAACCCCTGATACACGTATGTAGCATTCGTCTTGAAAAACCAACCGCAATCCCCTCTTGTAAAACGTGTTGGATTGAGATGACACTGTCACGATCTCAGGTTGAATAGGGCAAGATTAGAATCCCTTTATCTTTTTAAAGATAAAGTATTGAACTAAAAAGTGGGCCAATTCTTCTCTAAGAAGAAGCTCGTTTTCTCTATCAATAGTCAGAATATAGGGTTGTTCCATTTCTGAAAAAATAGTTGCCAATGTTTTTCTTGATATTGGAATTAGGAGATCTTTCATTGTAAGGAGTGTTTTTTGCTGACTTGCAAACTCCCCATAATTGGGCATCTTTTTCCAGTAAGCATTGGCTAGACTAGAGCTGTATATGCCCAAATCCTTTTTGGGATCATTTAAGTAGCTCATATAGGAGGCTATATTGGAAAATACATTGTATAAATCTCGCCCAAATATCACCCCTTTTGTCTTAAATCTCTTTGGGCTCTCACCTATCATAATGCCTAAATATCCCAATTTTATAATGTCTGATTGAGCAAACGATGAAGAGATGTCTGTATAGTTAGGTGTGCTAAACAAAGGAGATCCGAGAGGAGAGTAACGTGGTGTAGGTGTGCTAGCAATACTTGTAGTGGGGACTGTATTTTTTGCAGACTTGACCAGGCGGATTATTTTTTTTTGGGAATATATATTTTTTCTTTTTATGCTATCAAATCGGTGTTGGATTCCAACTCTTAAAGAAGAGTTTTGACCAAAACCTAGTCCCAACGTAGCACCTTTGTCTTGATTGGGATTA
>CAXNHA010000048.1:0-7420 GCA_964202165.1 Candidatus Marinamargulisbacteria bacterium | reverse complement strand
CTGATACACTGCGACTATATTTTACTTTTTAGGAGATTGATCATGTCAGCACCCTTTTTTTTAATCCTTCACCTGATATCGATGGCAGGACTTGTATCTAGTATGACCATCATCTTGTTGTTCCCTTATCCTCAAAAATGGGCCTCTATGGCCTTGGGCATGCTAAGCATCAGCTTGTTTGTATCTGGCATTGGTATGGTACATGCAAACGGGTATTCGATGGGAGCCTCTTGGATTTCTGCAAAAATGATGATTTGGCTGATCTTGGCAGGCCTAACCCCTGTTGTTGCAAAACGTTTTCCGACTCAAAAAAAGCGTTTTTTTGTAGCCTCTCTTTTACTGGTGTGCCTGGCTATTGGGCTTGCGGTTGTGAAGCCTTAGACTCACTTTTTCTTAAGCTATTCACATGGGCATTAATGTTTTTACTGGTACAGTAAAAACCAAAATCGGTTTGTTTTATTTTTTCTTTCTCAAAGAGTCTCTTGACAATCATATCCCCTACTAGGGGACGATAATGGTTTGTTTCGTAGTAATAATAATTGTCAGTAGTAATGTGATTAACCCCAGAAAAATCATAAAAATCAGTCACCCCTGCTAATTTTTTTAAAAATCGATAATGTTTGGATTTATCAAGGTGCCTGTACACCTTCCCATGCATAGGATTGATAAAGATGGTGAGATGGATATTGTTTTCTCTACAGATATCTACGATATCTTTTATATCGCTTATCGCTAGATCGACCTTATCAGCACCATAATTGATTTTTGGGAGTTTTTCAAAATCAGGACTACACCTATGTTGTTGTTGATGCTTTTCAATCCATTCATCTTGTCCCACCTCCGTACGTGCACCCGTGTCTTTATCATAATGAATATTTTTGCCTGCCTTGCTAAGAAAAAATCCTATAAGGGCTTCTGGAAGCTTGATTTGGAATAAGAGATACTCCCTATAATAATCTATAAGATATGCATAAGGCATTTTCCTGACATAGGTTATCACAGGAGTCGTACCACTCAGATACGATATATTATCAACCCCTATAAGAATGTTTTTTATGGCCACGTGTTTGTATAGCAACCATTTTATATGTCTAAGATATATACAGGGAGCTGAGCTCGCCACATTCAAAAGGTAATATTCCTCTATCCATTTATTTCGTTTTGGGTGAAGAGCACCCACTCTTGATGAACCCATGATAAAGGAAGTTTTCTTCACTTCACCTGAAAAAATTGCTTCTAACTTAACCATTGTAGAATTTGGCAGATACTCTATCGGAATACGCTTTTTCATGTACATATACAGCATTGCAAGTAGCAAATATACCACTATCATCATCAAAACTGATGCAAAACAACACCTGCCCCACTTGCTAAAATTTGGATTTTTACTCACAGAAGCTCGCCCTCAGAATTGAAAATAGATAAAATCACTCTTACCTCCAAAAGATCCAAAACACAGGATACTCCACACCAACACACTGTATAAAAACCATCTGAATAAAAAGGGGTATTTGGCCACACTATTTCTGATAGGCTGCTGTCGCTGAAACCACTGAACACTTTCCATACATACAATTCCCACAATGCTGATGATAAGCCCAGATTTCAAAAAATGGGGGATCTCTAACAATGCTCTGATCTGAGGCCCATATGTGGATGGCGTAAAAAGATTGGTGCCTAAATGTGTCACAATATAGCAGGCATCTCCGATTGTTTTGGCTCTAAAAAAAATCCAAGCGAAGCAAATCAATGCAAACGTAGTGCTCACTTGAATGCTGGTGTGAAGGGTAGGCAATCGACCTATTTTTGTAAATGCTACAACCTTATCTCGTATCGGTTTTGTCCATAAGGAAAAAATTAAATACCCCCCATTAAGAGCACCCCATGTCACGTATGTCCAATTGGCTCCATGCCAAAAACCACTGATCACAAATACAACCATCACATTCAATGGCCAACGCCACTTTGATACCCGATTGCCTCCTAGGGGGAGATAGACATAGTCTCTAAACCATGTAGAAAGAGAGATGTGCCATCGTTTCCAAAATTCAGCAATACTCTTGGAAGCATAGGGGCTCTTAAAATTAAGCATCAACTTAAATCCCATCACCTGCGCTGCACCAATCGCAATATCTGAATATCCAGAAAAATCGCAATAAATCTGAACAGCAAAAAACACAGTTGCTAGGATAAGTGCTAAGCCCCCAAATCCTTGTGGCGCATTGTAGACATGATTGACCAAGACCGCCACGCGATCTGCAATGACCAGTTTTTTAAAAAATCCCCACGCCATCAACTTGAGCCCATCGGTCACGCGCTGATAGTCAACTCTATGCTTTTCTCTAAATTGATGCAGTAGGTTTTGTGGTCGCTCGATAGGACCTGCTACCAATTGAGGATAAAACATGACATACAAGGCATATATGCCAAAATGGCGTTCGGCCTTTTGTTTGCCACGATACACCTCTATCACATAACTCAAGCTTTGAAAGGTATGAAAAGAAAGGCCGATAGGCAATATCATCTGAATGATCCCTATCGGATAGTTGAGATGAAAAAATCTCGCAAGCTCAGCTGCATTGCTATTAAAAAAATGGACGTATTTAAACGCAAACAACACCATGCACGTCGAGATAACACTGACGATCACATATACTTTTTTCTGTCTTCCTTCTGATTTTTCAATCAGAATTGCAGCTATGTAGTCAATTAAAATTGTGACAAATAGAATCAAGATATATTTTGGGATAAACGCCATATAAAAGAGACAACTTGCACCCAACAACCATACCCATCGGAAGGCTTGCGGAAGTAAAAAATAGCCCAACGTGACTATCGGGAAAAATAATAAAAAACTGAGAGACGCAAATAGCATATCTGTATCTAGATTATCCCAACCGACACATGTTGGCCACATATTTTTTCCAAATAAGCAGGTGCCTGTCTGACCACAATAGCCACATGCGGGGCTATTTTTTGGATAAGTTGCAACAGATACGCCGCTTCTTTTGGACAATGAGCATGTTCTATGACCATTTTTTGAGACACGTCATGACTTTCTGTGCATCGTTCTCTTATCTTCTCTATCAACTCTTCTAAAGCACCTGAGATTGAGGCATGTCCAGACTCAAATTCACACGATTGCGACAATCGAATCAGGCCATATTTGGCCATACGTTGGGGCGTATGTGCGGTAAGGCGTTGATACCAAGATTGATCGCCCAAAGATGCGTTTTGTACAATCGTCCATGCCCTGACATGTGTGCTAGCTTGCCCAATCATAAAACCAAGATCTGCAACCGGGGCTCCATCAAACAAAAAATGAGCTATTTGCTCAACAACAAAACCAAGCCCTATTCCCACCGTCTGGGTATCCACAAGCTTGAGTTGTGTGCGCGGATAAGCATCCACTAGGCTATCCACAAATTCCCATTCTTTCCACACCTCTGCATCGGGCATTAACACGTACACCGTTTTACATTTGTAGCGCAAAAGTCGCTGTATTTTTTTCTTAAAATCTGTTTGCCAGTCCGACACTTGCTCAGATAATACCTGAATCAAGGCCAAATCTTGCAATTTTTCTGGCAAAGAAACAGCGGGATGAAGCAAGATCCCAACGACCTTAACGGGAACATCATGTTTTGATTCTGCCATAGATAAATATCCCAACAAACAAATGGCCAGTGCCGTCTGTGACGCATCTTGATCATCGTGAACAATCTGTGTTGGCGGATGCAGCATGGCCACCCCCGCAGCAGAGGCTGCCCATGCCTGTTGTTGCGTACTGGCAGATCCAGCAAGAGGGTTGTGGACGGGAGGAGATTGCACAGGATCTTCAAGACTATGTGCCAATGGATTGACCTCCGCCATACGTGTCTTGTCTAGAGTGGTCACCAACTGTCTGATCTCTTGTTGCATATCTGCTGGCAACTCTGGCAGTCGGGTTTGGAGTGCTCTTATGGCGGCATCTGCTATAAAAGGGGTTTGTTGTCGAGGTAAAAGATCTAGTATTTGATAGGCCAAACTACGCAAAAAAATAGGGTCAACATTGGACAGATCGATCGCCATCCCAATCAAGCCTATCATCCATGTTTCTGTGCCTAAAACATCCAATGGAGGGGGATTTTCCAATAGACGAACCCGATCATCCATCTGAGGGCTCTGCTTTGCCCGAAGTAGGTGAGCTATCATATCATTGTGTAGTTGTCTTTGGGTTTGCACGGGCATGGCAGTGGGAACGTTATGAGAGTCAGGAAGAGGTTGTTGCAGCTTGGGTTGGGCCTCTATTTTGACTTTATGTGCATCGATCTTCTGTTGGTCAGGAAAAGGGGTAGGATATGTAGGATGTATAGAGGGATGAAACGATACGTCCACGCTTACACCCTTTGTCTTTGCTGATAGGCCTGTAAGGTATTTTGCATCAAAACAGCAATGGTCATGGGGCCAACACCTCCCGGCACCGGTGTCCAAAAAGAGGCTTTGCGTCTCATAGCCCCCTCATCCACATCCCCGACCAACCGATACCCTCTCTGCTCATTGGCATCTTCCACACGGTTGATCCCCACATCAACAACCACAGCCCCTTCTTTGATCATATCTTCCGTGACATATCCCGCTTGACCAATGGCCACAACCAGAATATCTGCCTGTCGTGTTAGATCGATCAGGTTAGATGTCTTAGAATGACAGAGGGTAACAGTGGCGTTATAAGGAGGTTGGGACAACAAGCTCGCAATGGGCTTGCCTACGATGTTGCTTCTCCCAAGTACTACCACATGCTTCCCTTCCGTCACCACCTGATACGCCTTGAGCAATTGACAAATACCATAAGGCGTACAGGGTCTAAGCGACGGCAATCCCAAGACAGTGTTGCCCATATTGATGGGATGAAATCCGTCTACATCTTTGGCCGGATCAATGGCCTCTATCACGGCTTGTTCCTGATAGTCTTGCCCACCTGGAAGGGGTAATTGCACCAAAATGCCATCAATTAAGGGATCTTGATTGAGCTCATCAATGGTCTGTAACAATTCTTTTTGACCACACGATTCTGGGAGTCTGATATCACGTGAATAAAACCCTATTGTCTCACAGGCTTTTTTCTTACGTCCCACATACGCCAAAGATGCCGGGTTATGGCCTACCAACACAACAGCCAAACCTGGCAACCGATGGCCTTGAGTCCGATATAGCGCAACGCTTTCTGCCACCTCTGCTAAGAGCGTTTGTCCAATTTTTTGCCCATCCAACTGGGTCATGAGAGGGTTTCTTTGTCTAGTAGATGACGGTTGTCTTCTACCCCATCCTTGACTTTTTCGTACAGGCCTTCTTTGTATCCTTGATCTTGACGGGTATGGTTGAGCGTATTCTTTTTAAAATAAAGATCCAAGACCTCTTTGGCATCCATCTTGGCTACCAAACACATAGAGACCCAAAAATGCAACATGTCCACCAATTCAATCTTGACATTGTCCCAATCATCGTCCATTTTTTTCCACCACTTCCAGCTCAGGCTATCAATGGCTTCTGATGCTTCTTGTCTCATGGCCAATTCAAATTGCAAAAACAAGGCCCTGCGGGTATCGGGATCTTTTATTTTTTCCCAAAATGCCGGGTTTATTTTTAAATTAAGATCATTTTGCGCATCAAAAACAGTTTGCAAGTCCATGGCTATCTCCTATTTTTAAAGCCTCACAAGCTTGTTTTGCAGCATGTTGCTCGGCTTCTTTTTTGGTTTGTCCTATTCCATCAAATGTATGGATATGTTCTTTTTTTTGGATATGGGCTGTGACATGAAATACTTTGCAGTGGTCTGGACCCTCTGCCTTTGTAAGGCGATAGTTTGGCAACAATAGTTTTTGTTGTTGCGCCCATTCTTGTAGCTGCGTCTTATAGTCCATAAAATCCTCTATCGCCTCCCCGTCTTTGCTCTGTTGCAACACCTCCAGTAAAAATCGTCGTACAGATTCCAAACCCTGATCAATATAGTAGGCACCCAATAGTGCTTCAAATGCATTGGCCAAATTAGAAGCCCTGGTTGCGCCACCACTGTTGCGTTCTCCAAAAGAAAATTGGATATACGCTCCCAATCCCAATTGAAGTGCCAGTTTGGCTAAAAATTTATCCGAAATAAGATAGGCCCGTATTTTGGTAAGCGTCCCTTCGTTCCAATCAGGATATTTAATATACAAATACTCGGACACCAATAATTTTAAAACAGCGTCTCCAAAAAATTCTAATTTTTCGTTGTCTTTCATCCCTTTTTTATGCTGTTTCTGCCTCACATATGAGCTATGGGTCAGGGCTTGATCCAACAAAGCTTTGTCTGAAAACAGTATCGCGTGCTTACGTTGAAAGTCTTCCAACACCTGCTCTCTCATCTCTATCTCCATCGTTGGACCCCTTTAATAACACCATACACGACCACCCCAATCATCGTTCCAAAGACAAAAGAGATGCCCGTTCGTATCCCTGCTACCCATAGAGGAGAATGAAAATGGCAGAAGGTATTCATTGTGGAGATAAACACAAGACTCCCGATACAAAGCACTATCTTCCTACCCTTCAAAAAAAGGGGGTCTTCCCATCCCATAATAGCAAGCGTGATCATAGGATACGCCAAGAGCAATTCTTTGGTTCGTGGGCGAATACCAAAACACATCTCTAGCCACTCCCTCCCCTGACTCTCCATAAGCGACACTTGTCCCACATTGCCACTGCGTATCATGTATATCCCCACGATAGCTACCATCCCTGCACCTAACACAACACTCCATACTTGGACAGGACGGGTAAAAAACCGCTTCAACCCATAAAACAGTGTTTGTATGGTATGCACCTCATACATAGAGTAGATCGCCACACCCACCATCGATAGCCCCAACGCAACCTTGACGCCCCTAAACCCTACCGCCCCACTCAGAAAAATAGGGTGCGAACATAGGGCAACCAATACAGATACTGCCATACACAGCCATCCTCCCACCACAGTCCAATATCCTAGGAGACGGCTTATCCTAGACTGGGTCGTGGCTTGGAGAAGCCATTGTTGCCCCTTACAAAAAACAAAAACAGGTGCTCCACATACCCATACAAGTCCCAAACATTGTACCCATTGGGTATACACCATCAGTACCAGCACCCCATGTACCCCAGCAAAAACAAGCATCCAGAGGATTTTTTTGCGTACAAAACCTATCCATGTGATGGCCAGTGCTCCCATCCCCATACCTATGATCCAAATACCCCAAACAGGTAGCCCTTGGTAGTACGTTGCAGATGGGGATCGGTCGATAGAGCGTACTATAAATCCACTGCGCTGTAGCCGATTGGCCAAATCTTGATACAACCGGAGGTTGTAACGGGTGATACTCTCATCTGTTGCACCCATCATAAATGGGGATACCACCACCACCTTGAC
>CAXNHA010000047.1:0-7575 GCA_964202165.1 Candidatus Marinamargulisbacteria bacterium | reverse complement strand
AGAACCATGCAAAACGAATGCTACACCATCCTCTTTAGAAAAAAACGCTACTCCAACCTTGAGGATATTCAGATTGATGTGAATGAGTGGCTTAGAAAATACAACCACGATCGCCCTCATTCCGGAAAGTTCTGCTTCGGCAAAACTCCATACCAAACGTTTTTGGATGCGAAGCATATCGCATACGAAAAAAATCCTGACCTATTGATCAATCAATCGAAGGAGGTGCATAATACTCATGTTACGTCCGATTTATCTGACACTTTAGTTTCTTCGTACACTTAATACCTGTCTGTCAGATCAAGTGTGGAGTTTTACAGATTCTTTTTCTAGTTCTTCTTTTAGTTTTTCAGATAGATTTTTGTTGATATAAGCGGATGTCTCATCTAGTCCGATTGTTATTTTTTTTCTTTTGGAGGATGGGGCTTCATACATATGCTCTAGCATGATATCTTCCATAATAGCGCGAAGTGCCCTTGCACCTACTTTCTTCTTTACGGCAATTTTAGCAATCATTTTAAGTGCAGCTTCCTCAAATGTGAGTGCGATATCATCCATAGCCATCAATTTTTGAAATTGTTTGCTAATAGCATTTTTGGGTTCGGTAAGAATTCTAACAAGAGCCAATTCGTCCAATGACTGTAACGGAGCAATAACAGGAAGGCGACCAATTAACTCGGGAATGATACCAAATTTTTGGAGATCCTCAGCTTGAATATTGTCAAAAAGGGTTTCCTCTTTCAGTTTTTTAGAGTTTTTTAGAGGGGAGACAAATCCGTAGCTCTTATCTCGTAGCCGGCTTCTTATAACAGATTCAATGCCATGAAAAGCACCGCCCGTGATAAATAAAATGTTAGAGGTATCCAAGGTTATCAATTCTTGCTGAGGGTGTTTACGATTTCCTTTAAGGGGAATATTGGATTTTGTGCCTTCCAAGATTTTTAATAAAGCTTGTTGAACACCTTCACCAGAGACATCCCGGGTGATAGAGGGATTCTCAGATTTCCTGGAAATTTTATCAATTTCATCAATATAGATAATACCTTTTTCTGCAAGAGAAATATCATAGTCAGCAGCTTGAAGGAGACGGCTTAGCATGGTTTCAACATCCTCTCCCACATAGCCAGCTTCTGTTAGCGTTGTGGCATCTGCAATTGTAAAGGGGAGGTGGAGCATCTTTGCCAAGGTCTCTGCAAAAAGAGTCTTCCCTGTGCCAGTTGGGCCAATCAGTAAAATATTGCTTTTTTTGAGTTCGGTATCACCATAGCTCTCATGAGATAAGTAGAGACGCTTGTAATGATTGTAGACAGCAACAGATAGTATTTTTTTTGTTCTTTCCTGTCCAATAATATGTTCATCGAGTCGTTTGTGGATATCCTTTGGCTTTAAAAGCTGCCCAACAAATGCATGAGAGGGCAATTCCTTAGGTGAAGATGTCTCTATATGAGTAGAAAATCCAGCAGGCAATGTCTCAGAAGAAGATTCTTCTGAGATGATACGTCCACATGTGATAATGCAGTCTTCACAAATATGAACTCCTGGGCCAACCACGAGCTTGGAGACAAGTTTTTGAGGTTTTCCACAAAACGAGCAAGAAAGCATTATTTCTTTTTTGAAGAAGTTTGAATATGACTAGAGGTAATAACTTCATCAATGAGTCCATAAGCCTGAGCTTCATCTGCACTCATAAAAAAATCTCTATCCGTATCTTTTTCTACTTTTTTTAAATTTTGACCAGTATGTTTAGATAGAATACCATTTAAAATTCTTTTGATTCGCAAAATCTCATTGGCTTGGATTTCAATGTCAGTAGCTTGGCCTTGGGCTCCTCCAAGGGGCTGATGAATCATAATTCTAGAATTTGGAAGGGCATATCTTTTTCCTGGCTCCCCAGCAGACAATAGAAGTGCTCCCATTGAAGCTGCTTGTCCCAGGCAGATTGTTGATACTTTTGTTTTGATATGTTGCATCGTGTCATATATAGCCATCCCAGCTGTGACCACTCCTCCAGGGCTATTGATGTACATATAGGCATCAGACTCGCTATCTTCAGCTTCCAGGAAAAGAAGCTGAGCAATAATCAAGTTTGCAATATGATCATCGATAGCATCAGTAAGAAAGATAATCCTCTCTTTTAAGAGCCGAGAATAAATGTCAAAGGAACGTTCGCCTCTTCCAGTTTGTTCGATAACCATTGGCACAAGTGACATATAAAGCCCTTTCAGATTAAATAATTTTTGCTTGATTTAATAAAAACGCCATGGTTTTTTTACGCTTAACGGACACTTTTAATTCTTCTAGGTCGAGAGAAGAGATTCTTTTTTTGATGTCAGTAGCTTCTTTTAAATTGGGCAGGTTCCAATTTTTAATTTCTTCAATTAAATCTGATTCAGACGCCTCAATAGATTCTTTTTTTGCTATTTCGTCCAATGTTAGATCTGATTTTACTTTTTTCTCTGCAAGAGGCAATTGGGATTCTTTGAATTGGTCTAGAGAGATATTCATGAAAGATAGGTACATGTCTAGAGTGAGATTTGATTTTTGAAGAGAGTTCTTAAATTGATTTAGCATGAACTCTAATTCACGGCTGATCAATATGGGTTGTATTTCTACCGAGGTATTTTTTAGGACCTCATCCATGACATTTTTTTCAAATTCATTTTCCGATTCTTCCTCCAGTTGTTTCTGAAGTGTAGAAGCAAGACTTTCTCGAAAGTCTGCCATTGTCTCAAAAGAGGATGCTTTTTTTGCAAAAATATCATCTAAGTCAGGCAGTTTTCTAGATCGAACATCAACGACTTCGGCTTTGAAAAAAACGTCCTGTCCTGCTACATCAGCATTGTCAAATGACGGATCAAAAGACACTGTGAATTCTGACAGGTCCCCTTTTTTAAGGGAGCAAATACGGTTGTCAAAGTCAGAAGAAAACTGAGATTTTCCTATTTCAATCCCGATCCCATTTCTAGTCCATTTTTCATAGGGTATGTTGTTGAGAGATGTGGTCAGGTTTAGTTGAACAATATCGCCATTGACACAAGGCTCATTCGACAACACGAATTCGGCATGTTGTTGTTGCAACTCTTCGAGTTTTTTTTCGATATCAGATTCTTCAATAAAAACTGTTTTTTTCTCCACTCGGACATGGGTATAATCCCCCAATGTTACAAAAGGAACGACATCAACAGTGCAACTAAAGACAATGGGTTCATTCTCTTTGAATTCGCCTATTCTTAGATTTTGAGGGTAGTCGATCACCTCTAAATTAAGGGACTCGATGATATCCGAGTAAGCCACTCTCACGCTTGTTGTAACAGCTTCTTGAGTAATCCCTTCTGTTCCAAAAAATTTTTCAAAAACATGTCGAGGTGCTTTTCCAGGACGAAACCCAGGTATTTTTGAAGATTTTACAAGCTTCTTAAAGGCTACGTCAGACGCAGTTTTGACGGATTCTACTGAAATCTCAACTTCTAATGAGTAGTGATTCTCGATGCGCTCAGACTTCAATAACTTCATATTAAATTTTCCTTGAGATAGTAAAATTGGAGCGGGATACCAGACTCGAACTGGCGACCTTCTGCTTGGCAAGCAGACGCTCTACCAACTGAGCTAATCCCGCCTGAAAACAATTGGAGACTATATCAAACTCCTTTTGAAATCTCAACTATTCCCAAATAATCAAAACCAGCCTTATAATGAAGGCCTACAATTCTTAATTTTAACGGAAAGGGAATGGTTTAAATTTTGTTATGACGCTTCCGGAAAAAGTAGATTATTCGAAAAAGCCAAAGGCGAAAATAGTGCAGTTCTCCGATGAGAACCACACGCTTCCAGATGGTAGTCGTATTAGCTATTCCGAGAGTTCTGAAAAATTGGTGATGACCCATAAGTTGCTAGGGGGTGAAAGCAATACATATATTTATGACAGAATAACAGGTTGCGTTTTTGTGAACGGAAAGCCAGGTGGACAGATGGATAAAAAGGAGATGCTACGCTTAGGGGCTTATTTGCTGGGGCATTGCTCTGATCAAGAGCTGATGGCCTTGGATGTTTATGAAAAGGGAGAGTAGCATATGGGTGCGAGTTTATTAAGAAAAATTGCTAGGTCCATAAGGGTGTGAATGTTATTCAAGAGCATTTTAATGATTCAGAAAGCATAGAAAGATTACAGGGGTTAGGCATCAGACAGATGCAGTACACCTGGTAAAGGTTTATTATACAGGGATTACAGTTCAGCTAAAAAAAAACTTTTGGGCAGATGAAATAACGATTAATTCTTTGGAAGAAAGAGAGACTAAAATGGAATGTATTCATGGAATGTTGTGGACGACGTGTGCATTGTGTCATGAAAAAACGCAAGAAATTGTTCAACAGGATTTGGCATATCAAAGAGATGAACAAAGGCAAAAGCTGATTTATGATTATCAAGAAGTTGCTAGCGAAGCCTTAGATTCGGATGAAGATCTTGCCTATGATTTGGATGATGGGATATAGACGATGAAATTCATTTTTTTAGGAATTGAGATATTTTCTGCATTGGGACTTATTGCCACCGTTCTACTACATACTGCAAAGGGAGAAGGGTTGGGAGGAATTGGAGGCCAAGCTCATTTGTTTCGTGGTAAAAAAGGTTTGGAGTCTGAGCTCAATAAAATCACAACTATTTTCGCCGCAAGTTTTTTGGTTGCGGCAGGTATTTTAGGCCTGTTTTTTTGATGATGCGTTTCAGGCGTTGTCTTTTTTTTTCTCTTATTCTTGTGTGTATTGGTTGGATTGGGAATACGGCTATTCAGGCAAAAGGGGTAAGGCAAGTCTCGCCTGTTTCACGTGAGGCTCATCACAACAGTATCTATGAGATCATTGTCCAGGGTGCCCATTCGAATGATACTCAAAAAAAGATTTCGGACGAACTTCTCCTAAAAAAGGGAGATGAATTTGATCTTTTTAAGCTCCGTACTACTATTCGTAATATCCGATCGGTAGGACTGTTTCAAGAAGCAAATTATAGAGTGATCTCGAATAATATAGGTAAAAAAATTATCATAAAAGTTACAGAAAATGTACGGATAGATTCAATTTTATTTGACGGAGTTACTGTTGTGTCTCAAAACATGTTGCTTGCGGCTATTCAGTCCAAAAAAGGTGATGTCGTAGACATGAAGCTTGTTAGAAAGGATATTGAGCGGCTCAATAGCTTTTATGAAGAGCGTGGATATGGAGGAGGGTATGGCGAGAATAGTAGTTTGGGCTCTAGAGTTAAGAGGGTGACAGTGCCTTTTATGCAAGGAGAGCCACTGATCTTTCATATTTCTGAAAAAAAAATAGAGTCCATACGGGTTACGGGTAACAAGGTGACCAATTCATCTGTTTTGACAAGAGAGATGACGTTGAAGCCGGGGAAACTATTGCATGCCCCTACATTGAAAGAAGATTTTCGCAGGATCTACAATTTGAATTATTTCACTGACTTGAAACCTCATTTCTATTCAGGAGAGGAGGAGGATGGGGTTGTATTGCAAATAGATGTTTTAGAAAAAGCGTCGCAAGGTTCTTTCACATTTGGGGGTTCTTATGGTCCGACAAGTGGGCTTGGATTTTTTAATAATTTGTATTGGGATAATGTGGCGGGATCGGGTCAGTTGGTGATGCTAAATGCTCAGCTAAACAATATATCAAGTACATATCAGTTTAAATATTATAATCCTTGGATGTGGGATGAACGGAAGTCACTTACATTTAAAATATGGTATAGAGATGGATCTGTGGAATCAGTAAACCCTCTATCTGGAGGTGGCGGGCTAACATTTTTAGCTCAAAAAAGCACGGGTACGGAGCTTGGATTCGGAATCCCTATTTCCTATAATTTGAAAACGAATCATACGGTTAAGCACGAAAATGTGAACATTACAAGTTCAGGTCAAGAATATAGTATTGAGAGCTATACGTTTGGACTAATATGGGACACGAGAGATATTATTTTTAATCCGACTCAAGGAGATTACGATTCTTTTAGTGTTGAAAGGGCTTTTCCGCTTATTCCAAAGGCAATTAATTTTACAAAATACGATATTGATTTAAAAAAATATATCAAAACAATGGATCAGCAGACCATTGCATTGAGGCTCTTGGTGGGTTTTATAGAAAGCCCTCTGATTGATAATCAAGCTCTTTTTTCTCGGGAGTACTATCGTGTAGGGGGGGTTAAGTCTGTCAGAGGCTATAATGAATTTAACCCATTTGCGATAGGTAATCAGCAAGTGGTGATAAGTGCAGAGTACCGATTTTTATTTACGGATGTTTTTCAGCTTATTTTATTTGCAGATGCTGGGTATGCTCCAGAATTTTTGGTGGATTCAAGCAACACCTATAATCGGCATGTTAACGTTTTTGATTTTTCTCAGTATCGAGTAGGAAAAGGAATTGGTACTCGTATTACAGTGCCAGTTTTAGGTCCCATACGTCTAGATTTTGGAATTGATGATGCCGGCAATAGCCGCATTCACTTTAATGTTGGGTATCTCTTCTAGCCCAAAAACTGAAATAGATTCCAAGTAGACAAGTAAGAAATGAGTGTAAGAAAAGGGATCACCAAATGGGTGAAGCGAGAGAATTTGATAGAGTAATTTGAGGGGGAAAGTAGGGTAAAATGCGCCTCTTTTTGGTATAATTTGTTTGGACAAAAAAACCCCAAAAAAAGGCGATGTAATTATGGAACAAACCCTCCTACCGATCAAGCTAAAAAAGTCAGATGAAGTAATCGGTAACTACCCAGTAGGATAGACTTGGCAAAAAGTAAAAAATAAGAGAAAAGTAAAGAGATGGGAAAACGATATACGTGTGTAAGCAAGCATGAGCACGGAGATTTTGAATATTGTGAGGAGTGCTTCAAGAAACAGCAGCTCATCGACAAGCTAAAGACTGAGAACGAATACCTGAGAGCACAGCTAAGATATCGAAAGCGAAAGGGGGAGTTTTCGAGTATATTTGGAGCATCAACGCCATCATCGAAGCTGGAATTCAAAGAGAACAGCAAGGAAGATAATCAGAAGAAACAGGGTGGTGCGCCAAAAGGGCGACCTGGGTGTGGACGGAAACAATTTGATAAAAATGAGGCAGATGAAGTACATCGGCTTCGTGTAGAAGAGACAGATTGTTCCGAATGCGGAGGAAAATTAGAGAGCCTTCGGGTAGAAAAACGATATGTCATCGATGCCTTGTTAACAGAAGCCAAAAAGCTGCTGTATGAATGTCAGGTTAAACAGTGTCAAAGCTGTAAAAAACAGGTGACAAGAAAACCGTTGGTACAGCCTGGATTTATGTATGGAAATGACCTGATTAGCAATGCAGTTGTCGATCATTATGCTTCCGGAATTCCGTTAAGGAAGGTAGCCAAAACGTTTGGAAAAGGAGTCAGTTCAGGAGCTCTGATGTAACCGCCCAAACAACCGCATACTATCCAATTCTATGAGAGGAGCGGTAAGAGATTAGGAGAGGTGGCCTTTAAAGAGTTGAGAAGGAGGGATGTAAAATTGGGTGGCCAAAACCCAGTAGAATTGGCTTCCTCAATTTCGACAGTGA
>CAXNHA010000046.1:0-7794 GCA_964202165.1 Candidatus Marinamargulisbacteria bacterium | reverse complement strand
AGCCCCGTGTGCTCGTGAGGCTCTTCCAATTTGATAAGCTCTGTATGCGAAATGGTCTTGACAAATTCATTGTCAAACTGGGATAGGTTGACCACAACATCTGCTAGCGTGAGGTGGTAGTCCCTTAAAAAAATACGAGGGCGATCGATCATCTAATGATCGTGATCATCATGCCCATCTGGACCGTGGATATGCCCGTGAGACAACTCATCGGATGTGGCTGTCCGAATTGAATTGATTTTGACATGAAAATAAAGTGTTTCGCCAGCCAATGGGTGGTTGGCATCCATAAGTACCTCTGTATCTCCAATTTCTTTTACCCGAAACATCACAGTGCCATCAGGTGTTTCTGCAGAGAGTTCGGCATCTATCTCGAGCTCAACATCTTCCGGAAAAGAGGACTTGTCAAAAGCCATGACAAGGTCGGAGTGATACTCTCCATAGCCGTCCAAAGGTAGGACAACAATGTCTTTTTCTTCTCCGACACGCATTCCCTCAAGGTTTTTTTCAAGGCCTTCAATGATATTTTTATGACCATGCAAATAATAGAGGGGCTCGTCCAAGGACTCATCCAATACCTCCTCTGCTTTGTCTTTTAGCACGTAGGCTACCCCTACAACACAATCTTTTTGAACGATGCTTGGCATGGCTACT
This sequence comes from Candidatus Marinamargulisbacteria bacterium, assembly GCA_964202165.1. Taxonomy (GTDB): domain Bacteria; phylum Margulisbacteria; class Marinamargulisbacteria; order SXXA01; family JAHFDB01; genus CAXNHA01. The sequence continues at coordinate 7,140 of CAXNHA010000046.1, read as the reverse complement.
TCCTTCTATAAAAAAAAATCAAACAGGGGCTAGTATAAGAGGATTCCTTAAAAATGGCCAAGAAAAGTTTTTTTTGCTAGACTCACGAGGATGGTTATGTTGCGTACAGTTCTTTTTGGGGTCATTTTTGGGTGGGTAGGACTGATGTTTTCGGTTCAGATTTTAGCAAGTAACCTATCCGAAGATCACTTGGATAGTCAGGCCATCTTCTCTTATATCAGAAAATACCATCGACTTGTTCCAAGCAAAGATGCACGTGTTATTTCAGAGTCCTTGGTTTCTCAAAGCTATACCCATCATGTCGATCCTAAATTAATGGCCGCCCTCATTGCCGTTGAGTCTGGCTTTAAAAAAGACGCTGTGAGTCGATGTGGAGCAAAAGGACTTGGACAGTTGATGGACGGTACTTACCGACGTTTTTCGATTAAAAATCCGTTTGATATTCATGAGAATATTTCAGCCACGTATCAATACATGAAAAAGCTGGTCACGATGTGGGAAGGGGAAGCCTCACAACTGACATTGGTCTTAGCCTCTTATTTAAAAGGAGAGACTTTTGTTAAAAAACAAAAAAATCAGTTATCCCCAGTGACAATCCGCTATACGCAGTTGATTTTAAAATGCTACCAAGACTTATGCACGATGCGTACGCAACACTCTCGCGAAGTAGCCACGATCCTTGCGGCACAAGAAAAAAATGCCAACGGGATAGACAACACCCAAGAAAACAGCAATTAAAACAAAGGATAGTTTGGTGAGCCTAAACGGATAAATGCCTAGCATATAGGCAGGTGTTGGAGGCGGTTGGTGCAAGAGGGTTGCCAATCCCGATGAGAGCAGGTCGCAACTCCCGATCACAACCCATTCGTCTCTAGGGTGAGGCCCTTTTATCAACACGGATGTTGCAAAAGGTCCATAAAAAACGGCATTCTCGCCTTTTTCGGTAGGGCCTGCCAACGCTGTTTTGGAGGTGAGACTGAGAATTTTTGTCTGGATAGAGGGTAGAGGCTCAATCCAAATAGGAGTGCCTCTTTGTATAGATAGGTGATTGGGTTCTTCAAAAATCAGGGATCCATTCGCTGATACACCCCGAGAGGCGAGTAGGTCACGAACAGGGTTTTTGCAAAGCGGAAATAAGACAACTAAAATAGGTTTTTTTTCTAGAATAGCCTGATGCAAATAGGCTTGTTCAGCTACGGATAAAAGGCCATGAGCCATGACAACCACGCCCTCTCCTCTTTGTGAGATAGAAAATGGCAAAAACCTAACCCCTGGAAAAGACAAGGGCATAGGAGACGAGCCGAGGATGACCCACTGTTGTATGGGCCTGATGAGCTCAAGAATAGCAGTGTTAACTAAAATTTCTGCATTGAAAAAATGCTCTGTACTGCCAGCAACAATGCCATACCAGAGGTGTTTTGGGATAGAGGTGATGTGCCCATTGATATGAACAAGCACCTCAGCTTCATGAGCAGGAAGAGCATGGTGTACCTTAATCCAGGGAGAGTGTTTTTGCAGTTGGTCCAAGAGTTGGGACATGCGTGCAAATTCTGGTGCCCTCTGATGGCATCGTAGTGTGAGGATCGTCGGCGTTTGGAGATGTTGCAATACCCATATTGTGCGATGGGATAGAGGGGGGGCACTCGGAAGGGATATGGTGTGCGGGTAGTATGCAAAAAGAAGCGTCGATGCAACCAAAAAAAACGAACAAAGTGCCATGGCTTTGCCTCTGACAACAACAGTCCCAAGCACAGCGGTGCAGGTGATAAAAAACAAGACACTCTCAAGTGAAATTTGGCCCTCTAAAAACGGTTGTAGGTGATGTTGCAAAGAAATCGGAGCTAAGAGATTGGCCCATGCGGGATGTAAAAATGTGTTTAATCCCTCCGTCATCCACCATAAAAGCCCCACGACCAACCCCATAATGCCAGAGGTGGCAGGAGAGTCTTGTGTGTAAGATAACGCACAACCCAATGCACAGAGGGTAGATCCCAATGCAAATAAACCCATATAGGCAAGAAAAGTTGGCAAAAATGGTGCATGGCTTAAAAAATGAATCAGCCCTATTGGTATCAAGGTGATCAACAGGCATCCTCCCCACATACAGCAAGAAAACCACCATTTGCATATCCATACCCTATGCAAAGACAGAGAGGATGTTTGGAGCAATATCCATGTCCCATCTTGCTTTTCTTGCGCAAAGCTTTTCATGGTCATAAAGGGACATATCCATACGGCAATCATGGCTATAGTGGATAAAAATACGCCAATTAAGGCACTGCTTTGAAAAAAAAGTAAGAATGTCATAAAAAAAAAGGAAGACAAAAGAGCAAATCCTGTAAAAATGCCTGCTCCAAAATGAGTTCTCATCCATACCGCACACTCTTTTTGATACAAAATAGGCATCATCGCACAACCTTATGGTATAGATCGTCCAGTGATTGGGATGCCTCATAGGGCTCGTGGTAAGCCAGGCGACCTTTGTTTAAAATCATCACGGCATCCCATGTGGCAACGCTGGTTTCAAGAAGATGGTGGGTAGAAACCAATACCGTGGAAGAGAGATCGTTAAGCAAACGATGGACACAGGCCACATGATGGGGATCTAGGTGGGTGAAAGGCTCGTCCCAGAGCAAAATCTCTGGATCATGACAGATGCTTTGTAAGATGTTGACAAGTTGTTGATAGCCTTTGGATAAGCTGTTTAAGGGAGAATGAAGATGAGCATCCAGTAAAAGCAGTTTTGCAATTTTTGAATAAGGCAGATCCAGATGTCGAATATGGGCAATAAAACGCATGTACTCCAAGAGTGTCAACTCTTTGTAAAGAGGGGGTTTTTCAGGGGCATAACCGATCTTGGATAATGGGGTTGCCAAATAGCCAGTTGCCAATTGATGAAGCAAGGTGGTTTTTCCTGCCCCATTTGGTCCGAGTAAAATAGTTTTTGAACCTTTTTTAATAGAAAAAGAGATGTCGTCGAGGATGCATTTTTTTTGAATAAAATAGGATAGATGCTGGATATTCATGATTTTTTTCGATTGATTTTGATAAGGGTATGAATACGATTGTTGGCAGACATGTCCTCTGTTAACAGGTTGTATCGCAACTCAGAAGCTTCAAATAATTGGCCACTGGTTTCTTTGACAAACACATTGCCAATAAATGACAGCAGGTGAGAATCGTCATTGAGAAACACTTTTTCACAGGTGATGGTATGATTTTTTTGAATAATTTTTACAGACCCTTTGAGAGAAAAAATATGGTTTTTGAGATCAAATATTAGCAGGTCACATGTGATATGAATCGGTGATGAAAAACAGGCTTTTAAGGTTTTGTTACGAAACGATTTTGGATTTTTTAATAAAAAAGACAAGGAATTTGTCTGAACCCGGACATTTTTAAGGAGGGTGTAGGTGTTCAATCGGGGGTCATGGTAGCCAAAGTCACTTTTGAAAATACTTCCTTTTTGAAAAATAACCAATTTTCCAGATGCTTTTTGAGAAGAACGGTCTTTTGTATGATCAAAGCTCAAGGTGGAACAGGTGATGAATAAGTCCTTTGACCGAATTTTCTTTTCACGACTGTCCATAGTCGGTGCACATCTTTTTTCTGCACGTCGAATCAATCGGACATCGCCACTTACTGTCAAGGTAGCTGTATGAAAATCCCACAAACATTCATTTCCGGTTACCCTCATGGCAGGGCTGCTAAGATAGCATCCTTGGCTACTACGCAGGGTACGCTTGTCAAGATCGATCTTGACCTCATGTGTTGGCCATATATGCAGATTTCCTTGTACGATATGGACCTTGTTTTGCAAAGTTGCTTCTTGTGTAGCCTCCAACAACGATAGAAAATTGGCATAAAATACAATGGGGAGAGAAGATGCTTGCTCTTGTTGTAGGACAAAAGACACCCTTTCATTGGCCATCAATTGCCTATCATTTACCATAAGGTTGAGGTGAGAAGCGGTTAATTGAGAAAGAACAAGATTGCCAGATTGATCCCAAGCTCTCCCATTCTTGACAGACTTAAGTTCCCATAGATTTGAATGCTTGACCCGTACAAATGGGGTGGTAATGCGCCAGGTGGGCTTGTTGTGAGAGTAACCAATCAAAGAGACATTTTTGATATGAAAAAGATCTGGATTGAAAGAGGAAGCAGGGTTTAATTGGTGGCTATCGACATACAAAGATAGAGCAATAAATCCAGTAATCAGCACCCATGCTACCCAGCCTACCCAAGACCATTTCATGGGACAAGGCCTTGTTTTTGGCAAAATGAATTGCACAAACAGGTTGTGCAGGACACCCGTCGAGCTGTGCATTGGTTGCGACCATGTACAATAAGCAAGGTAGACAAGTGTATCCAGTATTTTTTTGGCCACTGCTGTTGTAGATCCAATTCGATCTTATAGGGGTCTGTGTGATGGGTAAATCCCAGTCGAAAAGAAACCCGCTTAACATGGGTGTCCACTGTAATGCCAGCAATATCAAAGGCTTGGCCCAAAACAACATGGGCGGTTTTGCGTCCAACACCTGGTAGAGCAATGAGCTCTTCTAGGGTATGAGGCACACGCCCCTTATGCTGGGATAGCAACAAAGACGCTGTTTTTTGAATATGGATAGCCTTGGTATAACAAAAATTAACAGAGCGTATGGTGTCACATATTGCCTCTGGCGTGGCACCTGCCATGGAGGCAACATCTGGAAATGCCTCAAACAAAGCAGGGGTGACCTTGTTGACGCGCTCATCTGTACATTGTGCAGATAACATGGTCGCGATAAGTAACTCAAATGGATTGCTGTGGGTTAAAAATGAGCGAGGAATAGGGTACTGATCGGACAGAGTCTTAAACAAAAGATGAGCCCTTGTATGATCCGGTTTGGCAGATGATCGTGGCATGATCTTACTAATCAACTGATATCGTTATGCCAACAGGGCAGTGGTCCGATCCCAGCCTTTCGGTTTGAATAAAGGCAGTGCTAACAGAGGGTAAAAACGCTTGATTGACCAAGCAATAATCAATCCGCCATCCAATGTTGCGGCTTCTTGCACCAAATCGTGGTGTCCACCAACTGTATTGAACGGTATCTGGATAAAAATGCCTAAAAGTATCCACATAACCTCGAGATTCCAGGCGATCCATCCAAGCTCTTTCTTCTGGCAAAAAACCAGAATTTTTTTCGTTTTCTTTGGGGTTAGCCAGGTCAATTGCCCGATGTGCAGTATTGTAATCGCCACAGATAATGACGTGACGACCCTGTGCGATCAAATCATCGGTCATGGCAAAAAAAGCCTCATAAAAATCCAATTTGTAAGCAAGTCTATGGGGGCCCATTTGTCCGTTTGGAAAATAAACACCAAACACAACAAATTTGCCATAATCCGCCATAATGACACGTCCCTCACAATCAAAGGCCTCTACCCCAAGACCACAGACCACGTTAAGAGGCTTGATCTTGGTTAACAGGCCCACACCACTATATCCCTTGCGTTGGGCAGAGTGCCAAACAGAATGGTACCCGGAGGGTTGTAGGACGGACTCATCCAGGTTTTCAGGCATGGCTTTAATTTCTTGCAACACCAAAATATCCGGTAGGTCTGTATGTAAATACTCCAAAAATCCTTTTTTGACACAGGCACGAATGCCATTCACATTCCAAGAAACAATGGTGAGGTTAGTTTTTTTTGGCATACAAATTTATCTTTTCTGATTCAAAAGAAAACTTTCCTTTGTTTTGAACTTTTAACGGATATTTTCCAGTAAAACAGCCCGTGCAAAAAGAGGAGGCTTTCTGGGCTTGAATAGAAGCCAACATGCCTTCTATGCTCAGATATCCCAATGTGTCAGCACCGACATAACGGGCAATATCATCAATGCTTTTTTGAGCAGCAATAAGACGTTCTCGTTTTGGGGTATCAATCCCAAAATGGCATGGATGGGTAATAGGCGGAGATGAAATACGAAGATGGACTTCTTTTGCACCAGCTTGACGAATAGCTTCCACACGTTGTTTGGAGGTCGTACCCCGTACCAGCGAATCATCTACAATGACCACCCGTTTTCCTTTTAATATCTCAGAAATAGGGTTTAGTTTTATCTTAACCTCAAAGTCTCGAATACGTTGACTAGGTTGAATAAATGTTCTGCCAACATAATGATTTCGGGTCATTCCCATTTCAAATGGGGTACGGGATTCTTCAGAATAACCCAATGCAGCACTGTTGCCAGAATCAGGAATTGCCATCACAAAATCGGCATCGATAGGATGTTCTTTAGCCAATTGACGACCAAATGCTTTTCTCACCAAATGGACAGTTTCTCCGAATACAAGGCTATCGGGTCTTGAAAAATAGACATGTTCAAAGACACAACAAGCTTGACGTGTTTTTAAAGGGATTTTGCTAGATAAGATGCCGTTTTTGGAGATAACAATGATTTCTCCAGGTTCAATTTCTCGTTCATAGACAGCCCCAATCAAATCAAAGGCACATGTTTCGGATGCTACGGCATAACCCCCTTGGGGCAACTTTCCCAAAGACAAGGGACGAAATCCATACGTATCCCGTGCAGCAACCAAAAATCCTTCGCCCAGTAGGGTAATAGAAAAAGCACCTTTGATCTTGGAAAACGTGTCTTTTAGCGTATCCATAAGCTGGGTATGCGTGGAATGGGCAATTAAGTGCAAAATCACTTCAGAATCAACAGTCGATTGAAACAATGCACCCCTGGATTTAAACGATTGGTATAGCGTTTTGGCGTTGGTTAAATTGCCATTATGAGCTAGGGCAATTTTGCCTTTTGATGTTTTGGAGTAGAGAGGCTGGATATTGTTGGGATTGTTTGAGCCACTTGTGGAGTAACGAACATGCCCTATGGAGGAAGTCCCCTTTAAATGAGCCAAATTAGCCTCGTTAAAAATATCAGAAACCAAGCCCATGCCCTTAACCGCGTAAAAATGACCCCCATCACTGGTGACAATTCCGCCACTTTCTTGGCCACGGTGTTGGAGTGCATAAAGTCCCAAATAACATAGCTTGGAAGCTTCTTTGCTATTAAAAATACCCATAACACCGCACTCTTCAGTCATGCGGTCCTGAGTCAGATCTGGTATCACATCTGCGATGGTAACATGA
>CAXNHA010000045.1:0-7873 GCA_964202165.1 Candidatus Marinamargulisbacteria bacterium | reverse complement strand
TGTCGAAATTGAGGAAGCCAATTCTACTGGGTTTTGGCCACCCAATTTTACATCCCTCCTTCTCAACTCTTTAAAGGCCACCTCTCCTAATCTCTTACCGCTCCTCTCATAGAATTGGATAGTATGCGGTTGTTTGGGCGGTTACGTTTATGAGCGAACTCAGTGGGTTAATGACCAATTTACCCTACACACTTTTTGTTACGGCGATTAAAAAGATCCCGTATGTAGAAAAGTATGGAAATAATGCAAAAAACCCATATGACATTGCTTTGGAATATAGTTTTGAGCGTGTTCTCAATTTTATGGAAAAAGAAAGGGGAAACTGTTTGCCCGTTATTGCTGAGGCAAGAGGGAAAAATGAAGACAATGAACTTCGGGCTAGCTTCTATCACCTAACTACTCAGGGAACTACCTACAACTCAGGCGAGCGTTTTCAAAAACTGATTTGCCCCTTAAGTTTTCATGACAAACGTCAAAATATTGCAGGAATTCAGCTCGCAGATTTGTGCGCACATCCCTCAGCACGGCATGTGATGAAGCCACATGAAAATAATCTTGCTTTTGAGGCAATAAGATCACATTTTTATACCAATGGTGGAGTATCCGGTCTAAAGGTGTTTCCTCAATGAAGAAAAAAAAGAGCGCCCTTGGTTTCACCAAGAAGCGCTCTCCGATCGTGCATTCACGATCCGTTTTAATGTCAGGCTGGGCAGACCATATCGAGCTCACTATAGGAGCACCCGACCCCATCCAGTATATTCCACAACTATTGACAATGTAAACAGTTGTCACACATCCCAAAAACTGAAATAGAAACCGCAGGGTGGGTAAAAAATCATAATGTCGCAGATGCCGACAACATCTCTTTAAAATGAGCAATATAGTAAATAGAGCCGGTGATAACGGTCACCCCCGGCTTGGGCCTGTGATAAAGATCTACGAGAAACTGCTTGACAGTCTCTAACGAGAGACAGGTGAGAGGGAGGGTGGGAAATAGCGCGTGTAGATTGTTGTACGTCCAACACAACGAGGGATCAAATTCGCATAGAGCCATTGTCGAATCGCTTTTGTTAAGAAAGGGAATGAGATGTGCCATCATGGCCACGGCATCTTTTTGGTTGTAAAAGCCAACCATAAAGGTAAGGGGCTGATCTGGAAAATCGTAGTCAAGCTGTTTGAGCAATTGTTGCATCCCATCTGGATTGTGGGCGGCATCCACCACAATACAATGATCGCCATAAAAGAATCGGTGATACCGACCCCAAATCTGAGCCTCTGCAAGCCCTGTCTTGGCGGCATCTGAGTGCCCGTTTTCAAAAAAAGACAAGGCCTCTTTGGCGAGGGCAAGGTTTTCCCTTTGATAGATAGTGTTCATCTTAAAATGAGCTGGAATGCTGGGCTCTGGAGAAACCCATCGGATGGGGGCGTGTTGGGAAGAGGCTGTTTTTTTAAAAATATCTCTGACGCAATCACAGTGAGAAGAGAGGGTGAGGACAGGTTTGGTTGGCTTGATAATGCCCGCTTTTTCTCTGGCAATATCTTCTAGCGTATGACCCAAAATAGCCAAGTGGTCCCAGCCAATACGGGTAATGATGGCACATAAAGGGTCGATCACGTTGGTGGCATCAAGACGCCCTCCAAGTCCAGTTTCAAACAAGACAATATCGAGGGGTTTTGTGGTAGAAAAATAAAGAAAAGCAAGGGCTGTCAGGATTTCAAATTCTGTCAATCGGCTGGCACCTGGTACTGCTTGAAGTTTCAAAAGCAAGTGGTCAAACTGTTCTTGTGAGATGGGATCTTGATTGATACATATCCTCTCGGTATAGCTTATAAAATGAGGAGAGGTGTACGTGCCTACCGATAATCCTATGGCTTGTAAGGCAGAAGCGAGGTAAGTAAGGGTGGACCCTTTGCCATTGGTGCCGGCTATGTGAATACAGGAGGGTAACTGCTTTTGGGGATTGCCCAACACTGATAAAAAATGGGTAAACTCATCCAATCCGTAGCGGATACGGGGGTTAAGTGCCTGGATCATGCCGCTTCTACGATATGGTTTTCTGTCTGTTCGGGTGTTGTTTTTTGAAACATAGAGGGGTAAATGTCTTCTTGGATGGAGGATTCGGATTTGAGCCGTTCTAAAATTGTGAGGTAATCATTGCGTTTTTGTTTTAATCCCTTATTTGTCGGATTGCTTGTTGCGTAAGCGTCTATCTTTAAAAACTCTTCTCGTAAAACCCCAAAGATATTTTTGTTGACCTGGTGCTTGAGATGCGTAATGGCATCTTTGCTGACCCGTACCTCTAGCTTTTTAAGTCCAGAAAGAGCCATCTTCATTTTTTTTCTTATGAGAAGATAGCTGGGGCCTTTGTGATCCAACAACGTCGCTCGTTCTTCAAAAGACTCTTTGAGCAAATCCATGAGTTTTATTTTTGCAAGAGACTCTGCTTCAGCCTGAATATCTTGCATTCTTTGTGCCGAAGGATCTCCGATTTCTCCTAGTTTTCGTTTGCATTTTAGAATGTCTAGACGGTTTTGGATGGATGTTTTTAAATCCCCTGATGATGTATAGGATCGCATCAAGGCTGTTCGCAATTTATCTTCCACGGCTTCGATTTCTGTTTCATATTCAAATGGCTGTTTATTTTTTTGCCCAGATGATCCAGACTCCGTATCCAATTGGCCTTGAGCGACAGGACTGGCAAAATAAGTGAGTCCATAATCTTCCATTTTTTTTCTAAACTGCTTCATGTAGGAGCCAGAATCAAATTTTGCAACACCTACCAAATCATTAAATTGATCAAAGGCCTTCATCAAGTCGGTAGCTGAACTAGACTGTGTTTGAGCACTCACCATTGTTTTGTCCAATTCATTGGCAACCATTGTAGAGAGTTCTCCTCGGGCCTGACTTTTTAAGTCGTTTAATTCCGAAGAGTCCTCACCAATAGCACCCATCTCTTTTGCTAGACTTTCTAGAGCTTTAAATTTTTTATTTTGTCCGATGACAGAGAGGTCGATGCCTTTGGAAGAGTAAGACATCGCAAACTCCAAGAACCCTTGTTTGACCTTCTGGCGCATATCTTTTTGAACCATGCGCTGAACATTGTTGCGGATATTATGGACAACTTGTGGCGGAATACTCAGTGTTTTCAAGGTGTCGTGTTGCGTGGTGGCTTCTTGTTTTTTCTTGGGAGAACGTGTGATAAGAGAGTCTGCATATGAGGACATATACTGATGGAGGGCTTGTCGAATGGCTTGTTTATCCTCGGCAAGAAACAGGGGTTGGCTTTTGTTGGCATCAAGCCCGATCTTTGATGCTTGCGAGAGGGTGGTGGTGGGTTGGTCTTTTGTGGATTTTTCATCTAGAAAATCCAAAAAAATATCTGTTTCCGACCGTTTTGTTTTCTGAACAGCAGGATCAGATTGATGCCCTATTGTCGCACCAGCTTGACTGAGAAGGGCCGTATCCATATTTTTTTCATGTAGGCCCTGCTTCAAAACCTGCCCCACCATTGTTTGTGCTTGGGCTTTAAGATCAGCACTTGTCTGTAGTTGCGCTTGGATGAGACTAGAATTGGCCAACTTCTCGGTATACCTGTCGGCAATATCTTTGGGAGAAGATTTAGAGTCCAAAGACAATACAGATAGGGGTTTGCTAGTGTCATATTGTTTGGCTTCTTCTTTGTACAGGCTGGTCTTGTTTTTCTGCTTAGTGGGGTCTTCTGTTAGGTCTTTCATCAATTGAGACAAAGCCTTAGAGGCTTCTTCAGATGACGGGTTGGCCATCATGCCATCAGATGATTGAATAGAAGGGGATCCTGAACTCATAGGGGGCTCCTTTTTTTTAAAACACTATGTAATAGGATTTTCTTCTTGCAACTTGTAAAGATTGAGACCTTTTTCTATCAATTTTCTTTCAGATGGCTTGATCGTATCCAAGCATTTTTTAAATTCTTTTTCCCGAAGCTCAATACGGTTTTTTATTTTTTTTAAGACGGACTCTAGTTTTTGAATTTTCTGATGTAATGCCAATACCGATACAGAGTCTTGTCCCACGTCTGTAATGAAGCTTTCCATGGGTTATCCTCTCATACGGTAGAAGTCAAGTTGGTAGCTAAGATCATGATAGTCCTTGTTAAATTCATCTTGAATACGTTTGCACTGCCGTAGTCTCTCTTCAGAAAGGCGAATGGGTTTCCAATAATCGGGCTTACCCAACGCTACCATCTGAGCCATGAGTTGACGCTCAACTTCTCTAAACATTGATATTGTTTTCTTTGTTTTTTTTGAGGTGCCGTGCAAAAGCTCGGTGAGTTCTAGACTGTATATATTCTCAGACATGAGGTGAATGTTTTCAGATACTGCCCCTGCAATCGCTTTTTGTTTGAGGCCTTCCATAATATCCAACGAAACCCCAATGTATCCCAACAATTGGCTCACAACCCCGAGCTTAAATTGAGCAAATTTGCCAATAAAAAAATTGGAAGATCGGGATTGAACAACCAATTGCATAAATTGTTGTTGGAGCTGGGTTACTTTGCTAGAAAAGTCGATTTTTATACCAAACATGCGAAAGATAGGCGTCTCATCTGTATGGAGATTGACAGCGGATAGGGGGCTAGGAGACGCCTGAGAGGTGAGGTGGGGATCACCTTCCGTATCTTGCCAAGCAAAAGAGCTGACTTGTACCGTGTCTTCAAATTGTTTGAGTGTGTTTTTGAGAGAAGGAGCTGATTTTTGGACAGGCTCAGCCTTTTTTACAAGAGACTCTTCTTGATGGCGTTGTTGCTGAGATTGTTGAGAGCTGGTGCGTTCTTTGAGCTCTTTTTGAAGTTTTTTGTAATAAGCACTTTGGAGAACGGAGTCGCCATGCTCGGTATCTACGGCATTAAAATCACGTGTCATGACGATGCACTTTCAGCTTGCTCTCTTGCACGATTTTCTTCTTGGCGTTTTAGCTCTTCTTGTTTGAGGCGCATTTCTTCTGCTTTTCGGATGGCTTCTTGCTTCATTTCTTCTTCGTGTCTGAGAGTGGCCTCTTCTTTTTCTCGAAGTGTTTGACGAGCGGCTTCGTCTTCAAAATCTTCTTTTTTTGTCTTGTACTCTTCGATTTTTTCTGTATGACGATCTCTAAACGTCTTGTTGCCAATGGTGCGTTGCATAATTCTATTCTGAAGCGTTTCGCCGACTCTTAGGGTGATATCCTTGGATGCTTGTTTCCAAGTCGTGCTATCAAAAAACTCTGGCGAAAAAGAAAGGTCTTCTTGGACGTGGTACGCAGGATTTTCGAGGGTAGTAGATTGAGAATTGTCTACCAAAACAGGGATTCCTTTTGCCTTGTTCTCATCGGGGGAGAACATCACAGCAAGAGGCTCGATCAGTGCAGTTAGCATGCGGATCTTATCTTTGAAGTCGGTGGCCTCTTGTAACGAATTAAATTGAATAGAGGCAGGTTTGTCTTCAATTGTTTGCCAGCCGATTTTTTGATTAGAGGTGCTCCACTCATCCCACTGAGCAGAAGGATAGGCGACAACTTCAATTTTTTTATCCACCACCCGATAGGCCAACGCATCTCCTTGGGAAGTGGTGGCAGGAATCCCATGGGTAAGAGATCGGTTGATGGTCATGAGATAGTCGTAAGCCAATTGTGTGTTTTGCATTTTTTCAAACGCAGTTTTCCCCTTTCCAATCAAGCCAACAACATCCATGAGATCTCGACTTTGACCGTCAGATCCCTTGAGTTTAAAGTTGTACCGTTGTTTGCCGTTGACCAAAGACTGATCTTGAAATTCAAGGCTAAGATCACCAATCAGTGCTTCTTTTAAGATTTTTCTAATACGAAGTTCTTTGTCGCTGGCAAACCCGAGTCCAAGGGGTGCATCTAAGGCGGTACTGGTAAGCGTTGGGCTAACCATGCCCGATGAGCTAATCCAATTTTTACTCACAAGCGACTGAAAAATGCGATCTCCTTCAGCTTGACTGTCAAATGCAAAGTCTTGAGCAACAACGGGACGGTTATTTTTAAATTGAGTAGAAACATAATTAAAGTTGGCATAGTCGAGATAGTCCGAGACTATTTTTTCTCTAAATCCGGAGGCCGAGGGTTGCAAGGGGTTATCGCCCCAATTTCCCCAGTCCATAAACTTGGACATAGCAGGAGCAATAGAGGCAAGCGAGGCAAATGGCAACAAGGCACTTTCTTCAAGATGGGAGCCTGTTTTTTGCCACCAATTTTCAACATGGTCCATGACGGGTTGCGAGATGTTCGGATCATTTTTTGAGGGAAGGTCTTTGGCATTTCCCACCATTTCCCGCAAGATATTTTCGACACGGGTACGAGATTCCCAAGCACGGTTTAAAAATCCAAATACAAGAGATGCATCCCATCCTTTCCACGCTTTGGAGGATAAGGTGGAGTGAAAATTATTTTGGACATCAAACGTATTGATAGAGCCCTTGTTGTCTGAAAAGGGATCCGCTGCACCTTGTATGGTTTGAGAAGACAACCCATAGGTGGTGGCTTGTTTTGTTGCGTCATTTATTTTTTTCCAAAACTGAGGATCTAATTTTTGCAAAATTCGCCTCGGAGATTGCATGTTGGTATGGAGGTCCTTGTAATAAGGGCTATTCAGAAAGGCATTGTAATTTTTGGTGTCTTCTTTTTTAAAAGGGTTGGTGGTTATCCCATTGAGCAAACTGAGATTGTGGGCCATCGTGTTGCCTGCACCAGGATTTTCCTGGGCTTCTGACGTCGCATTTTTTCCAAAAAGATCTTCTTCTAATCCCTTATCTTTTTTATCTATTTTTTTTAAGGCGGCGGCATAGTCGACGTAGGTGGGGCTGGCTACATCTTCAAAGTTAAACGTAGTCCCTGTTTGTTCGATGCTTGCCAAATCTTCTCTTGGCAGAAAAGAGGCCCCCTCATAAATGCCTTGTATTTCGCGAGCGGCGACCACATTGGCTTTTTGAGTATCGGTCATCTTCTGGAAGACTTTTTCAAAAGATAGCCCATCCGCAGAAGGGTCTATCTCCAAGTCCCATTGTTTAATCGTTCTAAGGTCCATCCTCATGGGAAAAGGAAAGGGTTTTGGTTCTGAGAATTCTAGATCTGCCATGAGCGATCTCCTTTTATGATCAGGGATGGATTATTGTAGTGTCCACCATTTGTTTTCATATTTAAGCCCCGATTTAGAGAGGCCACTTGCTGCTTCTTTTTTGGTGTTAAGCGTTTCCATATACATCTGAAGAGCCATGAGCCCGCCGGTATCGTCCATGGATACCTCCAGCCCCGTTCCTAGCGTTACTTTTCCAGCAAGTACCATCGCCGTTTGAATACGACTTAGCTCATCAAAAAATGTTTGACTTGCCAAAAAATCTCCATACGCAAAATCGTAAATAAGAGGCACCTTAGTGGCATTGTTTCCTTCGATAAGTGAACGGGAGTAACCTATATCTTGCATGATGACATCTCCTGTTTACGTAGGACGAGAGGTGAGGACTTGGATTTCCATGTCCAACCCTTTTTGAGCAATACCCACAAAGGCACTTTGAGCAGATTCAACCTCTTGAAGATATAGTGTGCCTGCAAGAGAGCCAGACAAAGAATTAAACGCGATTTTTTCTCCTGTAAAAATCTCCAGAGGTTGATCGTGAGTAATGGCATCCTGAATACGACTGAGTTCATTAAAAAAACTTTTTTGACCGATATACTTTCCCATCTCAAAAGAATAGCTTTCAGATGGCGCATTCTTTCTTTGAATGCTCACATCACTCAAAAGTGTTGTATCTATAAAAAAACGTTCTGGCATATCAGACTCCTTATCAAACAAAAAAGCCCCCCTTTATTCCAAATCAGCCTAAGCTTAGGCTGATTTGA
>CAXNHA010000044.1:0-7911 GCA_964202165.1 Candidatus Marinamargulisbacteria bacterium | reverse complement strand
CATCAACAGGCTGGATATGTAGCTCATCAAAAAGAGAAATTGACTGAAAAATAGCATGGATCGGGTGATAACCAGATACAAGAGGAGGATATACGTCTAAGCTAAGATTGAGCTTGGCATAACATCGATACGTGACGGTCTCCTGTGATTTTTTTTCTCTCATCTAGAGTTTTTCTAGATTTATTTTTACCTTAAAGTCTTTTTTCAATTTTGATAACTGGGTCATCATCAGCGTTCGTTTTTTTTCAGAAAGCAAGGCCTCTTTTATTTGTGCTTTTACCATACTAAACTCTAATTTTTGACGCATTCTCATATCATCTAGTCGCACCACATGATACCCAAATGGGGTTTTAATGACACTCGAAACCGTTCCCACTCGCATGCTAAACACCGGCTGCTCAAACTCTGGCACCAGCTGCCCTCTTGAAAACCAACCCAGATCTCCTCCATTGGCAGAGGAGGGATCAATCGACTTCTCTTTGGCAAGCACTTCAAACGCTTCGCCTTGCTTCAAACGTCTGAGAATTTCTTTTGCATCAAATTCTGTTTTTACCAAAATATGGCGTGCACGTCGTTGTTCCGCAGCTTGAAATTGACGGGGATTTTTGTCATAAAACTGCACCACCTCTGCATCTGTCACTATAATTTTTTTCTCAATATAATCTCTAACAAAAAGGGTTACCAACAATTGTCGTTGTACTTGATCTAGCTGTTTTTTGTATTCTTCTGTCTTGTGAATTTTTTGTTTTTTTGCAGCAAGTGCTACTGCTTTTTCATCAATCATCTGATTGAGGATTCTGACTTTGTTCTCTTTTTTTTGAAATGCACCCGCATATTGAGCAGGGTAGCTCTTAATACGTTCTTCTAAATCTTTTTGGGTAATCACCTCGCCCCCGATAGAGGCCACAACATTTTTTTTGAAATTAAACCCTAAAAAACCAGATCCCAGCACCACAACTACAACCATGATACCTATCAAAAACTGTTTACCTACACGCTTGCTCATAAACACCTAACCTCCTTATTCTATCTAATGTGCGATTTTACTCCAAAGGTATGTTTCCTCAGAAATTTTAGCAATGATTCCCATCGCTGTATACATGGAAGGGATATGGGTGGTAAATACCGTCAATACATATGGCGCATGATCCGCCAAAACAAGTCCACTATCATGCTTGATACCATCTAATGTTCCTGTTTTGTTTGCGACCAAGATCTCTTTTGGAATAGGCTTTGGGATACCCCATCGGTATTTCTGCTGGGATAAGAGCAAGATCATGTCATTGCAAGCAGTAGTGGAAGCAACCTCTCCTCTCGAGATCTTGCTGAGTAGCAAATTCATATCCCGTGGAGAGGAAAAGTTAAGCCCCTCTGCTTTTAATAAATTACTGGTTCCAATCACTGTCTGCTGCAATCCAAGCCGTCGCATGGATATATTGATATTGCCTTTTCCCAAAAAATCAATCAGCATTTTTGTTGCTGTATTGTCGCTGTAATGGATCATGCATTCCACCAAATGTTGAATGGTAAAACGCTGACCCACAGGACATCCAAACAAAGGCCCTGCTCCCCATACTTTGTCACTTTTCTTCAGCTGGATTGTGTCTGAAAAACGAAAGACGCCACGCTTTGCCTGTAGATAGACCTCTACCATCACTGGGACCTTAATAACACTGGCAGGATTGACAGCTTGTCTATCATGAATCCCTATGCTTTTGCCCGTTACCAAGTCTGTAAAGGCAATCGAAACTTTTTCCTTGAGCTCTACTGGTACAGACCGATTGACGCGTTCTTGCAAATCAAGAAAACAATCCTCCCCCCATACAAAGGATCCCAGTAATAAGAAAATAATCCCAAAAAAGAAACTAGCTCTCAAACGGCTCCAAAGGCACCAAATTAATTCTATGTTGGCTATCAATTTCTTTAACCTTTACGGAAAACGCCTGTCCTACGGACAGATAATCTTCTATCCGCTCTATTCTTTTTTTAGACAAAGTAGAAATATGCACCAATCCTTCCTTGCCAGGAAGAATCTCTACAAATGCACCAAAATTCATAATTTTTGTTACTTTCCCATGATAGACATCCCCCGCCTCCACTTCCTTAATAAGGCTTAAGATGATTGCTTTTGCCGCATCTAAATCCTGCTGATTACGGGCAGATAGACAGACTTGTCCAGATGTCCCATCTAAGATGATCACCGATGCTTTTGTGTCCTCTTCAATCTTCCGAATGGTCTTTCCTCCACTCCCAATAACCATCCCTACTTTATCAGGAGGAATGTGAATCATTTCTATTTTAGGAGCATTGGGAGATACAATATGGCGAGGATGGGCCAGTTGTTTGTTCATTTCACATAAAATATGAAGCCGTCCCGTTTTTGCCTGAGACAATGCTTTTATCAAAATATCTTGGGACAATCCCTTGACTTTAATATCCAACTGCAGGGCAGTGATACCAGAAATAGTCCCCGCTACCTTAAAGTCCATGTCTCCGTAATGATCTTCTAACCCTTGAATATCAGACAACACCACATACTCATTTTCATCGAGTAACAACCCCATAGCAATGCCAGATACCGAAGAGGTAATGGGAACCCCACAATCCATCAAGGCCAGCGAACCTGCACATACAGATGCCATGGAAGAGGACCCGTTGGACTCTAAAATCTCACTAACCAATCGCACGGTGTAAGGAAAGGCATCTTTATCTGGCAATACCGCCACCAACGCCCTTTCTGCCAACGCACCATGCCCTAGCTCTCGCCTTCCTGTACGCCCATAAAAGCCGATTTCTCCGACTGAATAAGGCGGAAAATTATAATGAAAATAATAAGATTTTCTAGAAGATTCGGCCAATCCGTCCTCTATTTGTTCGTCGTCCGCGGTGCCCAAGGTAACCGAAGTCAAACTTTGGGTTTCGCCTCGGGTAAATAAGGCTGATCCATGCACAGAAGGCAGTACGCCCACTTCGGATTCTATCGGACGGATTTCATCCAGGCACCTGCCATCGGGACGTCTTTTTTTAAGGATAATCGTTTCTCTGATTTTTTTCTTTTTGTAGTTCGCATAAATGGCTTTTACAGCCTGCTTATTAGTTTCGTTTTCATCAACACATGTTTGAAAAACAGTTTTTTCTAAATCAGCTAGAAAAGCATCTACTTTTTCCTTGTCCCCAAATGCCATTGCTTGATCTATCGAATCTCCAACGAGTTTTTCTATGACTTGAACCAATTCAGCATCTCTTACGGGAATGTTGACCTCAACTTTAGGTTTTCCAGCCTTTGACACCAGGCTCTCCTGCAACGAAACAGAAGACTTGATATGAGCATGGGCCAGTTCAATTGCCCCAATAATAACATCCTCCGACACCTCTAACGCCCCTGCCTCTACCATCAAGATCGCATCAGCTGTACCTGCTACGATAATATTGAGGGTGCTATCTCGCATCTCTTCATATCCCGCATTTACCAGATACTGTCCGTCTTTCCATCCAACAACGGCAGCCCCAACAGGGCCTTGAAAGGGAATATCCGACACACTCAATGCAACAGATGCCGCTATAATGGCAAATGGTTCGGGAGAAAACGTTTCATCATACGATAAAACAGCAACCGCCACTTGTATCTCATGAAAAAATGACTCTGGGAACAAGGGTCTTATAGGACGATCAATGAGCCGAGAAATAAGCGTAGCTCCAACAGAAGGCCTGTTTTCACGCTTAAAAAATCCTCCCGGGATTTTTCCAGAAGCATACATTTTTTCTTGGTACTCTACCATGAGAGGAAAAAAATCAATTCCTTCTCTCGGCGCTTTTGACATAACAGCTGTTGCCAATAGAACCATATTCCCACATGTCAAAACGACTGAACCATTTGCCTGCTTTGCCATCACACCTGTACTGATCTCTACTTCTCTTCCTGCTAGGGTAGCAAGAGAAGCCACTTTGTTATTTAACATGCGATATCCTTTGATAAGTGAGGGGAAATTATTCTTTTACTCTTAGAGAAAGGAGTTGGGAAATTTCTATAAATTTCTCTTCACTTTTTCGTCGGAGATACTTTAAAAGTCTGCGTCTTTGTCCTACTAAAATTAGCAGTCCTCTTCTAGAATGATGGTCTTTTTTGTGAATTTTCAGATGCTCTACCAAATGGTTGATACGTTGAGTTAACAAAGCAATCTGAACCTCTGACGAACCCGTATCTGATGCATGGCTCTTAAATTTTTCAATGACATCCTTTTTCTGACTGGCTGTGTGTGCCATAATATCCTCCAAAATAATAATAAAAATAGCAAAGGCAATTGGCCCCAATATAACACGTTTTTTTGCAGACAAGCAACCACGGGTGCCTTATCAACATTATGAAGAGTTTTTTTATTGAGCATCCACCCACTTTTCATGCATTTTCTCCAAAACAAAACTGGGCTGACGCTTTGTTTGGCATTCAAGGAAGTAGCATTGTTTCTTTTGTGGCACCCCTGTCCCATTTTTGTACAGAAGAATCGATCCCTTCATCATCCGAAACGCTGTGCATTCACCTGCTGATAGAGCATCTCGACGTATCATACTCAGAAATGCTTTTGTGGCAACGCATCCTGACGTATGCCTCCCAAGATAGACTAGTGCCAAGCCTACCTATCAAGGAAAATAGGTCTCATGCTTTTTGGAGCGAATCCTCTTGCATTGTTTACCTTGGCATTGAGTTGTTTGAACCACTCGAACCAGAGCTATTGAGATCCTTATGTCTCGACATTAATTTTGCCTATATCAAAGAAGTCGATGCCATCCACATCAGCTTGAAAGACACCCCTCATTTATGACATATACCCTGCTTTGGATTTGTTTTTTTACATTCTTAATTCACCTGTCTGAAACGCTCGCCTATAGCATGCGCCTATCTGGTGTTCGCACACGCAACATTGCTATTGCCATGTCTTTTGTAACCAGTACCCTACTCGTATCCCGATTGTCCAATATGATGCAGGCACCGTTGCTTGGGGTCATGGTTGACACCACCGTTTTGCATCAACACCATCCTGCTCTTGCACACCTTGAACTATCCTTTAGATTGATTATTTTCTTTGGATTTTTAGGTACATTTATCGGCATGTGTTTGACACCTTCTGCTGTACGTATTTTTCAAAAAGCCATTCAAAAATTTTTACACTCGGGCTCGTTACCGCTGCTCATGGTAAAGGCCATCTCCCCATCTTCTTTAAGAACTATCCTTGCTCACATGCGAGCACCTCGGTTGTCTGCCTTAAAGACATTGTCTTGGAAGACATTGCCAAAAGGATTTTTGTGGCTGAATATGGGTGTCACGTCGATTTATACTATCGGCGTGTTGTGCTCACTTTTGGCGGGTGCCTATTTGCCGCAATTCAGATCCACTGCCAATCAATTATCTGGCATCGTCAACGGGCTTGCGACGATCATGCTGACCTTGTTTGTTGATCCAACTGGTGCACGCATCACCGATCAGGCCTACCATGCTATTAGACCAGAAAATGATGTGCGATCCACTGTCTTTTTTCTGCAGATCGGAAAATTGATAGGAACGGGCCTATTGGCACAACTGCTGTTAAAGCCATTCACCTCTTACATTATGTGGGTTACACAGGTGCTACACCGATGAGTGATTGTCATGAGGCGTATCTGTCGCTAGTTCACACCCTCAATCGCTATGCCTATGCCTATTACAACACCTCTACCTCATTGATTTCGGATAAAGAATATGATGATTTGTACAGCCAACTTCTTGACTATGAATCTAAGAATCCTCTTCTTATATACCCAAACTCTCCGACTCAACGTGTTGGAGCAAAACCCAGCAAGGGCTTTGAGCCCTTCACGCATTCTCAGCCCTTACCGTCTCTTGGGAATAGCTTTGACAAAGCCTCTTTGCTTGCATTTTATACACGGGTTTTAAAAGAGAGTGCTCCGTCTAAGCCCATCTTCACGGTTGAGCCAAAAATCGATGGCCTTGCTGTGGCTCTTCACTACCGGAAAGGTGAATTTGAACATGGGGCTACCCGCGGAGATGGCAAAACTGGAGAATTGATTAGCCAAAATATCCGTACTATCCGAAACTTACCCATGACGCTTCCAGCTCCAATTGACCTTGAAGTCAGGGGAGAAGTGTTTATCAAAAAATCTGCTTTTGTCGCTATAAAAAACCAATTTTCAAACCCTCGAAATGCCGCCGCCGGATCCCTGCGACAACTCGATCCCAAAATGACGGCTCAACGACCTCTCAGCGTCTTTATTTATCAAGGATTTCTGGACGTCCTATCTACCCATTCTGATACGATTGCTCAGCTAAAAGCGTATGGGCTTCCTGTTATTCCCGAACTCATTATCTGTGAGTCTTTTGACGCCATCTGGGACGCTTGCCTGTTGATAGAATCCAAACGGCATCAGTACGACTGGGACATTGATGGGGCGGTCGTCAAAGTCAACCAGCTAGATATCCAGGTTCAATTGGGCACAACAGCAAAAGCACCTCGATGGGCCATTGCTCATAAATTTAAAACCGAACAAGCCACGACATATCTCGAAGCTATCTCTGTACAGGTAGGCCGAACAGGCGTATTAACCCCCGTGGCTATCTTAACTCCCGTTCAAGTAGGAGGGGTTGTTGTGCATCGTGCAACATTACACAACCTAGACGATATCAACAGAAAAAACATTCAGATTGGAGATACCGTTCTTATTCAACGTGCAGGCGACGTGATTCCTGAAATTGTGAGAAGTATTCAACGTGGGCCATCTAGCCATCCATTTGTGATGCCCTCTGAGTGCCCCTCTTGCCAGCATCCTGTTGTCTCCTCTGACATTGATGTCGCTCACCGGTGTATCAATCCTGCTTGCCGAGACCAACTGAAAGCCAAGATATGGCATTTTGCATCTCGAGATGCCATGAATATCGATGGCCTTGGCGATGCCATCATTGACCAGTTGTTGGACTCTGGCCATATCCAAAATATAGCCTCTCTTTACACCCTTACCGAAGCCCAATTGTCTCAACTGGATCGTATGGGAGAAAAGTCAGCTCACAATCTTATAACGGCTATTCAAAACAGCAAAAATCCTTCTCTAGACCGCTTTATTTTTGCATTGGGGGTTCCTTTTATTGGAAAACGAACAGCAGAGTTACTCGCTCATCACTTTCAGACATTTGACATGCTGTTATCAAGCACTGTTGAGTCTTTGCTAGAGGTTCCTGAGATTGGGCATAAAATTGCATCGTTACTCTATACAGTTTGTCGATCTGCCTCGTTTATTGACCTGGTACAGGCTCTGCGAGAAGCAGGAGTTTGCCCTCAAGACATCCATCGTCCAAGTGGCCGGTTATCTGGATCAACGTTTTTAATCACAGGAACACTGTCTCAACCGCGTGCTGTGATAGAAGAGACCATCAAATCCCTTGGGGGAGAAATTGGAACCAGTGTTTCAAAAAACTTAACGTACTTAATTGTCGGAAACAATCCAGGATCCAAGCTACAAAAAGCTGAAAAACTTCAGATCCCAATTTTGACAGAGTCTGATTTGGAAGGCTTGTTGTCTTTGTAAGATCTACTCTGGCAATACCGTGAATTTTCCTTTTCCCACAACATTACCATCATGGATAAACATGTAAAAATAAACCCCTGAAGACAAACTCCTATTGAGAAAATCAGATGTCACATTGATTTTGTTATATCCTGCTTTTGCCCCTTCATCTACATTTTTGCGCAAGTTTTTTCTAAAAACCTCTGCTCCAGAAGCCGTATAAATTCTCAAGTCCAACTCCACCGCTTCTCGCAACGAATAGCCTATCATCGTCCCAGTCGATAGCTTGAATGGATTGGGATAGTTTAATGGCCGAGTTGGCATCAATTCTGTACTCCCACCCACAATACCCAACGTCCC
>CAXNHA010000043.1:0-8094 GCA_964202165.1 Candidatus Marinamargulisbacteria bacterium | reverse complement strand
ATGGATATTTTTGAGACCACTAGAATGGATGACTCTGACTTTATTCTCTATGAAGCCCGGCTCAAATGGCTACGAGACGAGGCTTCTATACTATACACCGCAGAAATAAAAGGCATGGAAAAAGGTCTGAAAAAAGGCATGGAAAAAGGCATGGAAAAAGGGAAAAAAGAAGGTCTGGCCAAAGGGCTAGCCAAAGGAAAAGAAGAAGGAAAAGAAGAAGAACGGCTTACTATCGCCAAAAAGATGTTGGCCTCCGGGATACCCGTGGATCAGATAATAGAGGTAACAGGATTAACCAAAGAAGAGATTGCCTCATAATGCACAAACGACTCTTATGAAACAATACATAGATCTTATTTCACATATCTTTGCCAACGGCGAAGAAAAACAAGACCGCACAGGAACAGGTACACTTTCTGTATTTGGGTATCAGATGAGATTTAATCTCCAAGATGGGTTTCCATTACTCACCACAAAAAAAATATACATCAATAGTGTTATCCATGAGTTGTTGTGGTTTATCAAAGGTCATACCAATATCCACGATGGACTCAAGCCCCATACCAGCATTTGGGATGCATGGGCTGACAAAAATGGGGACCTGGGGCCCATTTATGGGCATCAGTGGCGGCATTGGTCAACAGCAGACGGGCAATCGGTAGACCAATTGGCACAAGTGATTCAAGATATCCAAAAAACACCAGACTCGAGACGCCTCATTGTGAGTGCATGGAACGTCAGCGATCTACCCAAAATGGCTTTGGCACCCTGTCATGCCTTTTTTCAATTTTATGTGGTCAACGGGAGGCTCGATTGTCACTTGTATCAACGGTCGGCCGATGTGGCCCTTGGGGTCCCATTTAATATCGCCAGCTATGCGTTGTTGTTAATGATGGTTGCACAAGAGTGTCAGCTTAAAGCGGGAGAGTTGATTCATACATTTGGGGATGCCCATATCTATCTCAACCATATGGAAGGTCTCAAAGAACAGCTACAGCGCACGCCAAAAGAACTCCCCCGCCTTACAATTATCAAAAAACCTTTTTTTGATATCCAGTTTGAAGATGTTGAGCTACAGGGCTATGACCCAGATCCCTTTATTAAGTTTCCTATCGCTGTCTAGTTACTCGCTTTTCCAAGGTAAGTTCATATAATCCGTTTTCCCCAATTCCAAACCACAGCTTCTCAAGATACTGTACGCAGTGGTCACATGAAAATAAAAATTGGGCAACAGATACTGCACCACATAATCATAGGCTGTTAGATAATGGCCTGGCCTCCAAGGAAATGTCACAGTACGGGTTGCTAGGCTATCTGCTGTGAATGCGTCTTGAGGAACGCTCCTCAAAAAATCAAGGGTAGATTGAATACGTGCTTTTAACTCGTCAATGCTGGTCTCAGTATCTTCAAATACAGGGGCCTGTTGTGTCGTGAGACGAGGAATACAGAGTTTGGCATTGTCGCAGGCAATTTGTACTTGTTTTGAAAGTGGAAATTGATCTGGTACCAATCTCGTTTGCAACAATGTTGCATCAGCAATTTTTTTTGATGCTACATACACAGCTGCTTTATCAAGCAATCGTGACAAGAGGGAGAGAGACCTATCAAATTGACAAACGGTTATGTCATATACAGAAATATTCATCTAAACCCTTTTATTTTTTGTCATTATACATCGTAATACATCATAAATTCCCAAGGATGTGGCCGCAAATCAACAGCATTGACCTCTGCTTTTAGCTTGTAGTCAATCCATGTTTGGATCACATCTTTTGTAAAGACATCCCCTTTAAGCAAAAAATCATGGTCTTTTTCTAGAGCACAAAGAGCCTCTCGCAGCGATCCCGGTGTTTGTGCAACCTTGAGCAATTCTTCAGGAGGAAGATCATAAATATCTTTATCCAAAGGCTTTCCAGGGTCTATTTTATGCAAAATTCCATCGAGGGCAGCCATCATAATGGCAGAAAAAGCCAAGTAGGGGTTACAGCTTGGATCTGGGCATCTGAATTCAAATCGTTTGGATTTTTCGGATGTATGAACCATGGGAATGCGAATCGATGCACTTCTATTTCTGCGAGAATAAGCCAAGTTGACAGGTGCTTCAAATCCAGGCACCAACCGACGGTAACTATTAGTGGATGGATTGGTAAAAGCAAGCAAAGCAGGCGCGTGTTTTAAGATCCCTCCGATCGCATACATGGCTGTTTGGGACATACCTCCATACCCATCTCCTGCAAACAAATTTGTATTATCTTTCCAAATAGACAAGTGCACATGCATGCCACTGCCGTTGTCATTGAACAAGGGCTTTGGCATAAACGTTACTGTTTTGCCATGTGCATAGGCCACGTTTTTAATGACGTATTTGAATTTCATCATACTATCCCCCATTTCCAATAGGGGGGCAAAGCGCATGTCTATCTCACATTGCCCGCTGGTTGCCACCTCATGATGGTGGGCTTCCATAGGGATACCAAGCTCTTGAAGCGTTAGCATCATCTCACTTCGGATATCTTGAAATTTATCTGTTGGAGGAACTGGAAAATAACCTTCTTTAAGCCTAATCTTGTACCCTTGATTTGGCATTTCTTGACGTCCGGTGTTCCACTTCCCTTCAATAGAGTCAATGTGGTAGTACCCTTCGTGCTCATTTTGAGCAAACCGGATATCATCAAAAATAAAAAACTCTGGCTCAGGACCAATATAAGCAGTATCTCCGATTCCAGAAGCCTGTAGGTATTGTTGAGCTTTTTTTGCTATATGTCGGGGGTCTTTTGCATAATTTTGACCTGTGATAGGGTCTAGAATGGTACAAATAAGCACCAAAGTAGGATGATCATAAAAAGGATCTATAAATGCGGTTGTCGGATCGGGTAACATCAACATGTCGGATTCATTAATTACCTGCCAGCCCCGAATGCTAGATCCATCAAACCCTAGCCCGTCTGTAAAAGTCCCCTCGTCAACAGATGCTGCAGGAATAGATACGTGTTGCCAAATACCCAAAAAATCTACAAATCGCAAATCCAGCACTTCGATCTTCTCTTGAGAGATTAGAGCTAGAACATCTTCGGGAGTACGACAAATAGATACCATTGAGTAAACCTCCTAAGCTTTATTTCAGTGACTCTAGATTATTTTATACATATTTTCAAGGAGAGAGCGCTTTAATTAAGAGAGGCACCTAAGCCAACTTGTCCTGTCAGGGTATCCCATGAAAAAATCGTTTTCCAACAATGAATCCCTGATGAAATAGAGATAGTCGATAATCGAAATCTTTTTGTTTCCAAGTCAAAATTCTGGAAGATTTGGCACTCAAGACTCCCCCATTTTCCTTGAATAGAGTACCCCACTTCATCATGTTGAAAGGCAAATTGTTGATCAAATTCAAACGGGGATCCGCCAGAGCCCATGAGCCGCTTTGAATAGGCCAAAGAGGGGTTTCCCCAGAAGGTGTTAAAGGTCATCTTAAGCGTTGCCATCAACCGTTGCCAATTCCTGTCCGAATACCAATTGCCATAATAATGGGTCTCTGGAATCAGTATGACACCAGCAACATCTATCTTGCTCACAAGGGTTGTTTCATTTTGGGCACAAAAAGAGTCAATGTATCGATTTTCAAATGTCTTTTCTCCTATTTGACCTACTTTGAAAGTGGTCTCTACAACAAAACGATCTTTATCTACTGAAATGTTATGAAATAGGAGTTCTGCTTGGGCCTTGTGATCTACCCGAGAATAATTGATAAGTTCGTTAAACCGACTCATGAAGGTTAGTTGACCGGTGCCTAGTTGAGAGGGTTGAAACTTGCCAAGATTGAGCGGATGCAGTGTCGAAGGGTCTGCCTGGCTACTTACTCTTGGCAAGGTGAGAAAATCCCATTGATAGACAAGGCCACCATCCCATCCTTCCATCCCAAGGCTGTGCAGGTAGCCTGTAATATGGTGTAGGGGATCGGGGGTATGGTGATGAGAAATACCCCAGTACGGCCCATTTTTTTCCATATATCCAAGATCAATGCTACCCATAGAGGCAGGAGAAAGCAGGTAGGACATACCGCCCTTAACAAAGGATCCCTCTCGCGGGTTTGACCCAAATCTAGGAAAGATAGAGGTGTCTGCAAAATGACTGCTCAATGGATTGTATGAGCCACTTCCATACACATAAACAGGAAGCCATAATAGGGGAATACCTTGCAGGAAAAGAAGATTATCAAAAGAAGCAACAACACCCATATCCGGATAGATCTCCATTTTTTTTGACACAATTTTGTAGTGGGGTGATGGCAGGTCGCAGGTGGTAAAGACAGACTGCCCAATGAGCAATTTATTGGGTGTTACGGTGAGTGAATTACCCCGGATAAAGGCTTTTTCTATTCGGGCATCTAGCGAGGCTACTTGCCCGATTTTTTTTTTGATATTGTAATGCATTTTTTGAGCAAAAATAGTTTGGTTTGGTGTGGAGACAATTTTGAATTTTTTCTCAATATCCAATTGATCGTTACGGATATCGTAAACAAGATCTGTAAAATATAAGTGACTACCCCTAAATGTAACAACGCCGTTTCCTGTGGCAACAAGGCGAGAGGCTGGTTCATCAAAAGAGATGCCATCTGCTTGGAGTAAGATCAAATCGCCTGATTCTGCTGTGATCATGTGGTGCCATCCTATCCACACCACAAAGATCGTGATGGCAAAAACAAACCATCTCATGACAAAGAGATGGGACCTTGTCCAGCAATAGCTACGGGATGTGATTCGGCAGACATAAATTTGGAAATATCACGCCGAAACACAATATCAACAGTACCTGTAGGTCCATTTCGTTGTTTGGCAATGACAAGTTTGCACGGACTGGTCCGTTGTTGTTGTGTTTGGTCATAATAATCATCTCTATGAATAAAAAGCACCAAATCAGCTGTCTGTTCAATTTCGCCAGATTCTCTTAAATCACTGAGAAAAGGGGTCTTGTCTTGTCGTTTTTCCACATCGCGACTCAGTTGAGAAAGCGCTAAAATTGGGATCTGGGATTCTTTGGCAAATGCCTTGATATCGCGCACGATCTCAGATACTTCTTGAAATCGATTTTCAATCCTTTTTCGCCCCAAACTCATCAGTTGCATATAATCAATCACGATTAAGCCAATAGGTGCTTCCATTTGAAGACGCCTTGTTTTTGCGCGAAATTCCAATGGTGAAATCCCGGCAGAGTCGTCAATATAAATGGGGGCATCGCTAAGTTTTCCAAAAGCCTGATTGAGATCTTTCCATTGATGGTCCATGAGATTGGCGGTTCGCATCAACTTGGAATCCATTTTTGCCTCTGAGGATAACAACCGCAGGGCCAGCTGATCTTTTGGCATTTCCAAGCTAAAAATAGCCACAGGTATTTTTTTGACAACAGCGGCGTAGGCTGCAAAATTGAGAGCCAACGTTGTTTTACCCATGGAGGGTCTAGCTGCCAAAATAATAAGATCTGATTTTTGAAATCCAGATGTGAGCTGATCCAAATCATGAAATCCCGTAGGAACTCCCAAAATCTGGTCTTTTTTTGTGTGAATGGTTTGGAGGGTATCAAATAAATCATGGAGTACGGGGCCTACGTGTACAAAATCATCTCTAGTCTGTTCACGGGAAATATCCATCACGGTTTTTTGAGCCGTTTCTAATACCTGCTTTACCTCTTGGGTATCTTCGAAGGCATCTCGGATAATCTCTGATCCCGCATCAATTAATTTTCTCAGCAAGCCTTTTTCGATCACAATATTGGCATATTTTTGAACATTGGCAGAGGTGGGAACGCTTTCGATAATTTCTGCCAGATAGGTACGTCCGCCTGCTTCATCCAACACCCCTGTTTTCTTGAGCTCGGAAGACACCGTGACGAGATCTACAGGTTCGTTTTTTTGATAAAGCACTAGAATGGCTCGGTAAATATGGCCGTGAGCATGGCGATAAAAATACTCGGGACGGACATTGCCAACCACTTGAGATATGGCCATTTTTGAGATCATCATGGATCCTAAAACAGATTGCTCAGCTTCGGTATCATGGGGAGGAATGCGATCTTTCATCAGGGCGCTCATTGTACGAGTATGGTAGAAAAACGTCCATTGGCGGAAGGAGTCTCCATCTCGTATAATCGGCTCGTGATCTCAGCTGTTATTGTGGACTACGGGGGAGGCAACCTCGCAAGTGTTGCCAAGGCGTTGGCCTATAGTGGCCTATTGCCTAAAATTAGCCAAAATCCCTCAGATATTGCTCAAGCAGATCTTTTGATTCTTCCTGGCCAAGCCGCTATAGGATCTGCATTATCCACCCTCACATCTCGCCAGCTTGTTTCCCCCATCAAAGACCATTTTTTTTCCAAAAAACCCCTGTTGGGCATTTGCTTGGGATTTCAGCTTTTATTTGAGTCTTCTGAAGAGGATGGTGGGCATCTTGGTTTGGGCTTGTTGGCAGGAACTGTACGTCGTTTTTGCTCCCTATCCCAAAAAGTCCCCCATATGGGTTGGAATCGCCTGCATGTCACAGATAAAAAACCTGGATTGTTTGAGGGTATCGCTCATCCTCTTTACGCCTATTTTGCCAATTCTTATTATGTAGATACGCCTTCGGTAGATAGCGTGTGTACAACAACAGATTATGGACATTCTTTTGTTTCGTCTATCCAAACATCTCATGTATTTGCGACACAGTTTCATCCCGAAAAAAGTGGTCCTGCTGGCTTGCGATTGCTACAAAATTTTATAAAGGAAGTCTCATGCAAAAACACATTCTTGTAAAAGGCGCCCGTGTTCACAACTTAAAGAATGTGTCGGTCACCTTGCCTCGTCATCAATTTATCGTCTTCACAGGATTGTCTGGATCTGGCAAGTCATCTCTGGCATTCGACACCATTTATGCAGAAGGTCAACGCCGGTATATGGAGTCTCTATCTGCGTATGCACGTCAATTTTTGGATAAATTGGACAAGCCGGATGTCGATAGCATCGATGGGCTATCTCCCGCGATTTCTATTGACCAAAAATCAGCATCTCATAATCCCAGATCCACGGTGGGAACGGTAACAGAAATTTATGATTATTTTCGTATTTTATTTGCAAATATTGGACACCCACACTGCCACCAATGCGGTCAATTGATTCAAAAACAAAGTGTTCAGGAAATACGGGATACCTTGCTCAAATGGCCATTGGATACCGAGATCTTAATTTTGGCGCCAGTCATTCGGGAAAAAAAAGGAGAATACCGTTCTTTTATGGAACAGATTCGCAAGAGTGGGTTTAGTCGTATCCGTGTCAACGGAAAGATAGAACGCCTCAGTGATCCTATTGCGTTGGAGAAAAATAAAAAACATACCCTTGAAATTGTGATTGACAAACTCGCCATTTCGCCACAAAACAGCACCCGATTGTTTGAGTCTATCGAAACAGCGCTTCGTCAAAGCAAGGGATTGGTTCGTATCGATCATGTAGATACTGAGAAAACCCATCTGTTTTCTGAACACCTGTGTTGTCCAAACTGTGCAATTAGTATCGAAGAAATCAGTCCCCGTTTGTTTTCATTCAATTCACCTGTAGGCGCGTGTGCATCCTGCAATGGACTGGGAAATAGCTATGATTTTGATACAGATCTTGTCATTGAAGATCCTGATATTGCTCTAAAAATAGCCACTGGAAAAGCACTAAACCTTGATGGCACCTATTACGGGAGAGCGGCTGAAAAACTAGCCAAAGAGAACGGGTTTTCGTTAAGTCGTAGTTTTTCGCAACTAACAGAGGCCCAAAAATGTATTTTTTTATATGGACAAAGTAGCCCTATTTTTCACAACCCTTATGGAACGGATAAGGCTACACCTTCTGTTGATGCCAAGCATTGGGAAGGTGTCATCATGAACTTAAGACGGCGGTATATCCAAACAACCTCTGAACATATGAGGTCTTTCTTCCGAGGTTTTATGACAGAAAAACCCTGCCCAGTCTGTGAAGGAGCTCGGTTAAATCCGGCGGCATTGTCTGTCAAAATCTCTCAAAAAAATCTTCATGATTTGATGATGTTAAGCATTGGCCATCTGTATACATTTGTTTCTGAG
>CAXNHA010000042.1:0-8202 GCA_964202165.1 Candidatus Marinamargulisbacteria bacterium | reverse complement strand
CCTAACTTCCATTTCGCGACTCTGTCCAGAATCTTTGACCACTTCGTGGCGGCTATTTTGGCCGTTCTGGACAGATCCCTACATTTCAGTTCTTATACCTTTACGGGGTTTCAAAACCCCTAGTGATGCTCTTCGAGATTGAAGAGGGGCTCACTATCCTAATAACTAGCCACGGATATGCCCATCACCTTGAACAATGTATTTGTAGCTGGTTAATGCTTCCAATCCCATGGGGCCACGGACATGGAGTTTTTGGGTAGAGATTCCCAATTCGGCCCCAAACCCAAATTCCCCTCCATCTACAAATCGGGTAGAGGCATTCACCAGCACAGCTGCTGCATCCACATGAGCAACAAAGCGATCAATATGACGTTTGTTATTGGATAAAATAGACTCAGAATGGTGGGTGCCATACCTGTGAATGTGATCAATGGCTTCTTCAACGGAAGCGACAACTTTAATGGCCAAAACAAGGTCCAAAAATTCAGTAGCCCAGTCCGATTCTTCAGCCAATGTGGTATCTGGTAAAAGCTGTTTTGTCTGAGGGCATCCGCGAATCTCAACCCCTTCTTTGACCAAGGCTGCGGCCAAAAGTGGTAAAAATGCAGATGCGATATCTTGGTGAATCAAAACGGTTTCGCAGGCATTGCATACAGAGGGTCGTTGTGTTTTTGCATTTAAAACAAGGGGGATGGCTTGGTTTAAATCAGCAGAATCGTCTATGAAGATATGGCAATTGCCAACACCTGTTTCAATTGTGGGTACCAGAGAAGAGGTCACCACACGCTGGATCAAGGCATGACCGCCACGAGGGATAACGACGCTGAGAAATTGCCGCATCTTGACCAGTTCATCGATGCCATCTCTGCTAACATCTTCCAAAAGTTGGATCGCATCTCCCGAGACTCCATGTGCTATAGCCGCTGTTTTTAAAACAGAAGCCAGTGCCTTGTTGGATTGCTCACACATAGAACTACCCCGCAATACCACAGCGTTTCCTGTCTTGATACATAGGGCAATGGCATCTGCTGTGACATTGGGACGAGCTTCATAAATGATTGCGACAACGCCTATAGGCACACGCTGTTTTGAGATGACTAAGCCATTTGGTTGTGTCCAGCCATCGATTGTTTTCCCCAAGGGGTCGGGAAGACTGGCAATCAGAGATAGGCTGTCAGCCAAAACCTCTAGTCGGGGACCGGTCAGGGCGAGACGATCGATAAGGGCCTTGCTAAGGCCTGCTTGTTTCCCCGCTATCTGATCATGCTGGTTGGCCAAGAGCAGGGAAGCGATGTTGGATCTAATTGCTGTGGCCATGGCATCTAAGGCCGCATTTCGTTGTGAAGCAGGCAAAACAGCCAATGCCTTAGAGGCCTTGTAGGCTTGCTCACATTGGGCATATATCGACATAGGGTTGCTTCCTTATTCTGTTTCGATTAAAGAAAAGACGCCTTTTTTGTCTGGATAAATAACATTGATGGCAAGGGTGTCAGAATTTTTAAATACCAAAAAAGAAACGGCCTTCTCTTCTAGCAAAGAAGCGGCATCCTCAGGGGTCATGGGTTTTTTGACATACAGGGGTTCTTTTTTTGTTTTTTTTCTAGGCTCTTTTGAGGTGACTAGGATGGAGGAAAGTTGTCGTTTTTGGTGAGCTTCTCGCTTGGAAGCTTTTAATTTTTCTTTGTGTTTTTTAAGCTGGGCTGCAATTTTGTCATAGACTCCATCGATGCTTGCATACATATCGCCTGTCTTATGGGTAGCTTTTAGAGCAGCCCCAGATGCATGAACGATCACAGAAGCTTCTTGTCTCACGCGTTCTTCAGCTACTTCATGGACATGAAGCTCGACTGTTACATCTTGGATATGGTCAAAATATTTTTCAATTTTGCTGATTTTTTTTTGGGCATAAACACGAAGAGGCTCGGTAATACTCACGTGGTGGGCTTTGATAATGGCTTCCATGAAAATTCCTTACTTTTGAGATTGATTTACGAGCGAATTTTTTTGACAATTTTGGCAATGATATTATCATAGTTGAAAATCTATGGCACTAAAAGCAATTATTTTGGCAGCAGGAAAAGGAACACGGATGAAATCCGATTTGTTAAAAGTCCTGCATCATGTGGCTGGTAAGCCCATTCTAAACCATGTTTTAGATACTGTTCTTAGCCTGAATATTGAAGAGGTGTTTATGGTGGTTGGGCATCAAGCTGACCAAGTGCGTGCCAATATCACCCATCCCAACGTGACATTTGTCAAACAAGAGGCTCAATTGGGCACAGGTCATGCGGTGATGCAGGTGCAACCCTATCTCCCAAGACCCGAAGACCAGGTCATTATTTTGGCAGGAGATTGCCCCCTTATTGAAGATGAAACGTTAAGAGATTTACTGGCCATTCATAGCGAATCCAATGCTTCAGCCACTATTTTGACAGCTCATATGCACGATCCAGGCACGTATGGACGTATTATTCGTGGACAAATGGGCACTGTCTTGGGCATCAAAGAAGCCAAAGATTGTGATGTCATAGAGAAAAAAATCACAGAAATCAACACAGGGGTCTATGCATTTGAAGTCGGTTCTTTGTTTGAGAGCCTAAGCTGTATTACCCCAGAAAATACGCAAAACGAATATTATCTGACAGATGTGATTAGGGTGCTTAAAGAACGAGGCCAAACAGTGGATGCGTATTGTACCGATAATGTGGACCAAGTGATCGGTATTAATACCCGCATGGACTTGGCAAAAATCAATACCATTGTGCACGAAAAAACAAACCTGCATTGGATGCAAGAGGGTGTGACGATTATCGATCCTGCGACGACATTCATTGATTCAACTGTCCGGATTGGGCCAGACACCATTATCCATCCGTTTTCTCTTCTACAAGGGTCCACTGTGATTGAGGCACGCTGTCATATCGGTCCCCATGCTTTTTTAAAAAATGCCCATTTGAAAGAAGGCGATAGGATTGCCCCCTTTACCGTTGTGGAAGAGAGCTAAGAGATGTCACAGATTCGTGTCCAAGAACGTGTATCGAGGCCATATTCTATTCGCGAGACGTTGTCTCGGTTGGCATGGCAACAAGGGGTTGCTTGTTTCTTTACCCAAAACGTTCCATTTTCCTATAGTGCTGGATCTGATTTTGCAAAAAAAATAGCGGATGCTATGGCATTTTTTATACAAGAGGCTTCTATTCAAGGTCCCATTGGATGGGTAGAGTTGGGATCGGGTCTGGGGTTGCTTGGAAGACATCTCATGGATGCGTTACAAGGACATCATGCGGATATATACGAAGCGTCCCAATTTTTGTTGACAGATTATACACGGCCTCTTGTAGAAACGCTTGACCAATCAGGCCTTTTTTCTCCCCATAGATCACGGGTTCATTTTTCCCAAGTAGATGCCAATTATCCTGTGTTTAATGAGACCATCCCTGCACACATCACATGGATGTCTTATCTGCTGGACTCTCTAGATACCTGTCATATTGAGGTAAGAGAGGGGCATATTTTTGAATTGTATGTTCAGACTGATATCGCCAAAACAGCAAAGATTTTAGATGCAAGAACCTTGCCCCCACGTATACGTGAAGCTGAGGATATAGCCTTGTTGTTAAGGCTTGGGACGGAAGAAGACTTTCAAATATTAGGGCCTATGTTACAAAAAAACCTGTGCGAAACACTTGTCCCAGTTGCGTTGGACGATACGGATGGGAGTCAAGAATGGAAACAGCACCTCAAAGAGGCCGTTCATGCCATGGCGTTCCCAAAAGACGGCACCTATCGATTTAACGTATCACCTGCGGCTAAAACCATTCTAGACAGGTGGGTGTCTCAAACGCCAGATCGAGCCATTCTCATGCTAAATGATTTTGGATATCTCCATGAAAAAACCTGTCCTCCTCCAGAAAAATTAACCACTGGATATGGTGCTGTTTCTTGTCATTCGGTCTATTTTCCCTATCTAGAGTTTTTGGCAAAACAACGCGGTCTTCGCATGTGGACAACCCAGTACAAAGAAGGCAATACCCAGGTAGCCTTTATTATCAAAGGAGACATATCAGACACGTGTATCCAGGTATTTGATGCCTTATTTAAAGACGCTGGATATGATTATATCCAGTCCATTGTTGATCAGATACTTGCCTTTAAAGACAGTCCGGAAGAAAACCTAAAACAGACGACGATGATATGGGAGCAATTGTCTGACATAGAAAAACAAGATTATTTGTTAGGGATTACCTGTACGGCGGCGTGTCTAGATGATGGAAAATATAAAGCAGCCCTTTGGTTTGCCAATCAAATCCCCCATTCATATGACGCAATGGGGGTGGCAACCTACCAATTGATGGGAAAAGCCCACAAAGGGTTGGGGCAGTTTGACCAGGCTGTTTTTTATTTTAAGCTGGCCTTATCTATTGCCCCTGGCTTAGGTGCTATTCATAGCCAATTGGCTCAAGTGGCTCTAACAAAAGAAGACTACGAGGTGTATTTGACCCATGCTATTGCTTTTGTCACAGCCTCTAGAGAATGGGTCATTTGGGAACAACTCATCACAATTGCCATGGTGCAAACAAAGTTGGGTCAATACCATCAGGCGCGTCATCTATGTCGTTGGTTAGAATCATCCGCGCAACGATATCCTGATATCATTCCAGAATCCGTCAAAAACAAGGCAACAACATTGCTTGATACGTTTCTTAAAGCAGGAAAAAGGACGTCCTCTTAATGTCGATACGGGGTATTCGGGGCGCTACAGTGGCGCAGGTCAATACAAAAGAGGCTATCGTTTTAGCGACAGAAGAGTTGCTTGTAGCAATTTTTCAACGCAATACAATACCCATTGAAGAGATTGCTAGTATTTTTTTTTCAGCGACCAGCGATCTGACAGCCGAATTTCCAGCGGTTGCTGCCAGAAAAATGGGACTTTTGGACACGCCTCTATTCTGTGTGACAGAGGTGGCAGTTCCCGATAGTTTGGGCAAGTGTATTCGTGTTTTGTTACATGTCAATACCGATCTTGATCAAAAAGATATGCAGCATGTGTATCTCAAAGAAGCCATTACGTTGCGATCCAATCCATGCACCCCTACCTAACCGTTGTTTGTGGAGAAGATGATTTTTCGGTAGAAGAGTATCATTTGGGATGGATGCAAGCGGACGTGTTTACTGAGATTCGAGAAGGAGCGGTGTCTCTTCAAGATATTGCTCAGGTGGTTGAATCGGAATCTTTGTTTAGCACACAGACCCAGTTGATGATAAAACAGCCTCATTTTTTGACACAAGCTTTGGATGACAAAGCCTATAGCCACTTTCAGCATGTTATTCACATGGCAAGCAAGGGCCCTCACAGGGTATTGATCGTGCATAAAGGCAAGTTGGACCAACGCAAAAAAACCACGCAATTGCTTAAAAAACAGGCTTTTTTTGTCGAGTATGAGCTGATAAAAGAATGGGAACATGACAAACTAGTGAGTTGGATTCAGACACGTATTCAGAAAATGGGCAAAGACAGCACACCTGAAGCCTGCCAACAGTTGCATCTATGGGGGGGTAACAACCTCCGCATATTGGCGGCCCAGATCAACACGTTGATAGCCTATGTGGGTCAAAAATCATGTATAGAGCCTTCAGATGTTAAGGCGGTAACCTCCTCAGGAGAAGTAAGCGTGTTTGATTTATTGGAATCATTAAAGTTTGCCAAGCGAGATCGATTGATACAAGAGGGCAAACAGTTGTTGCATCAAGGGGAAGATCCTGTCAAATTACTGGGGCTCATCACGGCCACCATGCGGCTGTATACGGTGATTTTATTGGGCAAAGCGCGTGGAAAATCGGCAGAAGAGTTGGCCAAAGACCTTAAAAGACATCCGTTTTATATATCAAAACTCGCTGCAGATATTCAAAAAAAATACACCCTAGATCGGATGAAGCATATCTATCGGTGCATGGCTTGGGCGGATTTGTCGATCAAAAAAGGCCTGTCAGCACCTCGGTATGCAATGGAAACCCTATTTTTAGAAGGGTGGATGGAATAGATGGGGTGTCCAAAAAATAACAGCAAGCCTTGTTTTAGAAATCCCTTGCTTTGAGGTATACTGCGAACCCTATATGATGTCAAAAATAAAAACGGGGATAGAAGGCTTGGATGCGCTGATATCAGGAGGTTTTCCACAAGGACGCACTTGTTTGATTGCTGGTGAGCCTGGGACCGGTAAGACAACATTATGCATGCAGTTTTTACTCGAAGGTGTGGCAACAGGTCAAAAAGGTGTCTACATTACGATTGATGAAAAACCAGAGCATCTTGTAGCAGATGCCAAGGCATTGGGCTGGGATATACAGCCTTACCTAGAAAAAGGGCTTTTGCAAATTTTGGATGTTACCCACTATTTTACACCCTCAAAATTGGGTCAAATGGAGGGGATTGATAGTGAAAAAATTATCACAGAGATAATGGCCTTTATCCAAAAAAGCCAGGCCATTCGTGTAGCAGTAGACCCCATTGCTCCTCTCGTATTTGCATCTAAAACAGCCTCTCAAGTGGTTGAGTACATCCGCCAATTGGTGTTTACGCTCGAAGCCGCCCAATCCTACACCACCCTTCTGACGTCCTATGTACCGGTCGGGTCTGAAAAAATTAGCCTTCATGGCATTGAAGAATTTGCAGTATCTGGCATCATTGTTTTAAGACTTGTCAATCTCAATCATAAATTTGTACGGACAATTCGAGTGAGAAAAATGAGAGGTACGCGGGTAGATTTATCTGAGTATAGCTTTGAAATTTTACCCAATCGAGGCCTTGTGCTTCGGCAACCTGTGTGAGTATGGAGCCATCTCATATCACCATTTTGGTAGCAGATGATGAACCCAATATTTTATTGTTGGCCAAGATGTTGTTTCAAGAAATGGGCATTACGGTCATTACAGCCTCTGATGGGGAAGAAGCTATCCACAAAGCCCTCACAGAAAATATCGATTTGCTCATCACCGATGTCATGATGCCCAAAAAAACAGGGTTTGATGTATGCCGTGCCATTCGGGCTACTCCAGAAAAAGCAAATATGCCTATTATTTTATTATCCGCGATGGGGGATGAGTACAACAAAATTTCAGGATTTGATGGGGGTGCAGATGATTATGTGACCAAGCCGTTTAGTGTGGAAGAGTTAAAAGCGCGGGCCAAGGCATTGTTGCACAGACATCAGGGTCTTCATGCCAATGCACCGACATCATTTGTAG
The DNA here is from genome assembly GCA_964202165.1 of Candidatus Marinamargulisbacteria bacterium. Lineage (GTDB taxonomy): Bacteria > Margulisbacteria > Marinamargulisbacteria > SXXA01 > JAHFDB01 > CAXNHA01. The sequence continues at coordinate 957 of CAXNHA010000042.1, read as the reverse complement.
AATCTCATCCTCTTATTTTTCCACAAGAAGATCTTCAAGAATTGGGGATAGGGCTTATTTCTACAGGAATTGATGTACTGGATCAGGCGTTGTTTGGGGGATTGCCACGCGGGTCCAATATCTTGGTGTTGGGTCCAATTGGGTATGGAAAATCAAGTTTTGCAAGAGAGTTTATCCGGCGGGGCCTTCAGGATGGAGAACGCAATTTATTTGTGGCACTCGATGACAATCCAGCACTGATTCGGTCGCATATTCAAGGAGGTCTGGCATGCGACATTGGAGACTATGAACAGTCAGGACTATTGAGGTTTGTAGATGCATACTCATGGTCGGCTATGTCGGCCTCTGAAGAAGAGGCATTTAAGATCACGGGGATGTTGGAGCTTAATCAATTGTCAGGATGTATCGCTGATGCGAGTTTTGAGCTTGGGCAAACGATACAAAGCAAAGTGGGTGGACGCAGGGTCTTGGACTCGATTTCTAGTTTGTTGGTCAATTTTGATTTGCCATCTGTGCAGCGTTTTTTGAGTCAAGTTGCACGAACAGCTGTAGCCTGTGGAGGGGTCACAACCTTGTTTTTGTTGGAAGAAGGAACGGTATCCGAACAGGTCCTAAACAATGTCCGATATATCATGGACGGTACAATTGAATTTTCTGAGCAGCATACAAAACGACATGTACGAGTGGCTTCTATGAAATGGAGTCGGTACTCCAACAAGTGGCAGAGCTTGGATTAATCCAGACAAACCCTCCTCTATCCTTAGACGTAAACAAATAAAGATAAATAAATAATTGCCCGTTGTGTATTTTTCAGGTAGAGTAGGCCGGTTTAAAATTTCAAAGCAGGACCATATATATATTTTGTAAGGGGTTTTCAGTTTTGCGTTTTTCTCATTACGTTCGCAAATATCGACGGATAGTGTCTGCAAGTCTGGCGCTGAGTTTTTGTTTACCCAA
>CAXNHA010000041.1:0-8237 GCA_964202165.1 Candidatus Marinamargulisbacteria bacterium | reverse complement strand
TGGGCCAGAAGGTGTGGCTTTTTTGATAGATACCCTCACGGATAATCGCAACCGCACGGTGCCTAGCATCCGAAGTATTCTGACAAAGGCAGGAGGACGGCTGGCTACAAAGGGAGCTGTGACCTATTTGTTTGACCAAAAAACAGTGTGTGTCTTTGAGCCTGGCATGTCAGAATCCCAGATTATGGACGTGGCCTTGTCGGCAGATGCAGATGATGTGATCTGCAGTGAAGACGGATCTATTGAGGTGCAAGCAGCCCCTGATCTGTATGAGCCACTGACAAAAGCATTTGCTCAGGCCCGTCTTCAATGGGCATCGGCTATGCTTACTTTTTTGCCAAAAATGCCTGTCTTTCTTCAAGAAGACCATATCCATACAATTGCAACCTTGATTGATAAATTAGAAGAGGATGATGATGTAAGGGCTGTCTATACCAACGTGGCCGACTTTTGACATGACCAAAAAACTTTTTTTAGCAGGTCTTTTTTTCTTTTTGGCTAGTGTGACCATGGCACAAAGTCTTCAGCTATATCCCACGTTGGGGGGGGCCGGCAGTGCTGTTGTTCCTCGCGGGTCGGATGTGGCCATGATACGGTTTTATTTGCGAGCAGTGAATGGGGCTGCTTCTTTTTCTGGTATTAGGGTGCGCAATCAATCTCCCCATGTTCAATTTGGTTCAGGGTTTGGGATTTCTCGCATTCGGATATACAGAAACAGTGACTCTGGTGCGAGCTTTCCAGATCTTGGGGCAACACCTCTTGTAGACCGACCACTTACAGCGGGTGCATCTGATACTCAGGGGATTTCTGGTTTTACAGATTCTATTGCTAGCGGAAATATTCGAGGCTATACCCTTGTGTATAGCATTGAAGACGATGCGGCTCTCTCTTCTCCTTCTGACCCTTCTGTCTCAACGACAGTCAACGCTACAATTATGACTATTGAGGATTCTTCTGGCCAACCAGTGTCATTGGTTGGTGGCACTATCATAAGCACGCCAGTTCTATCAGGATATAAAACCCTGCGAGTATCTTCGTTGCTACCGAGTAGGGTTGTGCCTGGTCAACTGAGAGTGCCCGCTTTGTTTGTTTCTGTGATGCCGCTTGGTGAGGCTGTTCAGAATATTCAGCTCAAATTCAGAAATGATGCGGCCAATTTTGTATCTAACAATGCCACAACAGGTATTAAAAGAGCCTATCTTGTTCTGGCTGAAAGCAGTCTTTTAAATTCAGATGGGACACCTATCTATGGTGCTATCGAAGCTTTTTTGGATCCAGGATCAAATCCCCTAATTTTGGCAGATACAAATCTGGGGACAGGTGTGTTTGTGTCAAAATCTGAGGTAGAGTTTTCGATCCCATCGGATGTGTTGGATAAGTTTCCAGCTACACAAACCAAAAATGTGATGCTGGTGTATGAGGTGGGGGAGAATTTTATCGTGGCATCGGATACGGTGATCAAAGCCCAGCTTGCTTCTATTTCTGGCCAGGGGGAGAGCTCGGGACTTATTATTAAACAAGTGCAGGCGTTGCCTTCTTCTCCGGCGGACTCTGATGTAGCGGGTCTTGGGTATGCCAGTCCATCAAGAATTTTGTTGGATGGCTTGGCAGGTCCTGGGTCTACTGTACCATTGTTTCAAATCGCTCTCATTGCGTATCGTTCACCCATTACCTTGCAACAACTTCATCTCAAAAATCCTATCCTAGACCTCAATCAAATCTCAAAAACAGTGCCCTATATTACGCAACCATCTGAGCTTGGTGGCATTAAAAAAATCAAACTATACACAGATGGGGGTATTCCGAACGGAACATTTGATGGCATTAATTCGCAAGATACCCTTATCGGAGAGCTGGCGTTGGGGTTGGGACAAAATGATGCTCAAAATGCCTATGTGCCTATTACCTTTCCTGATGGATTTGACATCCCTGTTTTTAATAGTAACCAATCCAATACGTTGTTGGATGGACGCAAAATGATCTATGTGGTGTACGAGTTGGGAACAGGGGTTACGGGAGAGACCATGACCGCTCAGTTAGCAGATGCTACGGGAATAGCCCACGTCGATAATGTGACGACCAAAAACATTGCATTGAGTGGGGTAAAACCAGTTGTCACAACCCCCGCTGCACAGGTGACCATCTACAAAACCAATGTCTTGCTTGAAGACGTCCAAAACATTGCGCCTAGCCCAAATCTTGTGGTGCAGGGTCAGATAAAAGTGCCGATGCTGGCTATTCGACTCAAGGTAATCAATCAATTTCCTTCTGCTTCTTTTCAAATCAAAAATGAATCGGATACGTTTTTGATGGATGGCAAAGGTGTCAACAAGGTATGGCTGTACCGAGATGAGTTACCCTATCAAGTCTTTGATTCACAAGATGTTTTTTTGTCATCCAATGATCGGTTGTCTCAAGTGAGACAGGTGAGCTTGGGTGGTGTTCGGTTGGATACTGGTACCGAAAAGCGGTTTTTGATTTTGTATGATATGGGGCAAAATGCCACCGTATCTTCTTCTGGTAGCAACAGTACCATTCGGTCACAACTGGTGGGGATAACAGGACAAGCTTCTGGATCAACTTTGTTGATGTCTGGAGAGCCAAATACGCCAAAAATTCCAGCAGGGTTACGTGTGGCATCCAAGCCCCTTTTGGTAAATTTTTCGGATGCAAACCTCAACCCCTCTACTCTGGATACCCAACAACAAAGTGTCAATCTTAATATCGAAAATATATCTGATACGCCTATTCAGATCACAAAATCTGGCTTGAGGTTTTATTATGGAGGGCCTGATGGTCCAGATGTATCGTATCAGTTTTTGGTAACGCCACTAACAGACACTACTTCTAATATCGCAGCACACCAATCCAGTGTCTCGTCATGGCATTTTAAATTGGAAAAGTCAGAGTACCAGGGCAGCATTTATATGGATGCTTATGTGCAGTACCAGACTGCTTCTGGTGCCAAAGCTGTTTTGAGTCGGTATTCAAATTCATTGAATGGAGACTCTTGGATTTACGCAGTACCTGTGCCTTTGGCGATGACAGTTTTGACAAAAAAACCCACGTATTCGTGGTCGATTCCTCAGTATATTGAGTCTATGAGCGTCTTAAGTGGCACGGTAGAGGTTCCTTTTTCAAATGGGGGCGCTATTCCTGTGGGTGGCTCGGTAAAGATACAGTTTCGAGACAAAGGGCGTACCATTGAGCCAACAGGGTTTGTTGTCAAGCTTAACGCGATCACGTTGCCCTATGTTGAAAATCCGAGTGGGGCACCCAGCTACAAGTATGATAGTGCCAATGGCGTGCTAATGCTCAGCAATGTGGGGACTGTAGACGGACGATTCTCTTTGCAGGTGAGAGATTTGGAAGGGGTTTATTTGGCTCCTGCAACAGTTTCTTTTGTCATGTCGTCGGACAAAGTCCGGATCGAAAATTTTTTGGTCTATCCAAGTCCTTATAAAGCAGGTACAACATTTTTGATGGGATTCAATCTTACTTTAAAAGCAACGGTGACGTTTTATGTCTACAATCACTTGGGGATCCTTGTTTGGAAAGAAAGCCGCTTTTTTGATCAACCTGGATATCAATTGTTGGCGAGTCGATCGGATTCTTCTTTGGTGATGCCCTCCAATACCAATACAACCTTTATCAATCCTTTGGCCAATATCTTATCGATGGGATTGTATATTTGTCGTGCTGTTGCTCAGGATGAGAATGGACACACTGTCAGTGCTACCACCCGTTTTTCGGTATATTAGCCGCATGAAAGGTTATGCCGTCGTTTTGCTGGTGTTGGTTGCATCGGGGATACAAGCCCAGGTCTTTCAGACGATCTCTAGCCCGCAACCGATGTGGGTTGGCGCGCGCATTCAATCTCTGGGAGGTAGCAACCCAGCCATCCCTTATGATGTGAATGCCATGATGATTAACCCAGCCTCTGTGGGCAACGTGGATGTCATGCCCTTCACGGCTTCTACCCAGCGGGTGTTGGGGATTATTGACTATCTTTTTATGAATGGGAGTGTGCAAGTAGAATCCCCATTTTCCTTTCAAGGACGATTTAAGCAAAATGTAGCCATTGGATGGGCCTATGCCAATGCGGTGATGAACAAAAATGTTTCGACATTATATGACAGTGGCCATATCCAACCAATTTCAGAATACTCGAGCGGTTTTGATATGGCGTATCTCACAGGGTCCACTGATTTTTATGATCTTTACGGCTTTGACAAATTATTGGTAGGTGTTGGAGTGAAGGGCATGAGGTCTTTTTCAGGGTCTGTTTCTAAGACAGGATTTGGAATTGACCTGGGTGCTATAGGAACATATGGGGCAAAAGAATATGGGTTTGATCGGGTGAATGTGGGACTCGCGATACACAATTTTTTATCCACTCCTTTTTTTTCTTCACAAAATGATGCTTTGGATCCTTCTAGAGTAGAATCTTACTTGCCCATCCAGCTCCTAGTGGGGGTAAAGGCAGATCTCCTTGACGACAGGCTCTCTCTTTTGGCAAATAGTTCCAACGAGGGTATTTTTTTTGGTGCGGAATATCAGATAGAAAAAAACATGTTTTTTCGAGGTTCTACCAATTTTAGTCGGCTTAATTTGGGTACGGGCATTATGTTTGAGCATATTGTAGGGGGCCTTACAGACACCGACTATGGGTTGCGGCTGGATATGAACTATACGCAAAATTTGTATCCTTTTGACATGGAACCCAATATCTTGATGTCTTTTTCTGTGTTGGGAGAATCGCGTCCTCAAACGCCTCAGATTATCAATCCGTCATACGAATTGAATACCCGGGATAAAACAGTGCGGTTGTCTGGTGTTGGGCCAAAAGAAATGTCTTTGAGTATTTTTAACAACAATTCTATCTCACGTACGATTATGACCGATCGATATGGCAATTGGGCATGTCCAAAATTTCCGTTGAAAGAAGGGGTTAACAAAATCGCTGTGCGTTCCTATTCTATTGATCAGACGTCTACGAGTTTGTCAGACCCTATAAAAGTCATTTCGGATAGCAAGCCACCTTCCCAATCCGTTACCATTTATCCAGAGGGTACGGAGGTTGCGATAGAAGTAGAGGCGGCGGAAGAATTGGTAGATTTGGAAGGCAAATATCAGGATCGGATATTGAATTTTATCAAACAAGACGCAGGGTGGATAACACGTGTGCCAATGGGCAAAGGATTTGTTTCTGGGGCTCCGTTCCCATCTAAAATGGAAACGGTGACCATCCAATCTTCGGATAAAAGTGGCAATAGAACAGTGGCCGAACCGTATGCATTTTTTGTAGAAATTGAAACGCCGCAAGATAAGGCTGTCCATTATCGAGAAGAGTTGCGTGTCCTTGGCAAAGCGTCCAAGATGGTTCGTAGCATGACGCTGAACAACAATCCCGTCTACATTGATTCCAATTACGAGTTTAGGGCCCCTGTTAAGTTAGATCCAGGTAAAAACAAACTCACGCTTGCCATCATTGCAGGTAAAGAAAAAGAAATCACATACCAGGCTAGGGTGCTGAGATTGATAACATTTCCAGATCTGACAGGGATCAAGGAGAAGCGAGAAATAGAATTTTTGGCGACATTGGGTGTGATGGATGGTGATTTGAATGGTAATTTTTATCCAAACAAAGAGGTAACAAGGCGGTATGTTGTGCGCATGATTGCTAAGATAAAAAACCTACGTCCAGAAAAAGTGAGCCAAAGTTTGTTTTCTGACGTCTTGCTTGGAGATCCTGATGCTGGGTATATCCAAGCTGCTATCCAAAACGGGTTTATATTTGCGTATCCAGATGGAACATTTAAGCCGGATAGGCAGCTTACCATGGCGGAAACCTTGTTTTTGCTAAGCAATGCCGGTGTGATTGATGACGATCAGGTGTCCGTTGGGGATCGCCCTGTGTCTCGAAAAGAGCTAGCGATGTATTTGGCGTATATCCCACGCTTTGAAGTGAAGATTGAGCGGTTGGTGGATTGGGAAAAAGGATATTAGGGCGGTATTCTTATGAAAGAACTGTTGTTACGATTTGTTGAAAAAGCTGGCCAAAAAGGAGAGGTAGAACTTTTTTGGAGTACGTTTCAACAGTTGCCTCGGATGAAATTTGCAGTGATCCATGTGGCTTATGAAGTGTTGCGTACAGACATAGAAACATTGGCAGAAAGCATTGCCATGATGAACCGAGTGGATATCTATCCTATCTTGGTATTTCGCCTGCAACCGATGGATTATTTTGCATCTAGCTCTGCTCAAACAAAGGCCAAAAAAGGCTTTGATGCGGTCACACTCAAACGCCATTTTACCCTCTATAGTCGGCGTTTGAAGAAAGAAATCCACAAAAAAAAAGGCAGGGTAGGTGTTGTGGATAAGGCTGGGTATTGGTCTAAAACGGTACAGCCTCGTCTAAGAATAGACACGGCGCGTATTTTGTCGGTGATGAACCAATCCAAAACGGCCATTATCAATCCATTGATCGAACGAGATGGGGTTGTTTCGGTGTTGGACTCCGAGCGATTGGCACGGGTATTGGTTAAAACAATTCGTCCACAAAAATATATTTTAATCAATGAGGCAGGGGGTATTTTGGATGAGCAGTGCCAAGTCATTCCTTTTTTGAATGTCTCTCATCCCAAAGACTGGGGTATTGTAAAACGAGATATGCGCCGACAGGTGCGCGATATCCGAGAATTTATCGCATCCTTAAAACAATGTGCTGTTGTTGTGACCTCTGCCGAAGATTTGTTGCAAGAAATTTTTACAGTAAAAGGAAAAGGGACATTTATCAAACACCATGTCCTCAAAACAACCTCAAATTCAGAAGAATTTAACCAGAAAAAAATCGCAAATTTGTTGGAAAATGCGTTTCAAAAAAAATTGACCCTGCGTTATTTTAAACAAAAGTTCAAAGCAGTTGTCTATCAAAAAGAGTATGAAGGCGTGGCGATTATTCAAGAGGTGGCAGGGGTTGCTTATCTGGATAAATTTGCAGTTGGAAAATTATATGAAGGGACAGGGCTTGGTAAAACGCTTTGGCAAAAAATATGCCGACAATATCCAAAATTGGTTTGGAGGGCCAATCCTTCTAACTCGTTAAATCGGTTTTATTTGAGAGAATGTGACGGGTGTATGAAATTTGACACATGGCATGTGTACTGGAGGCAACTCGATTGGCAGGATATTCGCAAAGTTGTGCCCCTTGTGTTAAACCGAAAACCAAGTTTGATTGCTGAGGAGTCCTTGATTGAGCCGTCCTAGACTTGTTTATTTTTTTCCATCCAATTTTCTTCACCACCCCGGTTTGTTAAAAAAAGTGTCAGGACAAATAGAGGCGTTGCAAACGGTAGCAACCGTTGAGCTCGTGGCGTTTGGCTATCGTTCGGGCATGGTTTTTTTTCGCAAATATTTGGGAGGGGTCATATACGAATGGAAGGCGATATACAAGGCTTTCTTCGGAGATATCTTGTATATGAGATACAACCCAAAAATGGTGTTCTTGACACTGATGTGCGGGGTATTGTCTTGGTCAAAGCCTGTTTTTTTGGAGCATAATGTGGATCTAGAAAAAGAATTGCCCTATTTGAAAAGAGTCTTTGAGCTGAGTATGCATCGCCTTCTTATGCTTTTCTTAAAACAGATGCCTATCTGGCATGTGGCGGTGTCTGCTTCTATTGGAAAATCCATTCAGAAAAAAGGGGTTTTGGCCCATCACATCCTTGTGATTCAAAATGGGTACAGCATGACAGATCTAGGATGTGATGTAGCCGATCAGTCCGTGATCGATCGGGTAACCTCTTTGAGAAAAACGGCCGACAAGATCGCTATTTTTGTTGGCAATGGGTATGTGTGGCACGGGCTGGATGTTGCCATTGATCTTGTCAAAAAACAGCCCAATCTTATTTTGCTTGTGGTAGGTCCTTACCCAGAAAAAAGGGTGGATGACAGGGTTGTTTTTTTGGGATCACTGTCTTTGGCTACATTGAGGGAGGTGTATGGATTTGTGGATATTGGTATTGGGTCTTTGAGGTGGGACTTGGTAGGAGCTCGGGAAGGAAGTCCATTAAAGACACGAGAGTACTTGGCCATGGGACTGCCTATATTGGTCAATTATCATGATATGGCTTCAGATATTGAGGCCTTAAAACCGTATGTATTTACATTGCAAGACAACCCAGATGCTTTGTCTGAGATCTGTCAGAAAAAATGGGACAAGACCCATATTGCAC
>CAXNHA010000040.1:0-8410 GCA_964202165.1 Candidatus Marinamargulisbacteria bacterium | reverse complement strand
TTGTTTGCTGTGCCTGATGTATTGGCATAGGTTGCACTGATATTTAGATTACCCGTCGCTATTGTTCGGATATTGCCTGTCGATGTCACTACCAATAGGTTTTGTCTGCCCACACTGGCATTGCCTACAATGTTTGCGGTAGACAACCGGCCCAAATTGACGTTGTTAAGCTTTGCCCCAACTGCAAGATTGTTTGCTGTGCCTGATGTATTGGCATAGGTTGCACTGATATTTAGATTACCCGTCGCAATGCTTCGGATATTGCCTGTCGATGTCACTACCAATAGGTTTTGTCTGCCCACACTGGCATTGCCTACAATGTTTGCCGTAGATAACCGACCCAAAGCCACGTTGTTAAGCTTTGCATTTCTTGCCAAGTTATTCGCAGTACCTGATGTACTGGCATAATTGACAATGAGATTGCTTGTCGCAATTGATCGGATATTGCCCGTCGATGTCACTACCAATAGATTTTGTCTGCCCACACTGGCATTGCCTACAATGTTTGCGGTAGACAACCGACCCAAAGACACGTTGTTAAGCTTTGCCCCAACTGCAAGATTGTTTGCTGTGCCTGATAGATTGGCATAGGTTGCACTGATGTTTAGATTACCCGTCGCTACCGTTCGGATATTGCCTGTCGATGTCACTACCAATAGATTTTGATTTTTTCCTATTGGATTTACGCCTAGATTTGCTGTCGATAATTTGCCAAAACGAACACCACCTACATACGTTTGGTTGGTCAGTGCCACCCTCGCATTAAATGTCACCGCATTTTTGTAGTTCGTTGTGACCATTTGGCTCACAGACACATTCGATGTTGCCCATGAGCCAAATAGAACATGATTAATCTTCGCGCCTATGGCCAGATTGTTGGCCGTACCAGATATATTTGCATAGTTTGCTGTACTTGAAAGATTGGAAAAATTAGCAGTATTTACTTTTACAGAAAGCTTGATGTTTGAAGAAACCATCTTAATGTATCCCCCGCTGTACACCAAAAAAGCATCAGAGGGGGAAAAAGACATGAGTGATACAAGACCTTCTATCCTTGGACCATCCGGTAAAATGCCCGCAATGTTATTTGCGGTTGAAATCCCCCCTATCACACTGTTAGCCACAATGGCCACTTGAGCTGTGGCCACAGATGTTTTAGAGGCGGGAACATAGGTGGCATAGGCAACCGTCTGCATCGCCACTATCAATGTTCCACAACATACATACGTTAAAATCTTTTTCATCATATTCACGTAAGTGTTAAACCTCTCTTAGTTATCAAAATGATGCAATTCTTTTTATTAAAGCGGATGCCATTCGTTACCATCAGAAATAAGGGTTAACGAAGCTTTAGCAACAATAGTATCGCTCCCCGTATCATATCCTATAGGATAAGCAGCCGTATTCACTCCTTTGTCTGGAGCGAATGGCGTAAGTATTACATCGCCATCGGTAGTTGCATCTGTATGCAAATTCTTTACCCATATAACAGATCCGTTATTAATTCCACTTGGATCAGGAAGCTTCACATATTTAGTAGAGCCTGTCACAAAAACAACCTGAGCATCAATTTGCACAGCACCCGCTTCATCAATACCTCCCGTACTTATCGCCTGCACTCTTTGTAGCAGCGATCCTTGAATCTTAGTTGTTTTATTAAAGGTTACTGCTGATTCATAGTTGGAAGTAACAGAGGTTACTGGAAGATTAACGAGCTTTATCCGTGCTGTATCAGCCAATGCATTGGCTGTACCAACTACCAATTTATCTACTGTTTTTCCACCCAATGTAGAAGCATCACCTACTGCTGCTTTACTAGGTGGTGTATACGTCGCATATAAAGATCCTCCTGTTATCAGCATAACAACACTCGCTAGCCCTAATCCCTTAAATACTTTATTCATCGACTATCTCCTTTTGAATTTAAATTATAATATGAACCAATTCTGACCATTTGAAACAAGTGACACAGACTGATACTGCACCGTAAGATCATACACCCCCTCTCCATCGATCAACTGTATCGGAGAAGATATCCCCTTTACCGTCGACTTCAAACTAGCATCTATCTTCTTGACGACAATCACAACCCCTTTGTTTGCACCTGCGTCCGGAAGCGTATAGACACCATTGCCAACCAACACAATTTGGGCATTGATAACACCAATCCCTACCCCAGACAAATCTTGAAACGTCAGCAACGTCTTGCTTTTAAACGCAACGGTTTGATTAAACGTCACTGCATAGTTTTGATTGGAGGTCACGACACTGGACGAGATACTCATCTTTGACAGAGGCAAAAATCCCGTTGTGTCCTTTGCCAAATCAATGGTGTTGGCAGTAGCCAGCTTACCAGGCACGTGCCCATTTATCTTGAGCACGATCAAATTTGAAAAATTTCCTGATACATCACCTCCTGCTTTTGACGTTAAACCACTCAATTCAAGTGGCTTATTGGTAACCCCAGACCAATCTACCCCCTTCGCTTGATCTGCGTACTGAGCATGCAGAGAAAAAGGTACTGACGATAGATATAAAGACACTTCTTCATTAGACCCAACTTTAATACCAAGCCTTCCTCCTATTTTCATTTTTGAAATCACATCATCTAGGGGTGTGACGATGCCTATTTCAGAAGAAAAAACACCATCTTGAAAGGTAACCGTCTGGGTCTCACTCCAGAAAGAAACATTATCAACAGAAGAATACAGCTTAAAAACAATCTGTTTTTCTCCATTGATCAGACCGGAAACCGAATCTGTCAATTTCCCCTCCAACTTAAACGTAACATTGGTAGTCGCATATAGATCGCTACCCAACAAGAATAGGAAGAAGAGCATACATAATGCGTAGCATGTGGTTTTAATACTGGTGACAACAAACTGCATTTTGTACGCTCTCCTTTCCTAGATTTCTATGCTCATAGAGAAGTAATTCTTATTATCATTTTGAAAATAATCGCTTTTTTCAAACGAGTAGTAGATCGTAATCGGCCTAAATTTTAATCCAACCCCACAAGTCAAACCACTACGAATATCCCCTAATACCAGGTAGTTTTTATACCCTCCCAAAAATTCAAACATTGGTGAAAAAGCGGGGGAGTAAGAGACTCCCGTAGAAAATAATCCTTTATCTTGCGTGTACTTGTACTGACCATAAAGCTGTAGTTCTTTTGCTGCATATCGTGTAGCCAAGATAACTTCAGTAGGTAGAACTTCTCCTGCATTTCCTGATGGACTTCTAAAATCAACTTGAGACCCTGCAATCATATTACGCACCATGAGCGAAACAACCACCGGCCTTAAGTCAAAGATAAGACCAAAGTCCATATTTGAACCAGAGGCGATAGTATCATAAAAGCGAGCACCATACAATGTTCCTGTAACCCCGTAATACACATTGGGCTGAACCTGATTTTGATAAGAAAGCTTCATAACCGTACTTTTATAATCAAACGTATGCAAAAAAACAGCTTTTTCTATGACACCAGTATTGATCAACCCTGTATGCGAAAAGTCGTAAACCCCCGCCTCCATGTACGCTATTCCAAATGTGCCGTAGGTTGTGGGTGTTGCGAGGGATATTTGATTGTAATTGACCTCCCCCATCATGACTGATGCGGTAAAGAAAGACATCGAGCTCCTCTTCATCCTATACATCCCTGCAGGGTTGTCAAACACCACAGAGGAATCTGCAGAAAATCCCTCGATGTTTCCCAATCCAATCATCCTGGCAGAACTTCCCAAATCTTGAATCAATTGATAATTAACCCCCTCTATGTGGCTAAAAAAGAAGCAACAAAGCAAAGAAACCATCAGAAAAAAATAGGATTTTCTCATGATGGTTGCACCATAAACTTTCCCTTAGCCAATGTCTGTTCAGCACTCAAAATCAAATAAAAATAAGGACCTGAAGGGAGTGTTTTTCCATTAAATGTATCTTGCGTCATCCATAACTTGTTGTATCCACCAATTCCTCCAGCTTGACCCGCAGCATACCTCACGCGCAGTATTTCATATCCTCTCATGTCATAAAACCTTACTTCTATAGGGGCATCTTTGCTGAGGGTGTACTGTAAAAACGGTTTTTGACCACTTGTTCCGCTTTGACGCAGAGGATTGGGATAGAACAAAGGCCTATCCAATACAGACAGAGGCAGATTATTTTGTCCCGATACACCCGACGTTGAAGAGGTGAGAGATGCAACAGGTGAAAAAGCACGACTAGAAATAATGCCAAAACGATATTCTGTCACAAAAACTTTATGTCCCACGACAAAGGTATTTGCCGGCTCTGACTGATTGATATTGCCCATTCCGATTTTGCTAAGTTCTACCATGATGGTTTCCGGACTACTTCCTCTAAAAGATGTAAAGCTATAGCCAACCATATCCACAGTTGTTGCCAGTGCTACAGCAGGGAAAAGGATGCATAGCAACCCAGAAAAAATCAGATTTAGCAACAACATGATACCAACTCTCACAAAGCCCTCCTTGATAGATCCGTCACCTAAAATTAGTCCCTACATTCCTAGTTATCGAATAAATAAATAAAAAATTGCATAAACTAAAAAATAAGCTATTTTTTTGTGTATTTTTAGGGAAAGCATCACTCAATTAAAATAAAATTGTACGTCATAATTGCAATAGCTACCACCCCTCTAGTGACTTTGTTTTTTTAGTTGTAATCCTCTAAAATTGCGTTATTATTTGGGGATGGATTTCCAACAAGTGGGCTGTACTAAAAATAGTGGTTTCTTTTTTGGCGAAGAAAAGGGTTTAGGATGAGTAAAATCTCATCAAACAAAAAGAGTGGTTTATCAGGCCCCTCGAAGACTTCTCCTGCCAATGCGATGTCTGTCATTGATGACATGCTTTTAAAAAAGAAATCTGGCCCTATTCATCTTATAGCACAAGGGTTGTCTGAAATTGCCTTTCACAATGGCTCAACCAATGATCGAGCCCATTTTCAAAATGAAATAGAAGAAGACTTGTATCAGGCGATGAAACTGGTAAAAGAGCGCTTAGAAAAAAAGAAAAAGAAAAAAAGAGAAGAAGAAAAAGAGAAAAAAAAGGAAGAAGAGAGATAAAGATGGCTGATACCTACTCCTTTGATATAGGCTCAAAGATTGACTTTCAAGAAATAGACAATGCCATCAATCAAACAAACAAAGAGATCATGACGCGGTATGATCTCAAGGACTCTGACTCTGAAATAGAGGTCAATGAAAAAGAGTCCAAATTGTCTATCAACGCTTCAGATGAATTTAAACTAAAAGGCATTCTTGAGATATTGAAGCAAAAATTGACCAAGCGAAACATCTCCTCCAAAGCACTCACGCTGGGCCCTATCAAAACAGCAGGCGTCGGTGGCAGTAAGGCAAAGATAGAGATAGAGATCCAAAACGGGATTCCAAAAGAAAAAGCAAAAGAAATTGTCAAAGATATCAAGGCAACCCAATTCAAAGTAACCACCTCCATTCAAGAAGACCAGGTGCGCGTGTCAGCCAAGAAAATTGATGATCTACAGGCCATCATGGCTATGTTACGCGACAAAGACTATGGCATATTTTTTCAGTTTTTAAATTATCGTTAAGTCAGGAGAATTTTTATGAGTATAGAAACAAAAAAACAAGCAATCGCAGAAGAAATTTTAAAACACAAAGTTGTCTTGTATATGAAAGGCTCCAAACACGCTCCTCAATGTGGATTTTCAGCACAGGTAGCCCATATTCTAAATGAAGCCCATATTGACTATCAGGATAGAGATGTTTTATCCGATCCTGAATTGCGAGAAGCCATAAAAGCATATTCTGATTGGCCAACAATTCCACAGCTCTACATCAATGGTGAATTTATCGGAGGCTGTGACATTGTGATGGAACTGGCCAGGACAGGGGAATTGCAAAAACATCTCGCATGACATCTTGGGATTGGGTGAGCCATCTAGAGAGGTGGTTTCTGGCTCATAAACGGTCTATGCCCTGGCGCACCCATCCTAGCCCTTATAGAACATGGATCAGCGAGATCATGCTCCAACAAACCCAGGTCGCTACGGTTATTCCTTATTTTGATCGATTTTTGGATAGATTTCCCGATGTCTACACACTCGCCAAAGCACCGTTGGATGATGTACTCAAAGTATGGGAAGGTCTAGGTTATTATTCACGTGCTCGAAACCTGCATAAAAGTGCTCAAAAAATAGTCTCAGACTTTGACGGACAATTACCTCAAACATATGCCAGTTTGCAAACTCTACCGGGAATTGGGCCTTATTGTGCAGCAGCCATTGCAAGTATCGCATTTGAAGAAGGTGTCCCCGTTGTGGATGGCAATGTCTTGCGTGTTTTTGCCAGATTTTGGGAACTTGCAGAGGATATTGGACACCCCAAAACAAAGCCTCTTTTTTTTCAAAAACTTCAACCTGCCATTCTTCAGAGCACACCCTCTGTCTTTAACCAGGCCATTATGGAATTGGGAGCCTTGATGTGCACGCCAAAACAACCAGACTGCCATCATTGCCCATTAAATTGTCACTGCAAGGCTTTTGAAAAAAACATAGTGTCGAGGCTACCCATCAAGACAAAACGTCAACCCATTCCACATTACACCATTGGTGTTGGACTCATCGTCAAAGACGGCCATGTACTAATTGCCAAACGAAAAACAACGCAGATGCTAGGAGGGTTGTGGGAATTTCCTGGAGGCAAGCAAAAACCAAACGAATCTATAGAAGAGACCGTCATCCGAGAGATCCAAGAAGAAACAAGCCTAGAGGTGGCAATCGTATCCAAGCTCTGCGTGGTCAAGCATGCCTACACCCATTTTAAGATCACCCTAAACGCCTTTATCTGCACCTACCTATCTGGCACGGCTTGTGCAAACGCCTCCGAAAAAACAGAGTGGGTAGCCACATCCAAGCTACCCACTCTCGCATTCCCTACCGCCAACAAAAAAGTGTTGGAGCGGTTTTTAGGCTAAAATAAACGTTTCAAAGACTACGCAAACGTACCATCTGGCTTTCTTTTTGTAACAAGTTCTTTCTTAATCTGTGTGCCATCATGGCCATAAACAGTTTCATATCGTCCATACGTGTTTGTCTCTATCCAGGAGCCCGTCGGAATACCATTTTGAAGTTTTCCCTCATACACATCTCCCTTAGAGTCTCTTATCATGACATAGCCAGTAAATTTTTCCTGCTTAGCTTGCTCCAATGAACTGTACTCTTTTGTTTCAAGATCTCCTGTTGCATCTTTATCCGCAACAAAAAAATTGGCATCAACCCTATTATTTTCAAGAAACGTAAAAATGGTAAGCCTCACCTCTTGATCAGTGCTATCTTTACCAAACGGATCTGGTTTCGCCTGCTGAAGTGCACTGCCACGAATCGCTGCAATCAGGCAATTATTCGCTCCAGACCCCTGATACTTACCTTCTTCAGAGGTACCTACTATTGGAGAACCCACACTCTGAATATTAACGTTGTCATCTGGAATAAAGGTTTTAAAATGAGTCTCACCTTGGTTATTGACAAATAAAAACTCTTGTGAATCTTTGTTACCCACATGGACAGCAAGCACCTTCCCATCTTTAACCGAAACGATATTGATCTTATATTCCGCTGCTATTACGGCTATCTCTGTTTCATTTAAATAATCGCCACTCTTTATTTTTTCTATCCTATAAGCTACTGGGTCTTCAGCTTTTCTTTGGATCTCTAAATTCTTATCGTCAAAATTCAATTTTATTATCTCATTGAGATATGGTATATTCGAATCATCTTGGATCCCAAGAGCTTCCTGGCTAGTCTTATATTCAGAAAAATTTAACTTGGGTGCTTCTTTTGGAAAAAAATCCTTAAGATTCTGATACTTAAGATCTTTCTGAACCAGCTTTGTCATCTCAGTTGCCAAGCCTTTGTACTCAGATAGAAAAGAGTTAATAGCTTTCCCGATTGGAGCTTTTAAGTTTTTATATGTTGAGATCAAATCCAACATATCTTTTGCACGCTTTTCAACGTTCCCACTCATATTGGGTCCTGTGGTTAATTCTTTTGCTTTTTGATGAAATCTACTTAATAGTTTAGCCTCTATACCCTGTGAAATCTGTGCCTGTCTATTTCCTGTATTTATATTTAGAGGTGCCATAAGTATATTCTCCTTTTAGAAAAACTGTGGGTGCTTCTGTACTGGTTATCGAAAAAAAACAAAAAAAATTGCAAAAAATAAATCCAAAAACAGCGATAGGCCAAACGATTGTGGATGATGTGTTCCCAGAAATTGACCTGATTAAACCATGATTACGGTCTATTTGGAAGACTCTGGATGCCAAGGGCATGCAAAATCTTATCTCCTAGAATGGTTTGCAGTGTAGCCTCTATACACACCCCGTCCTCTGTATAGTGCTCTGTA
>CAXNHA010000039.1:0-8643 GCA_964202165.1 Candidatus Marinamargulisbacteria bacterium | reverse complement strand
GTTTGAGTTTTTCTACCGTATAGCCAAGGGTTTCAAACACCCGACGAATCAAGCGGTTTCTTCCTTCATTAATAGTCAACAAAAGATGTTGCTTATCCTGAGCCTGGGCATCAACACATACAAAGGGTCCATCGTCGAGTAACAAGCCTGTTGTCAGACGCGAAAAATGGGATTTTGTAATGGGACGATTTAAGCGAATGGTATATGTTTTTGGAATGTGAAACTGAGGATGCATCAGACGATTGGCCCAGTGGCCATCATTTGTGATCAACAAAAGTCCTGTAGAATACCGGTCCAGCCTTCCCACAGG
This sequence comes from Candidatus Marinamargulisbacteria bacterium, assembly GCA_964202165.1. Classification (GTDB taxonomy): domain Bacteria; phylum Margulisbacteria; class Marinamargulisbacteria; order SXXA01; family JAHFDB01; genus CAXNHA01. Next base: position 8,333 of record CAXNHA010000039.1, on the reverse strand, counting down.
AAATACAGAAGTCGGAAGCTTGCTTAAATAAGAGGCAACGCTACGTCTTCCTTGCGGATCATCCATGGTTGTAAGGACATTGTGAGGCTTGTGAAATTTATAATAAACATAGGCAACAGACTCAGAGGATAGCTTTTCTCCATTGACGTGCAACGTGTCTTTTTTGGGATGAATATCCACCATCAGTTGATTGGGAGGATTGCCATTAACAAGGATTTTCTTTTCTTTAAAGAGCGCATAAATCCGTCTTCTAGACAATCCTGTTTTTAGAGATAACCACGTTTCAAGAGAGACATGAGAGGAACTCATTTTTGCGGACTACTTTCTTGCAATTGAATTTCTACACGCCCTTTTCCAAAAATATGCCATTTTTCAAGTGAAATAGTAGCCTCATCCGCTTTTATACGTAGAACATGGTCTTGGCTGGGCCAGTATACCCCGATGGGATGGTTGAGAACAGCTCGCTGGCTCTTTTTGTCCAAAAAAGCCGACATTGCATTGATTCTCCAGATCACCTTACCCTGATTGATCTGGGTAACAGTGAGATGAACAAACGAGTAATCCGGTACAAAAACCTTCTTTTTTTGGTACATCCAAATTTTTGGAGACAGTAAAGAAAGGCCTATTGCCAAAATCAGAAGCCCGATGACAAAACCAGATACATATTTGGTAGAAATCATCAGCCAGGATACCGAAGTGTCTGTCGCCATGTGATACGGGCTATCTCATAAAACGACAGCCTCAGGCTTGGACAAAAGAGAATCGCCCCCCATGATAGGATTAAAATAAAAAACCTATACAGCGGAAACACCCACGCATAATGTTTTTTTACCAAATACAACCCCCCTCTAAAGCCTTCTATACGTGCCCTATCCGACAAAAGTTTGGAAGAGTGCCCGCCTACATGAATGAGTTTCGCCGCTGGATAAAAGTAAATAGAGTAGCCTTTTTTTGCAATCATTTTACACAAATCAATATCTTCGTTGTAGAAAAAAAAAGCCTCATCAAACCCTCCCACTTCCTCATAGACATGTCGAGGGATCATCATCGCTGCCCCTACTACAAAAGATACTTTTTTGGGGCCATTGTACCCATACTGCCATTGCCCCAACCAACTGCCTTGCCGTTGAAGAGAGTGATCTACATTGAGCAATTGGGGGCCAACAATACCCAGTTTTGGGTGTTGCTTGGCAAATGACCACAACGCAGTAAGGGTACCCTCAAGAAGAAGGGTGTCATTGTTAAGAAAGAAAAAAAAAGCCCCCTTTGCTTGCTTAACTGCTTGGTTGTTGGCATAAGAAAAGCCTCTGTTTTGCGTATTCTGAATAAGGGTAATGTCTTGTGTGTAAGAGGACAATTGTTCAACAGACTTATCTGAGGAAGCATTGTCCACAACAATGACCTCGTAAGACGCTTGTGGAGGGTGTGCAAACAAGGAATCCAGACAAGGTGCAAGCACCCGTTCACCATTAAAATTGACAATCAAGATGCTGATATCAACAGGCATCACGATGGGATATAGGTAAGAGTAGCGGTTTCTAACAATGGGTTTATGAGCAACCCTTGCCGAAAAGAAACTGTTAAAACCAGTTTTTTCATGATGTCTTCTTGAAGATCAGCAATCGCCAACTCTGAGCAAACGGTGAGATCCCATATCACGGTATGAGACAGGGTTTCGACGGTATTGGAAAATCGATTCTGAATTTTCTTTAAGATAGCCTGAGCATCAACATGAGGAGAAATGGCTTCCAAACGAAATGTCTTCTTCGAGCCATCATTGGCAATGGACGGTGGCGTAGTTGTATAAAATTCTTTGTTGAGATTGAGCAAAAGATACGTTGTGGACAAGATAGGCTCCACCTCCATTTTGTCTGCACGTCCCAGATCCCATTTTTGATATCGCTTGAGAGATATAAGAGACGAATACCCCATAAGATGGGACAACACATCAAAGGCACTAATGGCATGAAGATCCGTATTTTTTAAAAAAGTATAAAGAATCATAGAGACGCTTTCAGGGATAAAAACAGTTTTTCCCAAGGGCCATTTACCTGAGAAAAATGCCGTTTCATGTCAGAAAAAGGAGAAATGAGCCATGTAGGGATCTGTTTGATAAAAGAAGCACGTTCTGGATGAGGCATCATCCCCAAGATATTCCCAAAGGGATTGGACAACCCAGCCAAATTGGCAAAAGAACCATTTGGATTGCTTTCAGGGCATACATGCCCCATGGCATCGCAATATACAAAATGGGTGTGTGATGCATATGTTTTTTGAGCAGACTCGCTAAGCACAAATCGACCTTCTGCATGATTGATTGGGATAGGTAGACAATCTGATTCCTCAAAAAGACATGTCCATTTGTTTTCTTTGGGACGCATTGGTTTCACATACACCCAATCACATATAAATCCACACAACGAATCCTGAGTTTGATTTGGACCTAAAGCCACCTCTAGGTTGGGGGTATTAGAGACAGGATTCAACAAGCCTGTCTCTGCCAAAATCTGGCACCCATTGCAAATACCCAAGATCGGCTTTCCTTTCTCATTAGAAGCTTGAATGATGTCAAATAAAGGAAGTTTTGCAGCCAACGCCCCTGCTCGAACACGATCTTGATAAGAAAACCCCCCAGGCAATATGTAAGCATCCACATGAGAGAGCGTCTCGACAGACTCGTTCCACCTCAGAATACGGGTGTTTAACCCATAAAACCTGGCTGCTTTTTCGGTTTCATATTCGCAGTTGCTTCCCGGAAATTGGATGATCCCTACCAAGGGATTCATAACCTAGACACCTCTCGTTCAGCATTGATGGCCGCAATCATGCCATCTGCTACGGCTGTTGCTATTTGACGTATTTGCTTGCTCCGAATATCACCTGCCGCATAAATGCCTTTGAGGCTCGTCCGCATGGTCTCATCTGTCACGACATATCCTTCCTCATCCAACGCCATACCCATATGCAAAATTTCTTTTGGCGGGATTCGACCAATATACACAAACATACCTTGCACCTCTATCCAAGTCGCATTTTGGGTAACGGCATTTGTGCATCGTATCTTTTCTAGTTTTTTGAGACCAAAAGCCTCTACGACTTCAGACTGCCATAAGACTGTGATTTTTGGATTGTTGAGAATTTTTTCTTTGAGAGATTTCACCGCCTTTAAGGTATCAAACCGATGAATCACATAGACATGGTTGGCATATTCAGCCAAAAAATCTGCTGCATAGCACGCACAATTGCCACCACCTATTACAGCGACGTTCTTATTGCGATAAGACTTCCAATCACTTTGTGCATAATAGGATAGGCCACGTCCTAAGAATGCTTTTTCAAAATCTGTTTCAAGCTTTTTAGGTTCCAACCCAGTGGCAATAATCACTGTTTTTGTAAGATAAAAATGGTTTGCGTCCGTTTGAACAACTTTAAGCTCGTTTGGACAAGCTTCAATATCCAATACCGTTTCTCTGCTGTAGTAAAGATCGTATTTGTCGAGCTGAGCTTCCATTTTTAATGCAAGCTGCTCCCCTAAGATATCCTTTGAAAACCCCAAGTAATTTTTGATGGTATAGGCCGTACCAATTTGCCCCCCGGGCAGTGCTTTTTCCAAAATAAGTGTTTTGAGATGTGCACGGCCAGCACAAAGAGCAGCCGACATACCTGCAGGACCTGCACCAATGATAACAAGGTCAAATTTTTCACCATTTTGAGGTGTAAAAACGGCACGCTCCGCAATCATCTCATGTATCATATGAGGGCCTCATTTAGAACCAATTGAACTAGGAGAAATCACTATTTTAGCCTCTCCGAAAGATTTTATTTTTTTTGTTTTTAGATTAATCTGAATGATTTTCCCACTCATGCGGTCTTGGTCGCGAGATACAATGGGATTGCCGGTCAGTGTAACATGTTGCTCTCGTATTTTGTACTCAGCTTTTTGAGAAGATCCTGTGATTTTTTCGTACGTAAAAAAAAACATTTTTTGACGCAACAATCCTTTCTTCTTGTCCGTAAGCTGTCACGCTGTCACAGCGGAGATGAAACTTATTGTTTTCCAACGTAACAGGCCCTTGAATAAAAACATTGTTCATCGACTGGTCATAAACAGCCGTTTTACCAGTAATTGTAATATCTCCTTGGATCATCCGAACAGTACCTGCGGCCAGTACCAATTTTCGGGTACTATCAAATTCAAAAGAATCCGCAGTAATTTTAATCGGCACGCCTACAGGACTTGCGCCTAAACAAGGCGAAAAAACCCAACCAACCAAAAGAAATACAAACAAGAGAAAACAAGGCATGTGTAACATCCATTTCCAGATCAGTCGTGCGTCATTTTTACCACAGTGATTTTAGAGTAGCAACAAAGTTTGAGACTTGTGAGATACTGCGTAGGTGAGTAGAATACCCATATGCCTATAGTTCCTTCTAACGCCACACCCGTTATTTTACTCATAGACACGGATGAGCATCATATATCATGGTTTCAACAATCCCTATCTTCTGACTACATTTGTATCATTGCAAAAACACCCGCTCAGGCCATGTCCCTATACGCCCAACAAATAGACATGATCAAAGTGGTGATCATCGATGTGGACACCCTCATCGAACCCCTCCACCCTATCGTGCAGTACTTTAAAGATTGCGAGGCTCAATCACCACGGATTTTGTTGCAATCTTCTACACAAAACCAGGCCTTTCTCACCCTATTATTGGCACATCAGGCCTCTAACTACCTGATTAAACCCTATTCAAAAGAGAAGCTAAACGACATCCTCAAAAAAGAACTAACCACAGAAAATCAACACACCGTACGGACCCAGGAGCAGTTTTTTAAGCAGTTTTTTTTGGAAGGGGCTTTATCCGAAAGGGCTCGCCTGCTACATGAGGCAAACAGGGCTATCGTGGATGATCCTAGGTTACATGGACTGATAACACCCAAAGAAGTAGTCGCTATCTTGCAAGAAGACATGGCCATTTCACCTGTTGCTTTTTTAAAACCAAGCGTTTTGGTGGTAGAAGATGAAGCCGATATACGAGAGGTTGTCATTGAATTTTTAAAATCATGGGGAATAGAGTCTATTTTTTCAGCAGAAAATGGCAAAGATGCGTTGCAAATCTTAGAAGAAGAATGGGTAGATATCATTATTTTGGATATTGGGCTCCCTGACATATCAGGAGAAGAAATTTTATCCAGGGTCAAAGAAAAAAGCACACGGCATATTGAGTATATCGTAGATCAAGAGTTGGGAATTGATGTCATCTCCCTCACCTGCTACCAAGACCAGGCAACGATATTGGGCATGATCGATTCAGGTGCCACGGCATATGTGATGAAGCCTTTTCAATCTCATGATTTAAAAAAAGCATTGGATGAGGTGATAGACTTTCGTCATGCGTTGTGGCTAGTCCCATTGCTTCTTCAAAAATTAAAAAAGACTCTATCAAGCGAGCATTTGCGAAAATAGGCAAAAGTATGCGATAGTTGAAACGTTTTCTTAACTGGAAAGGTGTCCGAGTGGCTTAAGGAGCACGCTTGGAAAGCGTGTGTACGGCAACGTACCGTGGGTTCGAATCCCACCCTTTCCGCCATTGTTTATTATCTTTGAAAAGAGGATTCGAACAGGAAGAAGGACCGAGCGGTTACTTTTCTTCTTTGGCTTTTGATGCTTCCCAGTCTGCTTTTGAGCAAAATTTCATCACTTTACGGTCGCCTATTTTACCAATAAAGGCATAGCGGGTCTGCGTGCTACCATCTTTAAGTGCCCTTGAAAAAGTCTTTTTTGTAATATCTTTTTCATCTACTTCCACTTTTTTTCGGTCTTTTACATCATAAAATTCTTTAGCCATTGTCATATCCTCCTCTAGATTTAAAGTTAAGGTAAGGCAGGCTACCATGTAGCGGGAAACTTGAGCAAGAGGGCTCTATTGTGCCAACCTCTTATATTTTCATGATCTCTTTTACACAAGATAGGGTATGCAAGGCTACTGCTCTGGCTTTTTTTGCCCCTTCTGCCACAATATCCTTCACTGTATCTGGCTGGTTTTCCCAATAGCGTCTCTTTTCTCTAAATGGTGCCAGGACATCCACAATACGTTGAGCACAGCGTGATTTGCAGTCCACACAACCCAACTGGGCACTTTGACATCCTTGGGCAATCTCTTCTTGTTGATCGACATTAAAAATCCCATGATACCCATATACAGGACATCTCTGTGGGTGTCCCTTATCTGTACGCTTGACGCGACTGGGGTCGGTCACCATTTTTTTTACCAATGCCACTGTGTTGTCGTCTGAATCTGCTACGGGGATGCTGTTGCCGTAGCTTTTGGACATTTTTCGACCGTCTATTCCCAACAACAGGGGATATTGAGCCAACCATTCTGCCGGCTCTTTAAACAAAGGGCCATACAGAGCATTAAACCGTCTCGCGATTTCCCTTGCTAATTCCAAATGTGGCAACTGATCTTTGCCTATAGGCACCCAATCAGGTTGGTACAGCAATATGTCTGCAGATTGTAAGACGGGATATCCCAAGAACCCATAGGTATGCAAATCTTTTCCCTCTATATTATCTAGCTTACTTTTGTAGGTGGGTACTCTCTCCAACCATGACAGAGGTGTGATCATCGATAACAACACATACAATTCGGCATGCTCTGCAACATCCGATTGAAAAAACAAACAAGACTTGTCGGGATCTATTCCTGCTGACAGCAAATCAACTGCCAAATTCCATTTGTCGACACGAAGTGTTTTGGGATCAGCATACACCGTTGTAAGAGAATGATAGTCTGCAATCATACCGTATACATCATGTGTCTCTTGAAGAGAGACCCATTGTCCCACAGTACCCATATAATTACCCAAATGCATCGTTCCAGTAGGCTGGATTCCACTCACCACTCGTTGACGCATGTTATAGACCAAGCCTTTGTCGCTCTAGGTATGCTAATTTTCGAAGTGTTTTGGATAGCTCCTGAACAGTCTCGGCCAAACCAGGCTCTTCCAGACCAGTCTCTTCTGAAGCCTCATCAACTTGTTTTTTTTTTCTAAAACGTTGTTTTTGGATATCCTCAGTCCTACAAACCAGTTGCGCCATGTCTGCGACATGCTGCTTTAAAATGTCAGAAAAAGGAATTTCCGTAGGGGGTATCGCCCCATTTTGGGTTGTTCCCTTTCCGGATTGAGGCTGAGTTGGAGACAAACGATCTATCACAAAAAATCTCCTTCAAATAAGACCATCATCATGATGGTTTGGTTGTCTATCTGTCATCGATTTGGGCTCTATATCCAATGCATCTTGCAGCTGTTTTTTGAGGTGGGGATACTCCCCTAGCTGATCCAAAGCATTCTCAGCCATTCGCAAAAGAGACTCTGAAAAAAGAGGATTGGATTCCATACTACTTAGTTATACCCTTTTTTTGGAATTTTATTCCAACAATTTTTGAGCCAGTTGCAAAGCATGTTGCCGTTTATCAGGCTCCATTAAAATAGAATCTTTGATCACATTGACCATTTTAAGGTCACTATAGGACATTCCTATGCCAAGGATACCTTCCAATTTAAGGGCTACCATCACCTGTGCCAACACAATCTTGACTTCATCTGATCCTAAATATGGCAAAATGCTTTTTAAGATTTCTTCAAATTGAGCATGGTGAGATCGCGATGCAAAAGAAACCAAATCGGTAGAGTCTTCTTCAAAAAAATCTTCCTCCCCAGCAGGCAAAGGAGCATCAGATGAAAGGTGAGCATGGTAAGACATAAAAACCTCCTTTTGTGTACGTATGATGCAATACATCGTCAGATTTTAGAAAAAATATGCATTCGTTTTTATACATATATTCAATGTATCCTCATGATAAAGCACAGGGCGTAGTAGGGCGGTCGGATATTAATACCCATCCCATTGCCAGTTGCATCGGTCGTGAATGCATGATTATGTGTACCTTGTGGATTTCCACTTGTGTCTGTCGATGGGATTGTTACCGTGTGAGGGATAGGGCCTACTTGGGTATACTGACTATCTGTTTCCGGTTCTAGATCATAGTGTACTCCCCCCATTGGGGTATTATTATTACTGTCATACGACCAAGACCATTGGCCATCTCTTCGGCGGTACACAAAGTCATTGTCATTATCAATGACGGCATGACTCCCATACACAGTGCCTACCGAACCATCATTAAGCTGAGATTTTTGTGCAAAATATGCATCCTTGTACGTATGTACGTGATTTGGAGCCGTATCTGTACTACCCGTATGAACATGAGAGCCATCTGTATCTGTAGTGCCCGTATGGTTATGTGATGGGAGCTGAGAT
>CAXNHA010000038.1:0-8891 GCA_964202165.1 Candidatus Marinamargulisbacteria bacterium | reverse complement strand
CCGTATCCAAAGGTTGTATTTCAATACCGATAGAGGCAAAAAAAGGCCGCATATCCACAATCGATTCTGCAATCATAGCTATACTTTCTTTTTCTGCTTCTCCAGTGAGGAGTAAGACATGTTGAAAGCCACGTTTGTTTAAAAAGGTTGCCTCTTGAATCCGCTGAGCTTGCGTGAGGGTTATGCGAGGGGTTTTATTTTCCATGCTAAATCCACAATAATGACAGCTGTTGTAGCAAAAATTAGACAAATACAATGGAGCAAACAATTGCATCGTCTTTCCAAATCGTTGACAAGTAAGGGTGTGGGCTTGACTCGCCATTTCTTCAAGAAAAAATAGCGCTTTTGGAGACAGCAAAATTGCCAAATCATCCCATGATTTATGTTTTTTTTTTAGCACCCGCTCTACCTCATTTGAGGTAACACTGAGACTTATGTTACAGGCAGTCTGGATGCTACCTGGATCAAAGTGAGAGCTATACATTAGGGCTTTAAAAACTCAGTCAGTGGGGAGGATGCCCGGGCATAGGCAAACGAAGCAGGAATTCCAGATAAGTAGGCTTCTCTTCCAGCCTTAACAGCCCATTGAAAAGCCTGTGCATACCGCGAGGGATCGTTAGCCGTCGCAATAGCGGTATTGACCAAGACAGCATCTGCTCCCATTTCCATAGCTTCTGCTGCTTGAGATGGGGTTCCGATTCCTGCATCAACTACCACGGGTATGCGTGCTTGCTCGATGATAATGCGAATCAATTCTTTGGTTTGAAGCCCTTGATTTGATCCAATTGGAGAGGCCAATGGCATCACAGTAGCACACCCCACTTCTTCAAGACGCTTGGCTAGAATAGGATCCGCATTGATATAGGGAAGCACCAGAAATCCTTCTTTTACCAATAGCTCAGCAGCTTTCAGAGTTTCGATAGGATCTGGTAACAAATAATTTGGCTCAGGAGTAACTTCCAATTTAATCCAATTGGAGAGTCCAGATGCTTTGGCAAGTCTTGCCAGACGAATGGCTTCTTCTGCATCTCGGGCTCCAGAGGTGTTTGGGAGAAATAGGTACTGGTCTTGTGGGATATAGGACAAAAAAGGATCGGACGGTTGATTGAGATCAACACGTCTAATAGCCACAGTGACCATTTCCGATCCAGAAGCCTTAATAGCATGAGCCATTGTTTCTGGAGACGAAAATTTTCCTGTACCCAAAAATAGCCGAGATGAAAAACTATGACCTGCTATCAGGAGTTTGTCGGAGTTCATGCTGATTTTTTTACTCCTTCGATAAATTCTATGCGAGTAATGTCTCTGGTGTTTAAAATTTCAAAAAATGAAGATTCTTTTTTTGCAGGACGAAAATATCGACGTGTTTTGATATATAAAAATCCAGGAACAATAAAAACAAGAAACTCACTAAACTCCTGAATAGGCATACCAAACATTATTTTTTAAGCGTATCAGCAGAAGGCGAAGAGGTCTCAGGAGTTTGTGAGGTAGAGACGCTTCTACTTGTCGGAGGATCTGTATCGGGTCTGGAATGTTCATGGACATAACGTTTTTCCCAATAATCATCAGGGCAATAATCACCAGGGACAGGAGGTTTATTTGTATATCCCATTTTTAGGGTTGCCTTTCTATTTTAAAACTGGACTCAAGAGAAAAAAGCCTATCAACAAACACAAACTCAGTCAAATATCATGCTCCCAACAACTCTGCTATTTCTTTAAAATCAATGGCTTTTTCTGTAATAGAATCAATATCGATCAGTTGATTGAGAAGGGCTTTTTTACTTTCTTGAAGATCTTGAATTTTTTCTTCAATCGTCCCTTCTGTGATAAATTTGTACACAATTACTTTATTCTTTTGTCCCATACGATGAACCCTGTCAGTTGCCTGAGACTCAATAGCAGGATTCCACCACGGATCTAAGTGGATAACATAATCAGCTGCTGTGAGATTAATGCCAACGCCACCTGCTTTTAGCGAAATTAAAAAAATACCCGGTTGAGGAGTTTCTTGAAATCTTTTAACCGCTTCAGAACGTGCTTTTCCGGTGACTCGCCCATCAATTCTCTCTGTATAAAGGTGTTCGGCCTTTGTCCATTTTTCCATAATATCCAACATCTCCGTAAATTGTGAAAACACAACTACTTTATGTCCTTCATCCACCAATTCAGACAACGTCTCTTTGACCATTTCAAATTTTGCAGATTCAATATCTTTTGTTTGGAGTTCTTTTAAGAGTCCAGGATGCGTACAAACCTGCCGAAGCTTGAGTAAGGATGTGAGTACATGCATACGTTCTCGTTGGCCTTTTGTATTTTTAATACCTTTTTTAACAGCTTCTAAAACTGTTTCGTACAACGCTTTTTGAGCAGGAGATATGGGACACTTTACCAATATCTCCGTTTTTTCTGGCAAAGAATCCAATACTTCTCGTTTTTCTCGTCTCAGAACAAATGGTTTTATTTTTGTTTTAAGTATTGGCAACAATTTATCCGTTAGATAAAGGTCAAATTCTCGTTTTGTTCCCAGATATCCTGGCATAACAAAATCAAATAAATTCCATAGATCTTGGAGGTGGTTTTCAACAGGTGTTCCTGTCATGACGATTTTATAGGAACTGGAGAGTTGTTTGATCGCTTTTGAAATTTGGGCATGAGGATTTTTGATATATTGCCCTTCATCTACAAAGATCGCTTTAAAAGGAAGATTCTTGAGCAAGTCAATATCATTTTTGATAATACCATAGGTGGTGATTACAAAATCAACTGTGCTTAGTTTGGCATAAGACTGGGCTCTGTTTGAACCTGAATAAATCAAAGAAGTTGCTGTTGGATAGAATTTTTTTATTTCCGATTCCCAGTTGTAGACCACATTGGTTGGACCAACCACCAATACGGGACTATTTCCTTCTAGTTGTGAACAAAATGCCAATGCCTGAATTGTTTTTCCCAATCCCATATCATCTGCCAAGATTCCACCCAATCCCATCTGATGTAAAAAATGAAGCCAATTGATGCCATATTGCTGGTAGTCCCTTAGCTCTGCCTTGAATGAAGCATGAGGTATACATTGCGAGTGGCGACTGATGTTTTGAAATTGTTTAACAAGTGCAGAAGCTTCTGGTGTTTTCCCTTGAGGTGAACTTACCGCAATCAATGGAAGTATCTCAGCCTTGTTAAATTTTTTATTTGCTCTAAAAGCACCCAATTCATTGAGAGCTTTTAGTTCTTTTTGACTGCTTTCTGTGACCCGAATAAATCCTGTTTTTGTTTTTAGATAGCCTTTGTTACTTACCATCAGCCGAGCAATTTCTTGGAGAGAGAAAGGTTGTCCATCAATGGTGCAAGACGGCTCAAAATAAAACCACTCTGAACCTGAAGAATGAATCTCAAGATCCATTGAAACGGATTCTTGACGGATATGAAAATTTTCAAGTTTATTTTGAATAAGCCATCCTCTATCAATCAATATCGGGACAACTCTATCAAGAAATGCGGCAACCTCGCCTGGTGTTTGAATTAAAAAGGGCAAGTCATGTTCGGTATAAAGTGTCATCAAGTCTTCTTGATAGATATGCTCTAGTTCTGGCATTCGTTTAAAATATTTGCCAGAAGCACTGTCTTTGATAAACGATCCTTTGTATGCAGGCAAAATAATCGTTTTGCCATATTGATAGGTTAAAATAGGATTCAAACTTTCATTTTCAAGCTCCAATGTCAGTACCGGAACAGGCGTTTCCTCCTGTGGCAAAATAGCTGAAAAATCAGCTTGAATTTGCCAATTCAACCCTTTTTTAAAGGGTGAATAAATATGATGGATAAAGCGAAAGGCTTCTTGTTCACCGTACTGGATTTTAGAGGTATCTAAAAATCGTGTTATAAAATCATCCAAATCTTTTGGAATATTACGAATAAGGGTTCCATTGCAAAAACAAAAATTTTCCTGGTCAAGATGAAAGACAATCCATGCCAACGGATTTTCGCACCACTGCACATGGTTTAACATGGTACAACTCAGAATGGCATTTAAATGAGAGGTGACAGAAATCGTGATAGGCAAAGGATAATCTACCTGGATGGGAACCACAGAATCTCTAAATTTCCAGTGAAGCACAATAGATTCATCCAAAGCTTTTTTAAAAAAAAGTGCAATCTCAAAATCATCTGGAATTGCCAAATAAAAATGTGGCCCTAGTTGTACTTTTTTAATCAATTTTGCCAAGGTATAGCAAAACTCACTGTCTTTTGGATGAAGTTCTTTTTCGTATTGAAACAAGACGGTCATCAAAGAGGATAGGGCGAGATTTAATGCAACACCTTTCCATTTGGCTTCAACCGTTAAAATCATCCGATGGTTGGAATCAAATACAAACTCAATAGCAAAATAAATACGATCGTATATTAATTCCATTTAAACCACTTTATCCCAAGAGCCATCGCAACTATCCCATACAACAAAAGAAACCCAGCGGTTGGTAAAATGGAAGCCAATAAAAACCCTTCGTTTAAAATATGTCTAAACCCATCAGCTAAAAGCGTCAATGGAAGTGCTTTGATAAGGGGATGCATCCATCCTGGGTAATTGGTATAGCTAAAAAATATACCTGACAAAAACAACATTGGCATCATCACTGCATTAAGCAATCCATTACCAACCGTTGCATTGTCTGCTCGAATAGCCATGAGTATAGCTATCCCAGAAAAACAAATATTTCCCGCAAAGAATAAGACTAAAAACCCCGCAAAGCTTCCTTGCATGACCATCCCAAATACGCCGTGTGCAAATAGATACAGCATGACCATCTCAATACCTGAGAAAAAAAGCCTCGCGACTATGTGGGAGACCATAAAAAGCCATTTTGGCATAGGGGTGGCACCCATACGACGCAACATTTTTTTCATCCTTAAGTCAATCAAAGACCATCCAATTCCCCATAAGCATGAACTCAGTATGCCCATAGCCATAAGACCTGGCACCAAAAAATCTATATACCGACTCCCCAAAGAAGAGAGTGGGATAATGCGGCTATCACAGGGTTGATACTGATGGTATTGCTCTAAGAGGAGATAGGCCTGCATGGCTTCCGTATTTTTGAGATCAAACGAATAAACCCATGGATCTTTTTTGGGATCTAAGTAGAGAAGAATTGAGCCTCTTTTAAGAGCAGTTGTAGCTTGTGCCTCATTGAAAAAATGAAAGATAACCTTGGCTTTAACAGGCGTTTTCTTGTGAACAAGTGTCTCAAAATAAGAAGGCCACTGTGAATGAGACGAAGCCAATACACCAACAGAACACGTGGGAGAGGTTTTTGTACCAAAAGCCATACCCAATAGCCAAGACATCGCAATCGGAAAGATCAACGCCCAAAAAATGACAGCAGGCTCTTTAAAAAATTTTTTCATATGCATCTGCATCAATGCTAAAAATATACGGATTTTATACATCAAAAGATCGCCCCGTTACTGACATAAACAACTTATCCAAACCGCCATGGGTAGCAACAAGCGTTTCTAAGGATCCATCCGCCACAAGCTGGCCTTGATTCATCATCACAATACGCTCACACAAGGTGGAAGCCTCTTCCATATAGTGTGTGGTAAGCAGAAGTGTAACCCCGTTTTGCTTAAATGCTTGCAACAATGTCCACAACTCTTGTCTTGAATTCGGATCAAGCCCTACAGTGGGTTCATCTAGGATCAATATCTTGGGTCTGTGAATCCAAGAAAGCCCTAGAATAACTTTTTGCCTTTGGCCACCAGACAATTTGGTCACACACGTGTTTTTTTTGTGAGAAAGCCCTAAAATCTCAAGTACTTCATCACTTCTAGACTTGGGTTCACCATAAAAGCTACCAAATAAACACAACGTATCATACACAGATAACTTGTCGATTAATTTTGTTTCTTGCAAAGAAATACCCAACAAGCGATGAAGTGCAGGTGCATCCCTGCGCCATGTTTTTCCGTCGATATAAATGGCTCCAGAATCAGGAGGCTGAAACCCCTCAATCATCTCCACAAGAGTGGTTTTACCAGCCCCATTTGGACCCAGCAACGCTACAAACTCCCCTTCAAGAATCTTCAAGGAGACATTGTTGACGGAAACTGTATCTCCGTATTTTTTTGTAACCTGTATAACGTCAATCATGAATGTTTATGCCAGTTTAAGTGGAGTGAATCAATTTATCAATCATTAAGCAATGGGTGTTGCAAAAGTGTGGCCATCTCTATCACAGTTTTTGCGGCCTCTTCTCCTTTGTTACCCAGTTTTGTTCCAGATCGTTCGATAGCTTCTTCAACGGTATTTGTTGTTAAAATGCCCATTCCAATCGGAATTTTGTAGGCAAGAGAGGCTTTGGAAATGCCCTGTATTGCCTGAGAGCATACGTATTCAAAATGAGGCGTTCCACCTCGAATAACAGCACCCAAAGCAACAAGGCCTGTGTATTTTTTTTGACTGGCTAGGGCATGCACTGCAAGCGGAATTTCAAAAGCCCCCGGCACCCAAACAAGGGTAATCGCATCATCTAAAACACCGTGTCGTTTAAGTGTATCAATAGAACCTTTGACGAGTTGATCTGTGATAAAGTGATTAAATCTAGATGCCACGATGGCAACTTTTAAAGAGAGTCCATTCAAATTTCCTTCAATAATACGCATAAAAGATCCTTTTTCTAGGTATATTATGGCCGATCAAATAAGTGTCCCATTTTTTCACCTTTTGTTTTTAAATACAGGTGATTGTGTGGATTTGAGTCAATTTCAATAGGAACACGCCGATTGATTTTGATCCCATATCCTTCTAGCCCAACGATTTTGGTAGGGTTGTTGGTAATCAAGTCCAAGCTCCTAATACCCAAATCTAGTAAAATCTGAGCTCCCACACCATAATCTCTTAAATCAGGCGGAAATCCTAGTTTAATATTTGCCTCTACCGTATCTATGCCAGTATCTTGAAGCTTGTAGGCTTTTAATTTGTTGGCCAAGCCAATGCCACGACCTTCTTGTCGCATATACAACAAAGCACCGCATCCTTTTTTTTCAATCATGCGTAAGGCTTCCTGAAACTGGGGGCCACAATCACATCGCAGTGAATGAAACACATCCCCTGTTAAACACTCTGAATGGACTCTTACCAGCACGGATTCCTGCTCTCGAACAGACCCTTTTGTCAAAGCGAGGTGATTTTGTTGTGTGATCGTATCCACATAACAAGACAGGGTAAACTCTCCAAATTCTGTAGGAAGTGGGATTGTTTCTATTTTTTCAATTAAGCATTCTTTCATCACACGATATTTTATCAAGTCCTTGATGGTTATCATTTTTAGCCCATGTTGCTTGCTAAACTCAAACAAATCCGGCACCCTTGCCATTTCTCCATTGTCTTTGATAATTTCACAAATAACGCCTGCTGGAGCAACGCCTGCTAGACGTGCCAAATCGACTGAAGCCTCGGTATGACCTGCTCGACTGAGTACGCCCATTTTTTTTGCGCGCAATGGAAAAACATGTCCAGGAGTCACATAATCTTTTCTGGTGCTGTTGGGATGAATGAATACCTGAATCGTTTTTGCACGATCAGAAGGTGAAATACCCGTTGTAATCCCATACATTTTGGTAGCATCAATTGAGACCGTAAACGCAGTTTGAAGATGATCCTCGTTGTGAATCACCATTTCTTTGAGTTCCATACGATCCAAGATCTCTTCTATAACAGGAACACATACCAATCCTCGACCATATTGAATCATAAAGTTAATGGCCTCTGGGGTGACAAAATGGGCCGCCATAACAAGATCACCCTCATTTTCACGATCTTCGTCGTCTACAACAATTACCATTCTGCCATTTGCAATTTCATTGATAGCGTCATCGATAGAATCAAATTGATGGATAGACTTCATTGGGAAAACCTCCTGGCTTTGATTGGCTCAGCGTGTAAAACGTATGCAAATATTTTGCAAGCATATCATATTCTAGATTGACAAAATCCCCTTTTTTTTTCATAGCCAATCGAGTCATCGTTTGTGTATGGGGAATCAGGTGACAGGTAAAGCTGGTTGTAGAAAGAGCGACAATAGTGAGGCTAACCCCATCAATTGCTATGCTCCCTTTTTCTATCAAAAAAAATCGATTTTTAGAAGAAAAAGATACGGTCAACTTTACCCATGGACCATCTTTGGTGCATGCAAGTACTTCTCCCACTTCATCCACATGACCTGTTACAAAATGCCCGCCCATTCTTGAAGATGGGGTAAGCGCCAGTTCAAGATTGACCGCTTGGCCCTCCTTAAGAGACCCCATCGTTGTTTTCTTAAGCGTTTCTTCTAAAAAATCCACGCCAAAACCTGTTTGCGACAATCGAATTGCAGTTGAGCAAACACCATCAATGGCAATGCTATCACCTTCTCGAATATGCGGTACAAGCGTGCTACACACTCGAATTCTTTTCCCTTTTTTATACAAAATCGCTTCTGAAATTGTACCCAGCGATTCGATAAGTCCTGTAAACATATCTATTTTGAACGCTGGACTCTACTAGGATAATTCTTAAGATATTGACCCAAAATACCATTGATAAACTTTGGCGAATCTTCTGTGGAATATTTTTTGGAAATTTCAATGGCTTCATTGAGAATAATCTGAGCATCCAATGTGGAAAATAACAGCTCATAAAATGCAACACGCAAAATACTTTTATCAATAGGGTTGATTCTGGCAATATCCCATCCAATGGTGTAGTCCACAATCCATTTGTCCACATCTTCTTTTTTTGATTCCACAGATTCTGCAAGGACGCCTCCCCATCTTCTTTTGGATAAAGAACAACCGCTTTTTTCCCTAAACAAGGTTAACAACTCTTGAATCCCAACCCCTTGGACATCGGAC
>CAXNHA010000037.1:0-8968 GCA_964202165.1 Candidatus Marinamargulisbacteria bacterium | reverse complement strand
AGAACATTCTAGAAAACCCGATGCACTCTATGACATTATTGAGCAATGTAGCCCTGGCCCTTATCTAGAACTATTTGCAAGAGGAACAAGACCAGGATGGACCTCTTGGGGAAATCAAGCAGAGGTTTATGACATCACGTGGGATACCTATAAGTATACCAGCCAACCTACGCAACTTCCGCTACTCATGACGCACCTATGATCAACACCCTCCACCTCAAAGGCTTTCGCTGTTTTGAAGACATTACGTTTCATTTAAGCCCCCTCGAAGTAATTGTCGGGGCCAATGGTACGGGCAAGTCTACGCTATTTGAATTTTTGCATTTCTGGCATGGTCTTTTTGAAGAAAAAATTCCCTACACCATTCTGCCAACCACCCTCAAAAATACGTACAAAAAAGTGTTTTATAAGGAAGAAAAAATAGAATGGACCATCGAGTTTAAAGCCAAAAATTTAAAAGAAACAAGGCATTCTCTTACATTAGCAGGCCCTGTTGGGGATCCTAAAATTCTCCTCGAATCTCTCTCTTTCGATAAGCAAGAAATCCTACAGAGATCTTATAAAGAATCTGACATACAAGATATTAAGTTTTATAAAGATAGTGTTCCAAACAAACTCCCAGCCACACTCTCTTTACTACAGCAAACAAAAGAAATTGTAGAGAAAAGCATTCATATTGATAGCCCTTTTCATCTCTACGATGCCTCCACATTAGACTTTCAATCTATCAAACGCCCCTCTCTACTGACACCCGAAAGCACCCTCTCCGAAACCGGTAGCAATCTAAGCGTGATCTTACACCGCTTAATGACAGAGCAAGACTCTATTTTTGATCAGCTCCAGCATTATGTAGGCCTTATTATTCCAAAGTTTACGAGTCTGAGGGTGCGCCAATACGGGGCTCCTGGTGAGATAATGGCTTTTTGGAAAGAAGAAGGCATCGCAGGGGAGCTCACTCTTGCAGATTTGTCTGATGGCACCTTGCGTTTGTTGTGTTGGCTTACGATTGTCCTATGTGCAAAAGAAGGAGACATTATCTGTATGGATGAGCCCGATGTCGGATTGCATCCAAGGGCATTGGTTATTTTTGCAGGACTTATACAAAGCGCTGTTTACAACAACAAAGCCCAAATTCTGCTTACCACACACAATTCTTATTTTTTGAGTTCATTTGAACTCGATGAAATTGCCGTCATGAGAAAAAATGATTTTGGAACTGGTATTGAATTTTTAAAGCCAAAAGACTCCACCGTATTAAAAGAACTTCTACAAGAATTTGACTCGTCCAAACTTGAAAGTCTTCACCAAACAGATGAACTGGAAATTTTTTCTTAGAATGATTCCCAAAAAAGAAATATATATCTTCGTAGAAGGAATTAGCGACAAAACAGTATTAGAGTCATTACTAGGCCCTCTGATCATAAATAAGCGGAATATACATACTTACATTAAATTCAATGCTGTTGAAAAAGGCGATGCCAAACACAAGCTCCTTACAGAATACCCAAAACAAGCTGTTTCTCTTTTAAAGTACAAACCCTACGCACATGTCATTATTTTGCCCGATCTTTATCCAAAGAATAAAGGCTTTCCCCATACTACCCCGCTAGAATTAAAAGAGGGGGCAATCAAAGAATTTCAGTCAAAATGCAAAGACAATCCCAATCTTGCAGACCGATTTCATGTATTTTGTCTAAAACACGATCTTGAAATGTTGTTACTCGCATCCAAAGAAAACCTCCGCCAAGAAGTTGGCGAAGACGCTTTTGACAAATTTTGCAAACAAACATCCATCAATTGGGAAAATCCCGAAGATCAAAACCATGACAACCCGCCCAAAAAAATTATTGTATCCCTTTTTGACAAAGCAGGAAAAAAATATACCGAAGTATTCAACGCTCCCAATATTCTCAGTCAAGCCAACTATACCGAGATCGCTCAAAAATGTCCTGAATTTAACTTATTCGTCGATTTTCTAGAAAACAGTTAAAGGAGTCCCCATGCATACCTACCTACTTGAAATTGGCTGCGAAGAAATCCCCGCTCGGTTTATGCCAGGCTTGCTTGAAGCACTCAAAGAAAAATGGACGCAAGCCCTGGCAGATGCCCATCTAGACTATACCTCTGTCCAAAGTTTGGGCACCTATCGTCGCTTGGCTGTTATCATAGATGGCCTAGCCCCTTCATCCAAAGCTGTCACAACCACCATCAAAGGCCCCCCTCTATCCATTGCCAAAGATGCCCACGGACACCTGACACCAGCAGGATTGGGTTTTTTAAAAAAAGCAGGCGTCTCTTCTGAGGCTGTATTTGAAAAAACAGAAGGCACTGCTACGTATCTGTGGGCAACAAAAACCCAAGCTGGCCAGCCAACAGACACCCTGCTTCCAGATATCGCTTTGCATGTGGCATCCAACCTACATCTTCCTATTGCTATGAAATGGGGAGCCAACCAGGGCCCATTTATCCGACCAGTGCATTGGATCATGAGTTTGTTAGATGCCAGTATCATACCCCTCACATTGTTTGGCATAAACGCCTCTCGCACCAGTATGGGGCATCGGTTTTTGAGCAAGGGGACTTTTGATATCACACACGCCAATACATATATAGCCAGCTTATCCTCTCATTTTGTCCTGTCTGGAGAAGCATGCGAAAAAAAAATAAGGGATTTTCTCTCAAGCAATCAGGCACCATTCGAGGAAGAACTTAAGGCTATATTTTCTCTAATACCTGAAGTGGCCTATCTGACTGAATGGCCGTCTTTTTTGGTAGGCAAAATAGACAAAAAATACCTCGATTTGCCACAAGAAGCCCTTGTAGAATGTATGCACACACATCAAAAATTTTTTCCTCGATATGACGCTAAAGGAAACTTAACCGGCAAATTTGTGATCGTCGCTGACAATGTAACCGATGACAACAAAACAACGATTCTTGAAGGCAACCAAAACGTGCTCAAAGCCCGTTTGGAAGATGTGTCTTTTTTTTGGCAAGAAGACTGTCGTACATCGCTTGCAAGCAAAACTGAAAAATTAAAAACCGTCTTGTTTCAAAAAGGTGCCGGCAGCCTCTATGACAAGGTGATCCGTATTGCAACACTTTCTGAACAATTGGCCATAGCCTTAAACCTATCTAAGGAGGACAAAAAAACCATTCAAGACATCGCCATGCTCTGCAAAACAGACCTTGTTACCCAAATGGTAGGAGAATTTCCCAAGTTGCAAGGGATTATGGGCCGATTATACGCAAAGCAAGATGGTCTCCCAGAGGACGTATCTCAAGGAATATCAGCCCATTATCATCTCGCCAACGCAGCTATTCCAGGACTTTTGGTAGGATTGGCAGATCGCATAGACACCCTCACCACTTGTTTTTGCTACAACCTCATCCCAACAGGCTCTCACGATCCTTGGGGAATCCGACAAGCCCTATGGGAGATTATCTCTCTGCTAAAAAACCAATTTCTTTCTTCACTCAGCCTAAAAACAATCCTTGATGCTGGCTACGCACGCCACAAAACTCCCACCAATCAAGAGCTGTGCTACCAGTTTGTAGAACAACGCATCAAAACCAGTCTTATGGAAAAGACGTCCTATCCTGATGACCCTTCCGTTTCTTATGACATTGCTGAGGCTGTCTTGCCTCATGCATGGACTTGTTTTTTAGAGGCTTCGAATACAGCTAGAAAGCTAGAAACGTTTAGGCAAGAGAATACAAAAGGGTTTCAAGGACTCACCCAATTGGGTGTGCGTGTCGCACGATTGGCCAAAGACAGAACAGTTCAACCTATCGATCCATCGCTATTTTGTCATCAGGAAGAACGCGATGCCTACGAGACCTATCTCTCACTTGGTCCGACTCCCAACCTAGACAGTCTTGCTGCATTGATTGATCCCATGAACCGCTACTTTGAAGCTGTTTTGGTCATGGATACTGACTCAAAAATCCGAGAAAATAGACTTTCTTTTATCCATGCCGTACACTGTCGACTGTCCTCTATCGCTGATTTTGAAAAAATCTCCGTCTAATTATATTTAAAAAGGAACCCAAAAAAATGAAACCCAGTATGGCTTTATCATTAAACAACCAAGTCCAAAAAGAATATGAGTCCTCTTATTTGTATTTATCTATGGCTTCTTTTTT
This sequence comes from Candidatus Marinamargulisbacteria bacterium, assembly GCA_964202165.1. GTDB lineage: Bacteria > Margulisbacteria > Marinamargulisbacteria > SXXA01 > JAHFDB01 > CAXNHA01. The sequence goes on along the minus strand of CAXNHA010000037.1, from coordinate 4,822 downwards.
TGAAGAACAAGGATTTTCAGGACTTGCGTCTTGGATGAAAAAACAATCCCAAGAAGAATTGCAACATGCCTTAAAATTCTTTGACTTTATTCATCACAACAACGGCAAAGTGACGCTTCAAAGCATCCCCTCACCCGTGTCAGAATGGAATTCTATCAAAGCTGTTTTTGAAGCCAGTCTTTCTCACGAACAAATGATTTCAAAGTCCATTGACGATCTGATCAACCAAGCCATTGCTGAAAAAGACCACGCCTCTCATCATTTTTTACTAGAATTTGCCACCGAACAGCTCGAAGAAGAAAACACAGCACGCGATATTGTGCGAAAATTAGAACTTATTGGCAACACACATCCAACAGGATTATTGCTCTTAGACAAAGAGCTTGGACAACGCCCATAACCCTACAAAAAGCCATGACCCCACTAAAAATAGCTGTCGCAAAAGGATATTTATTATCAGAAACCTTCTCTCTTCTCAAAAAAGGTGGTTTTGATTTTGATGAGCCCAACATGGATAGCCGAAAACTCTTTAGCACCGATAAAAAAGGTGAGATTAAATTGCTTCACGTTCGTCCATGGGATGTCCCTGTTTATGTGCAAGAAGGTGCTGCCGATTTGGGGATAGTGGGGCAAGATGTTTTGCAAGAAAATCCATCCCATACCATTCTCCTAAAAGACCTTAAATTTGGTGCTTGCCGCTTGGTATTGGCAGGCCCACAAAAAAACACCCCTCCCATCACCCACCATATTCGTATCGCCACCAAATACCCCAATTGTACCCAGGCTTATTTTCAAGAAAGAGGTCTCAAGGTACATCTCATCAAGCTCTATGGCGCCATCGAACTTGCCCCGTTGACGGGTTTATCGGATCTCATTTGTGATCTCAGTGCCACAGGAAAAACCTTGCAAGAGCATCACCTGCATATCCTAGATACACTCATAGAATCCTCTGCACGGCTGATTGCAAATCCAATCAGTTTTAAGGTAGATTATCACCATATCCTCGACTGGTGTCAGCGATTGGAGACTCTCCTTGGCACTTAAAAGCCACATCAACACCATTGTTCGCACAATGGTCTCCCCAAATATGATCGTCTCATCTCTGGAGGAGATTGCTATTTTACCCCTTATTCAAAAGGGATATACATCCCTGTTATTGGATCTTGATGACACTGTTGTACCCCATCATACCAATCAAGTATCCCTTCAAAAAATCCAATGGCTTGAACAAGCCAAATCATTTGGGCTACACACCTGGGCCTTATCCAACAATAGCAGCCAGTATCGGGTATCTAAAATTTGCACCCAGCTGGGAATCCAAGGCCTTTATTTTGCCATGAAACCACTCCCATTTTCGGCCAAAGAATTGTTGCAAGATCACCATATTGATCCTAAAAATTGCTTGGTAATCGGTGACAAACTTTTTACAGATATTTTTTTAGGCAATTGGCTAGGTGCCTTTACAATCCTAGTAGAACCTCTCACAAAAAAAGTCTCTTTGGCGACCACCCTAAGACGCAATATTGAACTGTTTGTAGTAGAAAGACTGGCATGGAAATCCTCTTCATAACCTCCGAGTATATTGAGCTGTGCAATGCCCTCAAGCTGTCTGGAGCACAGCTATCTGGTGGGATGGCCAAGCATGTGATTCGAGAGGGGCTGGTCACAGTAGACAAGCATGTAGAGTATCGCAAAAAATGCAAAATAAGAGCCGGGCAAATCATTGGATACAGCTCTCATTTAATCAAAATATCACAAAAACCATAGCTAATTGTTGGTTATTTTAAAAAAAATAGATTTGACATTTTTCTTTACCTAACCTTTTATGAGTGGCATCTCTATCACAAAAGGGGTACCTAGAGTGTCATACCAAACATTGCTTATCGACAAAAAAACTCCCGACTCTGATGCAAGACTTGCGGTATTACGACATGCAGGATATACCGTACAGGCCTGCACGTGTGGCAAAGATGGATTGGCTTATTTTTTTACCCATAGGCTCGCTATCGACCTTATGATTATATCTACCACGCTAGACGACATGTCTTGCCACGACATCATACGCACCATCCAAGAACAGGGGCATCTGCCTCATCTGATTGTTATTTCTGATCAATTTTCTCCAAAAGAGACCATCCATTATATGAAGGCCGGAGCCTCTGATATCCTTGAAAGAAGCCATCACCCTCTCGAGCTCATTTTATCTGCAAATCAAGCACGAGACCGCACGGTTATCTTGGAAAACATCCACCGAAACACGCAACGAACATTGGACATCACTATCCAGCATCGCCTGCGTCTCTTTACAAAATTTCTGAACCTAAGAAAAAAAGAATCCAAACCCATTCTTCCAAGTGAAATCTATTCATTTTTTCCGTTTTCTATCCACCAAGACTATTCTCCAGAAACCATTGCAAAAGCCATTCAAACACATTCTTTACACAAATTATTGGGAGCTCAAAAAAAACCAACCGTCCTTATCGTAGATGATGAGCGGTTTATGTGCTCTTTGTTAGACAGTATTTTAAATCAAGAATTTAACATTCTAATTGCCTCATCTGGATTCGAAGCCCTGAGTCTGTTTACTGCCCACTACAGTGACATTGATGTGGTCTTGTTAGACATTGCCATGCCCCACGCAACAGGCGATCGGTTGATATCAAAACTACTGACCATTGATCCCACTGTGGTTATCCTGATGCTCACCGCATTTAAAGATACGGACTTGATCATCAGAACCTTACGTGCAGGAGCGAGAGATTACATCACAAAACCGTTTCTCAATCACAAAGTCTTAGAAGTTGTATCCATGGTAGCACAGGGAAAATTTGTTCAAGCACAACTGACACACGATGTTGATCCTTCAACATAATCGTCTCAAGGAGATCGTTTTCTATGGCCAGTATCCTATGTGTCAGTAGCTATATTAAAAATAGCCCTTTTCCAATCATGCCAATCTTATCTGATGATGTAACATCCGTATTGATAGAAAAAGGACATTCGATCACCTATGTCTATACGATTGAAGAAGCCCTAACAACATTGGAGAAAAACAAGCCTTTTTTTCACGTCTGTCTCATCGATCCATACAAACTCACCCCCCCGTCTATCAGAGAAACCATTCAGAAAATGAAACAATGCAATCTCGCTACCGAAATTATCATCTACGAAGATGCTTTTAGTTCAAATGGCACCATCTCTCTCATGAGAAACGGTGCATATCGCGTAGAAAAAAAACCGGCTGATCCCCATACACTTCTCATGTATCTCGCACAAATAGAAGAAGAATTTACCTTGTTTGACAAAACAGCAGAATGGTATCAAACAACCTTGTTAGAAAAAATAAAATTTAACCTCAAGTTAGCCAATGAATTTACTAGAAAACGGCACATGGATGGAAAATTATTTACCCATGAAGAATTTTATTATTTTTTCCAAAATGACGAGTTTAAACAGACGCACGCTCTACCCAGCCCAACCTACCCACCACACTCCACTGTCCTCATCGTGGATGACGATCCTGAGTACCAGGTTATTTTTACTGATATTTTTAACCAGATTGGCTACCCCGTTTTGGTTGCTGGCAATTGCAACACTGCTTTAGACTTCTTAACAGATCCCTCTCTCACCATTCATGTTGTTTGTTTGGATATCGGTATACCCAATCGTCCAGATCACACGCTAATAGACGCCATCCAAAAAAATCATCCTTTTGCCGAAATTATTGTGCTAACAGGCCAGGTAAAGAGTAAAGCTGGCTCTGCTTTTTTTCAGGATCAACCCTTTGAATACATTACAAAACCATTCCTCAACGATTATGTCATCACAACCGTTACGCGTGCATTACAACGTAGCTATCTCAAAAACATGTCCCCTCACATGCCCCTCCACCCACAGGGCATTTCGTTAAACACCCAGCAACGGCTAACCCTACTCAAAGATATCGCTGATCTACGGCTATTTTTAAAAACACCTGTTACATTAAAAGATGTTTATTTTTTCTTTCCCAATCTCATCCCCCTTCTTCAATTACCCGAAACAATCCTGGTTGCCGATAGGTTATTTTTAAAAGAGCTACCTGATTTCCAAGACACCTTTTTGGCAGATCTTACAAAAAAGTACCTGCCCTGTATTCAGGGTAATTTTTTGAACACATGTTGAGCTTCTCGCATCCCTGTACTACACTTCCATGATGTCAGATATCGATACTCTTTCGTACAAAAATACTGTTCAATTGCCAAAAACCGATTTTAACATTCGGGCAGGTCTTGCATCAGTAGAGCCTCAGTTGCTGGCTCAATGGGACAAAGACGCTCTCTATTCTCATATTCAAAAAAAACACGCATCCGCTCACAAATCGTATAATTTACATGACGGACCTCCTTACCCAAATGGCAACATTCACACAGGACATGCCTTCAATAAAATTTTAAAAGATATCATTGTGCGGTTTAAAACCATGACAGGTTATAGTAGCCGGTATATTCCTGGATGGGACTGCCATGGCTTGCCTATCGAGACACAAGTCCTAAAAGAACTCAAAGCCACAGGACAAGAAGACAAAAAAAACGACATTGCCTGGTTTCGAAACCGATGCAAAGACTTTGCAATGCTTTATGTAGACATACAAAAAGAAGACTTTAAACGGCTAGGCGTAATGGGTGACTGGCAACATCCCTACTTAACTCTAGACAAATCGTATGAAGCAACTGTTATTCGCCAATTTGGCAAGTTGGCCGCAAACGGATTGATCTACAAAGGTCAAAAACCCATTCACTGGTGTACACACTGCGAAACAGCTTTGGCTGAAGCAGAAATCGAA
>CAXNHA010000036.1:0-9185 GCA_964202165.1 Candidatus Marinamargulisbacteria bacterium | reverse complement strand
CAGGGGATGATGTTTGGGTATGCCTGTCAGCAAACAAAGGCGTTTATGCCACTTCCCATTTACTTGTCCCACCAACTGGTAAAAGAGTTGGCACGTCTTCGCAAGACAAAAACACTGCCATACTTGAGACCAGATGCCAAAGCACAGCTCACCATAGAATATGAGGGGCGCATACCCAAACGTGTTCACACGGTTGTGATTTCTACCCAACATGATCCTGATGTGGGGCTTGAAGAGCTTACCCAAGATGTCTTAAATCATGTGGTTAAACCCATCATTCCATCCCTGTATCTTGACGAAAATACCCGTTATTTTATCAATCCAACGGGTCGATTTGTGATAGGCGGGCCTCATGGAGATACGGGGTTAACAGGCCGTAAAATCATTGTGGATACGTATGGCGGTTGGGCCAGTCATGGAGGGGGAGCTTTTTCTGGCAAAGACTACACAAAGGTAGATCGGTCGGCTGCGTATATGGCCCGATACATTGCAAAAAATATCGTGGCCTCTGATCTGGCGAAGGAGGCTGAGATTCAATTGGCCTATGCGATTGGGGTGGCACAGCCGGTGTCGGTGTACATCAATACACGAGGAACCTCTTCAGTGCCCGAAGAAAGATTGGTTCGTTTGATTCAAGACCAATTTGATTTGTCACCGAGAGGTATTGCTCAGACATTGGATCTTCAACGTCCTATTTTTCAACAAACAGCGGCTTATGGACATTTTGGTAGAGAAGATCTTGATCTTCCTTGGGAAAAAACAGATCGAGCCGATCAGCTAAGACGCATAGCGTAGAAAGTAACATGAATATCCCTGTATCATTTCAAGCAACATTAACCGAGGCTACCATCATGTTTGACAAGACTCTTGACGGAGATGTTGCACGGTTGCTGGCATCCACAGGAAAAACCTTGTCGATAGCGGAGACCGTGACGGGCGGGTTGCTTGCGACACGGTTAACACAAGCAGAGGATAGCCGGGCCTATTTTTTGGGGGGTATTGTCTGCGAGAGTGTTCTTATTCAATTGCGATTGTGCCACGTGTCTGTCGCTACCTTAAAACAATATGGGGCTGCTAGCGTACACACGGCAAAAGAAATGGCCAAAGGGGTACGGGATTTGATGAAATCGGATATGGCGATAGCCGTTGTAGGATCCGTGGAGTCCCCCTCGTCGGATACCCACGTGGGAACGGTTTATATGGCACTGGTAAATCAGTCTTCTCTAGAGAGAGCAGAGGCCCGTCAAGTAGTCGGAGATCGGGATACCATCAGACACCAATGCGTTCAAACGGCATTGTTTGTGCTACGGCAGTGGCTAGATATGGATGTCCAAAGTATATACGAACAAAAAAAGGAGATCACGTTAGATGAGTGACGATAACAAACAAAAGGCATTGCAATTTGCCATTGCTCAGATTGAAAAAAACCATGGAAAAGGATCCATCATGAAGTTGGGAGAATCGGCCCTGATGACCGTTTCTACCATTTCTTCTGGCGCTTTGTCTTTGGATTTGGCTTTGGGAGTAGGCGGGTATCCCCGTGGCAGAATTGTTGAGATATTTGGTCCAGAATCCTCTGGTAAAACAACCCTCTCTCTTCATGCTGTTGCCCAAGCCCAAAAAATTGGAGGTACCTGTGCGTATATTGATACAGAGCATGCCCTAAATCCCATATATGCAGAAAACCTGGGGGTTAACCTTGACGGGCTTCTCTTGTCTCAGCCAGATTATGGTGAGCAAGCACTTGAAATCGTAGAGACATTGGTCAGATCAGGTGCAATTGATTTGATCGTTGTTGACTCTGTTGCAGCACTGGTGCCAAAAGCAGAAATAGAAGGAGATATGGGAGATCCTCAAATGGGGATGCAAGCCAGGTTGATGTCCCAAGCTCTCAGAAAATTGACAGGTATTGTGAGTAAGTCCAATACAATCGTTATTTTTGTCAATCAAATTAGAGATAAATTGGGTGTGATGTTTGGTAGTCCAGAAGTCACCCCTGGTGGAAGAGCTTTAAAATTTTATTCCACGATACGCATTGATATCCGAAAAATTGACTCGATCAAGTCAGGAGTTGATATTACGGGCAACAAAGTGCGCGTTAAAATTGTCAAAAACAAGGTCGCTCCTCCCTTTAAGTTTACAGAATTGGAGATAGAATTTGGATCAGGGGTATCCAGAGAAGGTGATTTGTTGGAGCTTGCTTTGTCTATGGAATTGATTGAAAAAAGTGGCACATGGTTTTCAGTAAACGGAGAGAGGATGGGGCAGGGCAGAGAGTCTGCAAAAACATTTTTAAGAAATCATCCCGATATTTGCAAGGGATTGGAGGAAAAAATAAGATCCAATGTTTTAGCTGCTTCCTCTGCACATCACCCTACTCCTGAAGAAAAGGAGATTTAACATGCCGATTGCCGTATCCATTTCATTGTCTATTTTAGCAGTTTCAGGTGCTTTTGTGGTGTATATACTCAAAAAACTATCCGCAGATACACGCATTAAAAATGTGGAGAAGACCGTTCAAGAAAACCTAGACCATTCTATGAAACAAGCAAAAGCAGTACTTGCAAAAGCGACTGCAGAGTCTCAAGACATCATGAGTAAGTCTCGGTTTGCTATCGAAGAAGAAATCAAGTCCAGGCGTCAAAATGTTGCAGAGGCCGAAAACAGGATCATGCAAAAAGAAAAACATCTTGACCAAAAAGACACGAAGCTTTCTGAAAAAGATGATTTTTTAAACAAAGAACTTGAAAAAGTAAAAAGCCTCAAAAAAAAGCAAGAAACCCTGATCCAGGAGTTGTTGGTAACCCTTGAAAAAACAGCTGGTATGAACAAAGAGGAGGCACGCACCCTCATCTTGGGAAATGTTGAGAAAGAAGTGCGACACCAAGCTGGCAAAATGATTAAAGACATTGAAGATCAAGCAAGAAAAGTAGCCGACCGACGTGCCAAAGAAATCGTAACAGATGCTATTCAGCGAACAGCAATTGACCATGTTGCTGTTGCGACCACGTCTTTGGTACAGCTCCCTGATGATGAAATGAAAGGGCGTATTATCGGAAGAGAAGGACGAAACATCCGAACATTTGAGGCGATGACAGGTGTAGATGTCATTATCGATGATACGCCAGGTGCCGTTATTTTGTCTTGTTTTGATCCTATCCGAAGAGAAATTGCCAAGTTGGCACTCCAAAAATTGGTAGTGGATGGACGCATTCATCCCACTAGAATCGAAGAAATGGTCGCGAAGTCTAAAAAAGAACTGGTAGAAATCCTTCAGCAGAAAGGGGAGCAAGCTGCTGAAGAAGTGGGATTACAATTTCACCCCAAAATGATTGAGTTACTTGGAAAACTACATTACCGCACCAGTTATGGCCAAAATATTTTGGCCCATTCGTTGGAAGCAGCTCATATTGCAGGTGCCATGGCAATGACCTTAAAAGTCAATGTCAGCTTGGCAAAAAGAGGTGCGTTGTTACATGACATTGGCAAAGCATTGGACTTTGAATTGCAAGGAAGTCATGACGACTTGGGCAAAGAAGCTTGTATTAAATATGGGGAGTCTGCCGAGGTGATCAACTGTATTATGGCCCACCATGAAGATGAGGATCCTGATACCATTGAAGCGGTGTTGGTAAAAATGGCAGATGCCATTTCTTCTGCCAGACCGGGCGCCCGTCGAGAATCTCTGGATACCTATATCAAACGCCTTGAAAAGCTAGAGAACCTAGCCAAATCATTTGAAGGTGTTGAAAAAGCCTATGCGATTCAAGCGGGTCGAGAGATTCGCGTGGTGGTGAAGCCTGAAGAAGTGGATGATCCTTCTGCCCATAAGTTGGCCTTTGATATGGCAAGAAAAATCGAAAGCGAATTGGACTATCCTGGAGAAATTAAGGTGTCTATTATTCGAGAAACCCGTGCTATTGGCGTGGCAAAATAGTGTCAACGCCAGATAGTATCCGTGTTTTATGTATTGGCGACATTGTGGGAAGCCCGGGTCGCCAAGCCTTGCAAGGACTTTTGAGCGATATCCAAAAGGAACATGCCATTGATTGCACCATTGCCAACATAGAAAATGTTGCAGGAGGATTTGGCGTGACTGCCAAAACATATGCAGAGTTGGAATGGCTGGATATCCAGGTCTATACCAGTGGCAATCATATTTTTAATAAAAAAGAAATTTTTAAAGAGTTCCCCCATATGGTAAAGCTCATTCGGCCGTATAATCTTCCCCCAGAATCTCCAGGAGTTGGGATTAAAGTAATAGATGTTTTGGGTATAAAAATAGCGGTGTTAAATCTCATGGGGCGCGTGTTTATGCCCCTGAGCGACTGTCCCTTCAGGGCTGTGAAAACAGCAGTGCCAGAGTTGAGAAAAATAACGCCCATCATTGTGGTCGATTTTCATGCGGAAGCTACATCCGAAAAGCAAGCTATGGGATGGGCACTAGATGGTCTTGTGTCCTGTATGTTTGGCACCCACACCCATGTGATGACAGCAGATGAACAGGTGCTAGAACGTGGAACAGCCTATATTTCAGATATTGGTATGACGGGTGCAAAAATTGGTATTTTAGGGATGGAAAAAGATCCGATCGTAGGTCGATTTTTGACACAATTGCCTATAAAATTTGAGCCGAGTTCTTCCCAAATACGTATGATCAATGCTATTAAAGTGGAGATTGATACACAAACGGGGAAGGCACGCTCTATTCAACGTATTCAGAAAGAGTGGACAAAAGGATGATACCGACGATATTGCTTATTGAGCCGGCCAAACAAACGGCACAGTCCATTAAAAGTATTTTATGTCATTATAATTTTTTATTTATAGATGCTTTGTCAGATCAAGATGTTCAGGCGGCGATCAACAATCAGGCCTTTGATTTGATCTTGGCCAATTGTGCATGGGCTCAACACCATGAAAGCCGGTTTCCAGATAAAGTCCCTGTGGTCTATTTGATGGAGCCTTCCCAACTGCCACAATATGAAGATTGGTTGTTGTTGGAAAACTTAGACTATTTGCTCACCCCTGTTCGTGCCATGGATATTTTACTGAAGATCAATACCTATCTTCCAACGGTTGTACCGCCTCAAGCCCTTCTTATAATGCCAGTTTCAGAGTCAATGGGGTATCTTCCAGTCTTGCTAGAGGCGGGGATTCATAGCTATCAAGCAGATACTCTCGATGTGGCGATCAAGCTATTTCATACCCATCATCCTGATATCGTTGTTTTGGATGCAAGCTTGTCGTTTGATCTCATTCAATCCATACATAAAGACTTGCAAACCTTTATACAGGACAAAGGGCTTGTTTTTCTGAGTATTTCTTCTCCAGAATTGGCTGCACAACCAGAGTTTCTCTCATTAGAGGTATGCCATACGTTTGCCAAGCCGATATGGCCAAGAGATGTGTTGTTACGCTTTAAACAATATCTCAAGAAAAACAAACAAGACAGACCCCCTTCTAAAAAAATGCATCAGACACCCATCTCAATCAAAGACGAAAAAGAAAAATTACTACAACAAATTCAAGTGACACTCCATCACGAGATTCGCAACCCACTCACCAGCATTTTGATTGGCTCTCAAGCACTCACCCATCAGTTTAAAGAGGGTACGCCAGAAAAAGCGGTGTTAATAGGAATTGAAACATGTTCTCGTCGTATCAAAGATGTCATGGATTCATTGGGTAATCTAAAACAACTGGTGGTTGAAGATTATATGGAAGGGATCGAGATGCTTAATCTATCCAAATCTTTGATAGCGCCTTCTGTTCCAAAAGAAACAAACTCTTTTTCATCCAAAGTGAGCATATGATTGTTGTAGAAGAGATTTCTAAAACATATGGCACCAAAAAAGTAGTAGACGCCGTGAGCTTGTCCATGAAGCGGGGGGAAGTTTCGGGTCTCTTAGGACCAAACGGGGCAGGAAAGACAACCACATTTTATGTCATTATTGGGTTGGTCAAGCCCGACACGGGACGGATTCTATTGGATGGGCAAGACATCACGCAAATCCCCATGTACAAACGGGCTCGTTTGGGGTTGGGATATCTTCCACAAGAGTCCTCTATCTTTAAAAAGCTAACCGTTGAAGACAATATTTTTATTTTATGGGAGTTGTTGGGAAATGTGCCCAAACATGAGTTTCATACTCGTTTAGATGAGTTGTTGGCAGAAATGGGAATTTCCCATCTCAAAAAATCAAAAGGTATTCAGTTGTCAGGAGGAGAGAAACGTCGGGTTGAGATTGTGCGAGCGCTGGCAACGGATCCCTCGTTTATTTTATTGGATGAACCGTTTGCAGGTATTGATCCCATCGCAATTGCAGATATTCAAGCCATCATTATGGCCTTGAAAAAAAAGGGGATCGGGATTGTGATTAGTGATCACAATGTGCGCGAAACATTGACCATCACGGATAAGGCCTATCTGATTCATCAAGGTAAGTTGTTGTTGTCGGGGACTTCTGATGAAGTGGCTAAAAATCCGATAGCAAAGAAGTTTTACCTTGGAGAAAATTTTAGTTTGTAAACCATGATAACCCGATTAGACCGATACCTTCTTCGCGAGCTTATAGGGCCTTTTTTATTTGGGATTGCTGCATTTAGCTGTATTTTGGCAGGGAGTACGGTTTTGTTTTATCTTGTAAAAGACGCTATTCGATATGGCATTCCTTTTGGACAAGTTTTGCAATTATTTGCTTACAAGTTGCCGAGTATTATTGTGTTTACATTTCCTATGGCTACCTTGCTTGCAACTATTTTAGGGTTTGGACGGCTTAGTTCGGATTTGGAAATCCTTGCCTTACGGGCAGGAGGTATAGGGTTTTATCGACTAATAGCTCCCGTGGCAGTTACGGGATTGTTAATCAGTATCCTGACCATCTGGTTTAACGAAGTGATTGTGCCAAAAGCATCTACATCAGCAGAGACAGTTGTTGCCACATACTCACATAGTCAACAGCCTAAAATCAAAGAGAATATCAATTTTACAGAATATGACCCACAAGGGTTTCCCTTGCGCATTATCAATGTCTTAAAAGTAGACCCGCACCAATTGCACCATATCACAATTGCAGAGTATGACCACGGGGCATTGTCTCGCATGATCTCTGCCAATTCCGGACGATGGCTTCCACAGGGTGGATGGGAGTTTTACGATGGTATCATGAACAATTTTTCCCCAAAAAATCCTTTTATGATGACCGTGATTCAATTTAAAATAGAACGCATCGATATCCCTATCAATCCGTTTGATTTGACAAAACGTGAAAAAACAACCCAAGAGATGAATGCTTTAGAGCTGAGAGAAAAAATTTCTCTTCAAAAAAAACTTGGCCAAGATCCGATTGAGAATTTGATGAGTTTTCATATGAAATTCTCTGTTCCGTTTGCAAGCTTAATCTTTTCTTTGTTGGGAGCTACGGTGGGCATTCGTCCGATGCGTAGCTCTTCTCCACTTGGATTGGGTATTAGCTTGGTGATTATCTTGGTTTATTATGTGTTGTTGTCTATTGGGATGGGATTGGGAATGTCCCATCTTTTACCTGCGGTGCTGGCTGCATGGCTTCCCAATGTCTTGGTGGGGGGGATCACCCTTTATATGTTGCATCGAGCAGGAACGTTGTAAGCGGATGCCCAGCCCTAAAGGCTTGTTTAGGGTAGGGGTTGTTCTGATGTTTCTTTTTTGCGCAACCATCTCTTTGGCAGAAAATGACTTCATTTCTATCAAAGTGGCCAATGAATCAGAAAAAATCCGCGAGGCAGACCTGTTGCTTTTTAAAGAACACCTCTATAGAGAACTTCAGAAAAAAATGCCCGATCTAGATCAATGGACGGTGTACAACAAGCTAGAGGTATCGGTAGCACTTCATACCCACAGCAACTCGGTTAATCCAGATGCCACCTTGGATAAGCGCACAGAAATGCTCTCATATACGTACATAGATGATATGGGTATGAGTCGCAGTGCCTATATGAGCATGGAATACTTTGTATACCATGTCTATTTTGAGTCGGATCTCAGCGTGAAAGCACGCCTTACAACATATGGATCTTCCGAATTGGGGACTCTTTTTTCTTGTCAAAACCGTATTCGAGAAGAGAGTCAGTACAGGAGTGCACCCATTGTGTTCCCAAAAACAGCAGTCCAAATACAATGGCCTTTTGGCTATTCCCAGCTCTCTAGCTCAACATCGATTGTGCCAGATGCCATTATCCGACGGGCTCTGATGAACAGTGCTACCGAACTGGCTGTCAAAATTTTAGAAAGATATGCTATACTCTCGCCGAAATAAAGTGCCGAGGTGGTGAAATTGGCAGACACACTAGCTTGAGGGGCTAGCGAGGCGACTCGTGCAGGTTCAAGTCCTGTCCTCGGTACCACGCCTACTTCTATTTATGACAATATCTTCCGTTCAATTTGGGACATCTGGCCACCGTGCAGTGATGGGCGTAGGGTTTACCCATGCTCATGTTGAGAGCATTGCTTGGGCCGTTGTCCAGGTATGTCAGGAAGAAACGGGGCATCCCCCTACCATTCTTGTTGGATATGATCCTAGGGCAGGCAACGATCCTGATCTATCCCAAGGGAGTTATACATTTACCCTGACAAAGGCGTTGCAAGATGCAGGCGCTACTGTCTGGGTATGTGATAGCTACACGCCAACCCCTGTCATATCATGGGCGATCACAGCGTTTCAGCTGGATGGCGGGTTGATATTAACCGCATCGCATAACCCACCGGACTATAATGGCATTAAGTTTAATCCAAAAAATGGGGCTCCTGCCTCCCATGAAACCACCACGCGTATTCAAGCCCTTGCCAATAGCTATCTCTTATCTGGAAATCTCAAAAAAACAGGCACGGGATCTATCCAAAGAAAATCTTTTTTGGCTGCATTTTCTCACCATATGGGGATTCTTTTTTCTAGATTTTTTGATCCCAAGCTTTTAACGGATGTCGTTATTTGTGTGGATGCAAAACATGGTGCAACCGGAAAAACATGGCAAGCACTGGCCAAAGAAATGGGGTTTTTACTCACGTTGATTCATGGAGAGCCTTTGTCTGATTTTGGACAGTGTTTGCCCAATCCAACAGACAGACAGGGTCTGACTGATTTGGTGAGAGCTATCCCTGGTTACGTATTGTCGTTTGGTGTTGCCAATGATCCTGATGGGGATAG
>CAXNHA010000035.1:0-9335 GCA_964202165.1 Candidatus Marinamargulisbacteria bacterium | reverse complement strand
TAGCACCGGTAAAGGTTGGTAAAAAGGGACACAGCTTGCTTAAAAAGAGAGCCTTCAAATCCCAGGGCTAAGGCTAATTTTCGTGCTTGAAAAGGCTGGATGCCAAAGGCTGGATCAATCCATTCTTTGATAATTTTTTCGGGATGTTTTTCTGCTACTTCTTCGATTTCCATGCCACCTTCTGTAGAAACCATGATCACATTTTTGGATACAGAACGATCTAGCGTAATGGCCACATAGTATTCTTTTGCGATATCGATTGCTTGGGCAATCATTATTTTTCGTACCAACTGACCCTCTGGAGCCGTCTGATGGGTGATGAGTTGCATGCCCAAGATATCTTGGATATAGGCAAGCGCTTTTTCTCTGGAAGGTGCAAATTTTACCCCGCCACCTTTGCCGCGACCTCCTGCATGTATTTGAGCTTTAATAACGACTTGAGGACTATTGAAATCAGCGATCACACGATCAAGTACAGATGAGGCCTCATCAGAAGAGGACACCACATACCCGTCTTGGATGGGGATTTCGTAAGACTTTAAAATTTCTTTGGCCTGATATTCGTGTATTTTCATAGTGTGGGAGTATAACGGGTGAAAAAAAGTTTGTCACCTTGGTTTATCTCACCATTTTTTTTATGGTAGTGTGGACCATTAAGGAGGGCGTGCTTGTGAAGATGAATCGGTTTATGTCGGTTGTGGTGATTCCTGCTAACGGGAGATCTGCCAAAACAATTTTGCTATCGAGATGGGTACTCGTTGTGAGCTTTGGCGTGCTGGTAGGACTGCTTGTTTTTGCTGGATTTGGACTAATGGCGTGGGTTCAATTGAAATGGGGGAGCGGGGATGCTCTGACCCAAGAAAGACAAAAACGGGATATTGAGCATCTGAAAAAAAAAGTAGAGGCTCTCATCCACACCCAAGACAAGCTGGAGTTTTACTTAAACCAATCTGCCATTTATTTGCCTTCTTCAGTGGAGGGAGATCGTGCACATCAGTTTCATGCTCAACTAAAACAATTGGAATGGGGGCACACCGCTTATTCTCCCACATCCCAGCGTACAGTTGTTTTGTTGCGTCAGCATATCGATCAGGTATCGTATGTCTTTGCCAAAACATCCAACAAATTGGATCGTTTGAAACAAGACTTTGCTTTTGTTCCGTCTATTTGGCCTTTGTTTGGGAAGATTTGTTCAGCATTTGGATATAGGAAGCACCCTGTTTTGGGAGAAGGGAGGCTTCACACAGGCGTGGATATTTCTGCATGGGTAGGGGCTCCTGTAAAGGCAACGGCTGATGGCATTGTTTGTATTGCTGGGTGGACTGGAAATTATGGGTATCTGGTAAAAATCACCCATCGCAAAGGGTTTTCTACCATTTATGGACATGCGTCACAGGTGTTGGTTTCTGTGGGGCAACACGTCAAAAAAGGGCAGGTGATTGCACAAGTAGGAAGTACAGGGATGTCTACGGGTCCACACTTGCACTATGAGGTGAGACGGTGGGGATTTCCTATTCGGCCCGATCCGTTTTTATCACTAAACCTTGTTGCGGCTAGTTTGGTGTTGTGATAGGGTTTTTTTATGTTTGGATTTGTAAAAAAACGGAGAAAAACCGAGCTCATCACCAGCATTTTGGGTGAGAAAACACATGTGAAAGGAACCTTAAATTCAGAGGCTTCTTTGTGTATAGAGGGGCAATTTGAGGGAGACATCTATTCGCAAGGAGATGTGTATATTGGTCAAAAAAGCAGCGTTAAGGCCAATATTAAAGCAACCCGGGTGATAGTGTCGGGGGAAGTAATAGGGACAATAGATGTCAAAAAAAAAGTAGAGATTACCAAGACCGGCAAGGTCTATGGGCATATATATGCGACACAACTCTTGGTAGAAGAGGGTGGGATTTATAAGGGGCAAGTGAATATGGATGTACCCTCTTCTCGGCATATTTTTGAAGGTGATTTTCTCGATCCTGCTCGTATTGCCTAGTAGATGAAAGGGACGCTGTTTGTCTGTGCCACCCCCATTGGCAATTTATCAGACGCAACATATAGGCTTATTGACACCTTAAAACAAGTTGCATTGATCGCATCCGAAGATACTCGGGTGATTCAAAAGCTGCTTATCCGCTATGAGATTCCTTTTCCAAAATTAAAAAGCCTACATGCAGGAAACGAAGCGGGGCAAATAGCCTCGATTATCCAGTGCTTAAACGAAGGTCATCAGGTGGCGTTGGTGTCGGATGCAGGAACGCCTGGAATTTGCGACCCAGGTTATCGATTGGTGCATGTTGTACGAGAACAAGGGTTTTCTGTGGTACCTATTCCAGGGCCTTCTGCGGTGACGACCCTTTTATCTGTAGCTGGATTGCCAGTAGATCAGTTTTATTTTGGCGGCTTTTTACCCAGAAAAGAATCAGAAATCCATACTTTTTTAGAGTCTCTTCGTATCTTGAAAGTACCTATTGTTGTTTATGAAGCCCCCCATCGGCTTATAAAAACCTTGCATATTTTGGCCAACTGTCCCGTTGATTATCTTGTTGTTGGAAAAGAACTCAGTAAAAAATTTGAAAAAGTGATGGTAGGTTCGCCAGACGCTATTGTGCAACAGATGTCGGAGGAAGTGATTAAAGGCGAGTGGGTGCTTGTTGTGACATTGTTGCCCACTCAAGCCACTCATGAGTGGCATCATTGGGTGGAGGCTATGAAGCAAGCCGGCATTTCGAAAAAAGAGATAGTAGCAGTGGCTAAAATGCAGAAACTCTCAAGAAATGAGGTATATGCTTACTTAGAAGGCGGGTAGTAAGGAAGTGCCGTCGTCAACAATCTATTTACATTTGAGGAGCCTCATGACAGAACCAACCATTTATTGTCCAAACTGCAAAACAGATATCAAACTCACCGAATCCCTTGCGGCACCGCTTATCGAATCCACCCGCCGTGATTTTCAACAACAACTGGCCCAAAAGACTGCCGAAATAGCCGAAGAAGAATCAAAAAAAGCCAAACTGTTTTTTGCCAACGATCTTCAGGAAAAGGTCGCTCAATTGGCAGAGAACCAAAAAGTGTTAAAACAGCGGGATGAAAAACTGGCCGAAGCGCAAAAGGCTCAGGCGGATCTTTTGAGAAAACAGCGAGAGTTGGACGATGCCAAGCGGGAACTGGAAGTCACCGTAGAAAAAAGAATCCAAGAAGGGCTTACGGTTGTTCGGCAACAAGCGTCTATCGAAGCCGAAGGGAAATTAAGCCTCAAGGTCAAAGAAAAAGAAGAAGTCATCTCCAGTATGCAAAAGCAGATTGAAGAGTTGAAGCGAAAAGCCGACCAAGGGTCTCAACAGCTTCAAGGCGAGGTGCTGGAACTTGAGTTGGAGTTGATGCTGCGTACAAAATTCCCGTTCGACAAAATTGAGCCGGTGCCAAAAGGTGAACATGGTGGGGATATTTTGCATCGGGTGGTAAATCCCTACGGACAGGTATGCGGAACGGTATTATGGGAGCTAAAACGCACCAAAAACTGGAGCGATACGTGGCTGCCAAAATTGCGAGAAGATCAGCGTACGGCCAAGGCCGAAATAGCGGTGATTGTGAGCCAGATACTGCCAAAAGATGTGGATGGATTTGAAACCGTTGATGGCGTGTGGGCCACGCATCCAAGAGTGGTTTTGCCTGTTGCGACCATTTTGCGCCAGTCGTTGATTGAAGTAGCCTCGGCTAGGCAGGCGACTCAGGGCCAAGAAACCAAGATGGAAATGGTGTACCAGTATTTGACAGGCTCCCGCTTTCGGCAACGGGTTCAGGCCATTGTTGAAGCGTTTTCGTCGATGCAGGAAGATTTGGATAAAGAGAAGAAGGTCATTGTGAAGCAATGGGCCAAGCGTGAAGAGCAGATTGAACGGGTGATGCAGGGTACTGTGGGGATGTATGGGGATTTGCAAGGCATTGCGGGAAAGTCGCTTCAGGAGATTGAGGGGTTGGAGTTTAGGGCGTTGGATGGTACTGCTCGGATCATTGAAGAGTCGGGTGGTAAGCATCCCCTAAAATTAAGCCACTGAAAAGTATAAAATAGTTGGGGCGAAGCCCTAACAAAAAAGGAGAAAAATGAAACATGAGTAATAATATCCCGCGCGATTTTAAAAATCTCAAAAAAACAGAGCTTATAGAGCTACTAGAGGCACATTGGAGTAAAATTCAATCAGTAGAAGCTTCACTTACAGAAATTTCTAATATTAACCTAGAAGAGGTCCGAAATTCTGTTACTTCAATTACCAATTTAGAAAATACTGCAAATGAAAAAAATGAAGAAATAAAATCATTTCATGAAAATATTTCTGATAAGACACGAGATATTGACGGTTTATCTGATAAAATAAATTCTTTTCATAAAGAACTAGAAAAATTGGCTCAAGAAAAAAAGGATCTTTTTGGTACTTTTGTAAAAGAGAAGGATTTAATAATGCAAAGAATTGAGGGGCTTCTTCCAGCCGCTACCTCGGCAGGACTAGCATCAAGTTATACAAAAGCCCTTGAAATATACAGGGCAAATAATGATGAAGGATGGTGGGAATGGGTGAAATTTAAAAACCTCTTCCATTCATCCAAAATGCTTTGGCTTATGTTTGTTGCTGCAACAGCCGTCCTTTCAGGCTGGTATTGCCTTTCTTTTTGGACAGTAAGAACACATACTATTGGAAATATTTTAGCAACTGTATCTACGGGATTTCCATTAATTTGGTTAGCTTGGTTTCTTCAAAAATCCATTTCTCAGAGAACTAGATTATTTGAGGAATATAACCATAAAATAAGGGTTATGAGTCTATATGAAGGGTTTTCTAGGATCATAGAAGATAGCAATCCGGAGTTAAAAGCAAATCTTCTCAATATTATACTTAAAACTGTTTCAGAAAATCCCGCCAATAGCCTTGGGAAATCAGAAACCATTATGGAATCTCTACTATCAAAAATTATTGATGTAAAAAAAATTAAAAAGGAAATTCCTGAAGAAAAGTAAAGAGCTACTATTCTTTTTAAACATTTAGAGAATCTAGATGAGAAACAGTCCCGATCAAAACGAAAAAATGATAGGCATGTGTACTGAAATGAAGAAATGGAATGGAATAGCTAAAACATGATCTCACAAGGCCACTGGGGTCACGTCAACAGAAGGGTGTAATTTGGCTAGGGCCACCTCATCTTGGCAAGGTTTTGGTTTTGTTTATGGATAAACATTGATGCGTTGTCGCGTTTCAAGGTAAGCTGATACCTCTTATGATTGACACCCACTCCCACCCCCTTTTGTGTAAACGGCCGCTTGAAGAGTGGGTGAAAAATGCCTCCAAAGCAGGTGTTTCGCATATCGTATGCGTGGCTACCACCATTCAGATGGGATTGGCATCTTTGGCGTTATCACAACAACATCCTTTTTTGATCCCGACGATCGGGATTCATCCCTGTGAGGCTGCTGAGGCTAATCGGCTTTTGGATCTCCAGGCGTTGGTCACAGAGCACCCGTTTAAAGCCATTGGAGAAATAGGGCTTGATTTTTACCGAGAAGGAGCGTCCAAACAACGTCAACTAGAGGTGTTTGAAACACAGTTGACTGTGGCAAATACGTGTGAGTTACCCGTGATTATTCACTCTCGTTGTGCAGACAAAGAGATGGTAGAGGTCTTGTCTCGTCACCGTATGGGTAAAAAAGTAATCCATTGTTTTTCGTCGGATATGGCCTTTGTTAAAGCAGTGGACTCGGAGCAGATGGTCTATTCATTCACAGGGATGATCACGTATGACAACAACCCCAAAATTGAGGAGGTGATACGCTACTTGCCTTTGGAAAAAATAATGATCGAAACAGATGCCCCCTATCTCACGCCAAAACTATACAAAGGACAAGAAAATCAACCGGCATTTGTCAAAGAAGTTGCCCTCAAAATCGCATCGCTTAAGCAAGTAAGCATAGAAGAGGTGCTGACCCTTACCACACAAACTGCACGGGCGTTTTTTCAGATTTAATGACTTTCGTACATCTACATTGCCATACAGAATACTCTCTTTTGGAGTCTGCTATTCTCATTTCAGATTTGGTAGACAGTGCCAAGGCCAATCATATGCCTGCGGTGGCGATCACAGACAATGGGACCATGTATGGCGTGATTTCTTTTTATATCTTAGCCAAATCCAAGGGAATCAGACCCATTATTGGCTGTGAAATGTATGTGGTAGAGGATATGGCCAAAAAAGACAAACGATGGAGTCGCTTGATTTTGTTATGTCAAAATTATAAGGGCTATCAAAATCTCATTCATTTGGTGACCGTATCGCATCTAGAAGGATTTTATTATAAGCCACGCATTGATGTGGCCCATTTGGCCGCCCATTCGGATGGGTTGATTGCAATCTCACCTGCGATGAGAGGCCCTATTGGGACCTGTTTGAGAGAGTATGATACCCAAAAAGCCCAGCAGGTTTTGGCACAGTACAAGGCTATTTATGGGCAATATTTTTATATGGGGATCCAGTATCTTCAGTTTCCAAATGAAAATCTAGTGAATGAGTCCACAGCGGTGCTTGCACAATCAGAATCGGTTGGGCTGGTCCTGACAAATGATATCTACTACCTGAGCCAAAACACAGCCTATACGCGGGATATTTTATCCTGTATTCAGACGGGTCGATTGCTGCAAGATGTTCAGAAAAATCTCTTGCAGCCCAAAGAGCAATATTTTAAATCCACTGAGGATATGATAGCCCTTGGCAAGACCTACCCAGAGGCCATTGATAACACCATAAAGATTGCCAATTTATGCCATCTTGAGATTGAAACAGAGCAAGTCAAATTGCCTATCTTTGAGTGTCCCAACCAAAAATCTGCCGAAGCATATTTGGAAGAATTGGTTTGGGAGGGTATTGGCAAAAAATACACCCACGTGACACCTCACATCAAGGAGCGGGTGATATTTGAGTTGAATGTGATCAATCCCATGCAATATGCACCTTATTTTTTGATTATCTATGATTTTTTGGAATTTGGAAGACGGAAGGGGATTCCAATAGGTCCCGGACGGGGATCTGCTGCAGGCTCTATTGTGGCCTATGCACTGGGCATCACAAAGATAGATCCGCTTGCCTACAACCTGCTGTTTGAACGATTTTTAAATCCAGAGAGGGTCTCTATGCCCGATATTGATTTGGATTTTTGTATTCGAAGACGAGGAGAAATTATCGACTATATCATCCAAAAATATGGCAAGGATCGTGTTTCTCAAATCGTAACATTTGGGACGATGGCTGCGAGAGGTGTCATCCGAGATGTGGGCAGAGTGCTCAATGTCCCCCTAAGTGATGTGGATCGTATTGCCAAGCTTATTCCCTCTTCTCCAGCACAATATACCAACATTCCAGAGGCTGTCTCTCAAGTGGCCGAACTCAAAAAAATAGTAGACTCTAGCGAACAGTTTCAGCAATTGATTACCATTGGCACCCATCTAGAAGGTATTTCTCGGCATACATCCACCCATGCGGCAGGTATTGTGATTTCCAGAGATCCTCTCTCTACAGTTGTCCCTCTTATCAAAAATGATGGTCAAATTGCAACCCAATTTTCAATGGGAGATCTTGAAAAAGTAGGTCTTTTGAAAATGGATATTTTGGGACTTCGCAATTTGACTGTGATGGACGATACACTCAAACTGATTCAGAAGAATCGAGGGATTCACGTTGAGCTAGATAAGATCCCTTTGGACGATGCAAAAACATATGAGGTGTTGTGTGCAGGAGAAACCACGGGTATTTTTCAATTGGAAGGCCGTGGAATGAGGGTTTTGATTCGGGATATGAAGCCCCGTGTATTTGAAGATATTATTGCAGCTTTGGCCTTGTATCGTCCTGGGCCACTCGGTTCGGGTATGGTCAATGAATATGTATCCAACAAATTGGGAAAAACAACTGCAACATACAGTTTACCTGAACTAGAGCCTATTCTCAAAGAAACCCATGGCATGATTGTCTATCAAGAGCAGGTGATGCAGATTGCAAGCGTGATCGGTGGGTTTTCGTTGGGGCAAGCGGATATGTTACGCAAGGCGATGGGTAAAAAGAAAAAAGAAGAGATGGATAAGCTTAAAGGTCAATTTTTGGAAGGGGCTACGCAACGTGGGTTTAAATTGGATAAGGCACAAGCTATTTTTGACTTGTGTTACAAATTTGCAGAATATGGATTTAACAAGTCCCATAGTGCAGCATATGCCCTGATTTCTTACCAAACAGCGTACCTAAAAGCCAATTATACGGTGGAATACATGACAGCTTTGTTGTCCAGTATTTTGGGTGTGACGGATAGGGCTACTGCTTATGTTCAAGAATGTCTCCATTTGCAACTGGTTATTTTGCCACCCGATGTCAACCATTCGGACAAAGATTTTAGTATCCAAGATCAGCAGGAAATTCGTTTTGGATTGGGAGCCATTAAGAATGTAGGCGAGGGTGCCATTGAGTCTATTATAGCCAATAGACCCTATGTCTCGTTATTGGATTTTTGCATGAGGGTAGACTTGAAGCTGGTCAATAAGCGGGTGATTGAAAGTCTGATCAAAGCTGGGGCGTGTGATTGTTTTGGAGACCGAGGAGAGTTGATTTTTGGATATGAAGCCATCCAAGATCAAGCACAAACCATTGTTCGAGAGCGCCTCAATGGGCAGATGGGGCTGTTTGGACAAGCAATAGATGAAGAAATCCCAGCGGTATCACGATCCTATCCGACCCATTTGCCGATTCTGGATAAGCTAAAAATGGAAAAAGACCTTCTAGGTGTTTATTTGTCAGGACATCCCTTGGATTCGGTAAAAGAGCGTATGGCTGGATTGCCATTCCAAGCGTCGTTGTTGCGCATAGAAGATGAGGGTAAGGTTGTTTCTTTGATAGGGATGTTATCGGATTGTCGACACGTGGTGACCCGCACCAAAAAAGAAATGGCAGTAGGAACATTGGAAGATATGTCAGGCACAGTATCGGTTGTGATGTTCTCTGGTCAAAAATTAGAAGAGAGTAAGGGGATATTCCAAGACGGAGCCATTGTGCAAATCAATGGCAAGGTACGGGTCAATGCTCAGGATAGCCTATCGATCGCTTGTTATGAGATTGAGGTGGTGCAACCCTCTACCCAAAAACGCGTTTATATTGATACAGAGAATATGGAGCTAGATCAGTTGGAGACTATTAAGCAAGTGGTTTTGCAGTGTCCAGGTACCATGGAGTTGATTTTTTTTATTGGAGAGACGAAGGTAATGGCTCACCAAAAATACCATGTTTGTGATACTGTTTTACCTCACTTAGAATCCATGATT
>CAXNHA010000034.1:0-9440 GCA_964202165.1 Candidatus Marinamargulisbacteria bacterium | reverse complement strand
GGTGGGGGTAGGGGTGGCGTTGTATCTCGAAAAAGGGTCTAAAAAAGGCATTGGATTGATGGTGGCAGGTATGATGGGATTTCTTAGCTTGATTATCTCGCATCATTTGGCTTTGCAAGGGGATACGATGGAGATGCTTCAGGCTGTTTTGGACTCTAATTTTTGGTTGTCCACGCATGTTGTCACTGTAACCATTGGATATGGGGCTACATTTTTGGCTGGATTCTTGGCACATGTCTATATCGTGAGGGCTATTTTTTCTTCTTCTATGGATACACAAACCCACAAATCTATGGGATCTATGGTGTATGGAACCATTTGTTTTGGATTGCTCTTTTCTTTTTTGGGGACAGTATTGGGTGGTATTTGGGCAGATCAATCCTGGGGACGTTTTTGGGGGTGGGATCCAAAAGAAAACGGGGCACTGATGATTGTGCTCTGGAATGCCATTATTTTACATGCTAGATGGGCTGGGTTTATTCGCATAAGAGGCATCATGATTTTGGCGATTTTGGGCAATTGCATCACAGCGTTTTCATGGTTTGGGGTCAATATGCTAGGCGTAGGGTTGCATTCATATGGATTTATGGATAGGGCTTTTTTTTGGCTGATAGCCTTTGTTGCAAGTCAACTGGCGATGGTATGGCTTGCTTTATTGCCCAAGCAGTATTGGAAATCAATCAGGAAAAAGGATGTACCCAATGGTTAGAGCATATGTTGAGGGCCATCTAGATGAGTATATCTCCGTATTCAAAACATTTTGTACCTATCAAAGTGTCAGCACAGATCCATTCTATGCAAAAGATGTGCAAGCGTGTGCCCGCTTTTTAGAAGCACTTTTAAAGAAAATAGGATTGCCAGATGTGCGCTATGTGGCCACAAATCGACATCCTATTGTGTTTGCTCAAACCCAATATGATCCCTCAAAACCAACTGTATTAATTTATGGACATTATGACGTTCAGCCTGCAGATCCGCTTGATAAGTGGCACGATCCTCCTTTTTGTCCCACTATCCGAGATGGATACCTCTATGCCCGAGGGGCTTCCGATGATAAGGGGCAAATTTTATGCCATATTTATGCCATTCAAGCTTGGATGGCGACAACAGATTCTTTGCCTATCAATATCAAATTGCTCATTGAAGGGGAAGAAGAAGTTGGGAGTGCCCATTTGATTCAATTTGTATCTGAGCAACAAGAGTTGCTACGTGCAGATCTCTGTCTCGTGTCGGACACACCCATGCTGGGATTGGATGAACCGTCTATATGTGTGAGTTTGCGTGGCTTGTTGTATGCTCAAATGGAGATAACCACCTTGGATCATGACCTGCATTCGGGACAACATGGGGGAGCTGTTCCCAATGCATTGGAGACCCTAATCCGTATGCTGACAATGGTTAAGCATCCAGAAGGCACTATTCAGATACCTGGTTTTTATGACGGGGTAATCCCCATTGATGCTACCCTGCAAGCACAACTCAAGCCGGCATCACGAGAGGCTTATTTGAAACAGTCCAAAGCCTTTGGCCTGAGTGGAGAGCAAGGGTATAGCTGTGATATGCAACGATGGTTTCGTCCAACATTTGAAATCAATGGGCTGTGGGGCGGCTACATGGGAGAGGGAGAGAAAACTGTCATCCCGTCAAAGGCCTATGCTAAGATCAGCATGCGATTGGTTGGAAAACAAGATCCGCAAGATATTTTTGCAAAACTTAAGACGTATTTAGAGGCGATATTGCCAGCTTATGCATCGCTTGATCTTAAGATACTGTCTATGTGCGATCCGTTCTTTGAAGACGCAACACATCCCTCTATTCAGGTAGCGCTGGAAGCGTTACAAGAAACGTTTCATACAGAAGCTTATTTGCAAGGAGATGGCGGGAGCGTTCCCATTGTGACAACCTTAAAACGGGTTTTATCTGTCCCAATTGTTCTGATGGGATTTAATCAATTGGATGATTGTATTCATTCTCCAAATGAACGATTTCGGTTACTGGATTTTAAGCGAGGGATTCAAGCCTCTGCATTGTTTTTGGAAAAAATCGCAAAGACGTTGTAACACATGACACCCTATTCTTTTTTGGTGACAGGTAGTTCTGGATTTATCGGTTCGCACATCGTGGAACATGCTCTGCAAGCGGGTCATCGGGTGGTAGGGCTTGATCTTTATCCTTCGTCTTTGTTTGAAAATGAAAAGCAATTTTCTTTTATTCAGGGGTCTATTTTAGATGAAGCAATCTGTCATCGTGCGTGCCAGAACATTGATTTTATTAGCCACCATGCAGCCCTCACCTCAGTACCAGAATCTTTTGAAAAAGAAGATCTCTACTATCAAACAAATGTGATAGGTACCCAACATATCGTACGTGCAGCCCAAGCAAATGGTGTAAAACGGATTATTTTTGCCTCATCAGCAGCTGTATATGGATATGCTGATGGTTCGGATAAAACACGTTTAACAGAAGATCATCCCTTGTTACCCCAATCCCCGTATGCTGCTTTTAAAGCATGTAGCGAAAAAGACCTTGAACAAGCATCCCGAGAGTCGCAACTTTGTACCTGTTCGTTGCGTTATTTTAATGTGTACGGACCTAGACAAAAGCCAGACTCCATCTACTCAGGGGCTATCTCCAAATATATCAATGCTTTTTTGCAACATAAGCCAGTGACTGTTTTTGGGGATGGGCAACAGACAAGAGATTTTGTATATGTTGAGGATATTGCCAAAATTAATCTCAGCATATGTTTGTCAAGTCATCGGTATCGTGGACAAGCTCTGAATGTGGCTACAGGGGTGTCGGTTTCTTTGAATGATCTTATTGCAAGCTTAACTCAAATAACAGGCAGTCCAGTTCCCATTTTATTTGAGGATCAGCGCAAGGGTGATATTCGATACAGTCTTGCAAACAACGAAGCTTTGCAGGAAAATCTTGGTTGTCTACATCCATTTACGTCCCTAATAGATGGATTGAAAGAAACAATCACGAGCTTTTACTTATATTAACCTAGATCAGAAAGGATGTTCTATGTTACGTATGGATCAACTCACGATCAAATCTCAAGAAGTGTTGCAAAAAGCTCAGCAAATCGCTCAAACACACGCTCATCAAGAGCTCACGGATAGTCATATTTTGTGCGGATTGTTGGATGTAGCAGATACAGCCATACACCCATTGTTGCAAAAACTTGGGATAAATCCGTCTTCTTTGGCAAACGACGTAAAAAAAGTGTTGGAAAAACTACCCAAGGTATCCAGTGTGACCCAACAGTATCTCTCTCAGATCGTGACCGATATTTTTGAGGCTTCTCAGAAAGAAGCCCACAAGCTTTTGGATGACTATGTGAGTTGTGAACACATTCTGATGGCATTGGTAGATCATAGTGGAGAAGCTGGCCGACTGTTAAAGCAACATGGGGTCACAAAAGAACATCTCTTAAAGGCATTACAAGAGGTGCGAGGCTCTGCCAGAGTCGATAGCCAAGAGCCTGAAGCGACGTATCAGGTGATCAAAAAATTTACGGTTGATTTGATTGACAAAGCCAAAAAAGGGCATCTTGATCCGGTCATTGGGCGAGATGAAGAAATTCGTCGGGTGATTCAAGTATTATGCCGACGAACAAAGAATAATCCCGTCTTGATTGGAGAGCCTGGCGTGGGTAAGACAGCCATTGCCGAAGGACTTGCACAACGGATTGTATCTGGAGATGTCCCAGAATTGCTAAGACACAGTCAGTTGTTATCGTTGGACATGGGATCCTTAATTGCAGGGGCAAAATACAGGGGAGAGTTTGAAGACCGATTAAAAGGATTGTTAAGAGAAATTCAAAAGCAGAAAGACCATGTGATTTTATTCATTGATGAATTGCATACCATGGTAGGCGCAGGTGCCTCTGAAGGTGCTGTAGATGCCGCCAATATGCTCAAGCCAGCATTGGCCAGAGGAGAGTTGCGCTGTATTGGGGCAACGACATTGAATGAGTACCGCAAGTATATCGAAAAAGATACGGCCTTGGAGCGTCGCTTTCAAAAAGTCTTTGTAGGAGAACCCTCTGTAGCGGACACCATCGCTATTTTGAGGGGACTTAAGGAAAAATACGAAGTGCATCATGGGGTTAAAATTCGAGATGAAGCAATTTTGGCTGCAGCCCGATTGTCCCATCGGTATATCGCAGATCGGTTTTT
Source organism: Candidatus Marinamargulisbacteria bacterium (assembly GCA_964202165.1). Lineage (GTDB taxonomy): Bacteria > Margulisbacteria > Marinamargulisbacteria > SXXA01 > JAHFDB01 > CAXNHA01. Next base: position 5,256 of record CAXNHA010000034.1, on the reverse strand, counting down.
GCCGGATAAGGCCATTGATTTGGTAGACGAAGCGGCCTCTAAATTGCGGATAGAAATTGATAGCATGCCCGAAGAAATTGATGACGTAGAACGTAAAATTATCCAGCTTGAGATTGAAAAACAGGCCATCATACGAGATACAAGCAAGGCTGCAAAACACCAATTGGATACTTTGGAGGGACAATTGGTAGCGTTAAAAGAAACAGCCACACAGCTAAAAATACATTGGCAGAATGAAAAAACAATTATTCAATCCATTCGAGATACCAAATCCAAAATTGAAGAAGCAAAAGCATTGGAACAAGCTGAAGAACGCAAAGGAAACTACGAAAAAGTATCAGAAATTCGATTTAAAATATTGCCTGAATTGCAAGAAAAAACGATAGCACTGTCTGAAAACTTGGCCAAAATTCAAACCACCAAAAAAATGTTAAAAGAAGAAGTAGACGATGAAGACATAGCCGATATCGTCGCCAAATGGACAGGAATACCGGTTGCTAGGTTGATTCGTGGTGAAAAAGAAAGGCTTTTACACACAGAAGAGTCCTTGCATAAGCGGGTCATCGGACAAGACCATGCCATCCAAAAAGTTGCAGAAGCTGTGAGACGCTCACGCTCTGGTTTGTCAGATCCCAATCGTCCCATTGGAAGCTTTATTTTTTTAGGTCCAACGGGGGTTGGTAAAACAGAATTGGCAAAAGCACTTGCTGAATTTTTATTTGATAGTGAAAAAAATATAATTAGAATTGATATGTCAGAATATATGGAAAAACATTCTGTTGCCCGATTAATTGGAGCCCCTCCAGGGTATGTGGGGTATGAAGAAGGGGGACAATTATCAGAATCTGTTAGGCGTAGACCATACAGCGTGGTGTTATTGGATGAGATCGAAAAAGCTCACCCAGATGTCTATAATGTGTTGTTGCAGGTACTAGATGATGGCCGACTAACAGATGGTCAAGGACAGACAGTAGATTTTAAGAATACGATCTTGATCATGACCTCTAATCTTGGTGGACAAGTGATCCAATCTGAGCCTGATGTTCAAAAACAAGAACAACTGGTCTGGGATACCTTGAAGGCTTATTTTAAACCAGAATTTTTAAACCGAATCGAAGATGTGGTGATATTTAGACCCCTCGAAATCACCCAATTAGCGGCGATTGTTGACATTCAACTTGAAGCCCTAAAAACACGTTTGAATGAGAAGAATATGCAGTTGGTTGTGACAGATGCACTCAAAAATTATATAGCCCTAAAAGGGTTTGACCCAGATTTTGGGGCAAGACCTCTCAAGCGTACCATTACCCATTTGTTGCAAAACCCACTTGCCAAACAAATTTTAGAAGGCAAATTTGAGGAGGGCGATACGATAGTAGCCGATTATCAAAACGATAGCGTTTTGCTTAACAAAGCCTAATTTCTTAGTTTGACACGCAATCAAAAACAGTGACACAATCGAAAATCTTGTCTATTTCCTAAAATATTTCAGTTATTTATAAAAGGGGTTTTTATGCAATCGCTTTCACTCGTCCAGAATCGTCCTGTCCAACAGATCCAAGGTTTAGGCCAAACCACTTCAACGGCCCAAGCCCTCAGGCACATGCTTAAAGCGTTGGTCATTTTTGCCTTTAACGAGCTTTTACCAACTGCCCTAGGGGCCCTCTTCTATCACCTACATCCCGATAAAAATAGCACCGCACTCGTACCTCAACATCAGGCCCAAGACATCTTTGAAAAAAATTCTTCCGTGACTGAACAAGCCACTCAATTTGAACAGACCATACGCGGGGTTTTTGCCATCATTCAAATGCTCAGGCTAGCCTTTATTCTTATTGAAGTGGCCAACTCTACTTTTGAAGACAAGTCCATCAAAAAAGTCTCTGAACTGGCCACCCAAACAGCCGTAGCCTATGGCTTGGGGGTACTCAGTGATCAAGTAGGTTTTCGTGGCTATTTGCGTGAGTTGCTCTATAGCCATCGGTCCTTGCCTCCAGTTAGCATCCCCGAACTGGGCGGTCTTATTTCTACTGAAAAGCTCAAATTTAGCCTCAATACATTGTATTCTATTTTTGAGAAAATTGATCAATCGCTCACATTTCCAGGGACCAAAGCACAAATGGTTGGGTCTATTGCCATTTTTGCAGAAGAGTATTACCCAGTTCACTACATCGAATGTGACGGCAGATCCCTCGACAAAACCCAGTATCCTGAACTCTTTACAGCTTTGGGTTATAAATATGGAGGATCAGGAGATAATTTTAAAATTCCAGATAGTAGAGGCCTTTTTTTAAGAGGGTGGGATCATGGTTCGGGAATAGATCCAGATGCCAATTCCAGAATAGATCGAGGTGATGGCACTGCGGGAGATAGAGCAGGGACAAGACAAGCCCATCAAATTTTTAACCACATTCATAATACAACATGGGGAACACATGGGTTTGGAACTGGGTCTAGAGGTAGTTTTGCAAGGGGTCAGGATTTGGGGCCGCTAGATAATCAGCAAACTGATTCTTACGGAGGCTCCGAAACCCGTCCAAAAAATATGGCCGTTGTCTATGCCATCTGTACCAAAGATGTATTGGGTCAGTATGAGACTGCAATCCACCAGCTCCAACAACAACTTGCCAATTTAAATTTAAAAAATGAATCTGATTTTGGAGAAGTGGGACAAGTCGCTACTTTTTCAACTGAAAACATACCAAAAGAATTTTTAAGATGTGAAGGTACGCTCTTAAGAATCAGTGATTATTCCGATCTTTATAGCCGTATTGGTAATCGTTTTGGTGGCGATAAAACTCAAGGCACATTTAAGCTGCCCGACTATAGAGGATTTTTTTTAAGAATGGAGGATTTAGGTTCTGGAAATGATCCTGATGCACCCTTTCGTGTCATGCCTAATGGCACAAAAAATTCTGGAAGCGGCAGTATTCAAATGGATGCGTCGCAAGAAATCTATGGAACTGTTGCTATTGAAGCGGGCATTCATGGGAACGGTCTGTTTACCCCAATCCCAGGCGGTGATGGTGGGTATTATGGGGCTGGAAGTGGTAGTACGACAATGAGCTTTAATAGTTCTAAAGTAACACGATCCTCTACAGAAACACGCCCTAAAAATGTTGCAGTAACCTTTGCTATTCGTGTTGTTAGTTCAGCTACTGTCTCTGACCAAAGTCCAACTGTTGTCTCTGTCCAAAAGCTCTTAGACCGTGTGACTCAGCTTGAAAGTATGCAAAAAAATATCACCACTACCGCTACCACTTCAGACAATGGCACATCTACATGGAGCATTGTAGGTGGTGTTACTGGATTATTGGCATTGCTCATTGAGCTGGTTCGTGTTGGGCGTGACTGTGTTAGAAGGAATCCTGAAAGATATCAAGATACTCAGGTTCGCAATAATCAAGAGTAAGCAATTTGATCCAAGGCTGTTTTTATTTCGCTGAGGGACTGTACCGCACACAAAACTTGTCGCCATTGTTTTGCTTGGGGAATATGTTTGACATATTTTAAGAGGTGTTTTCTGATTTCTCGACAGCCGACGCTTGGGCCTTTTAGCTCGATAAGCCACTGGGCATGATTGAGTATAAGGGGTATTTTTTCTTCAAACAAAAGAGGCCTTGATTGTGAAAAAATCCAAGGATTTCCAAAGCTTGCTTGTCCGATTAAAAATCCGTCGAGATTGCCCAGTTTTTGCATCCCGTCTTCAATTGAAGTAATGCCACCATTGCCAATCACAGGAATAGACAATGCTTTTTTGAGTTCATAGACGGGTTCAAATTGAGCGGGAACATTATAGGGTTCCATATACGTTCTGGCATGGATACAAATCATGCTAGCCCCTGCAGCTTGTGCACCTATCCCAAACGATATCAGGTCAGAGCTATCGCTCCACCCCAATCTTGTTTTGACAGAGATGGGAAGTGTCGTGTGGGTAGCCAAGGCATGGATAAGCTCAAAGGCTAGGTTTGGATTTTTTCGTATCGCGACACCATGCTCTGATTGGACTACTTTTTTGGAAGGGCAGCCCATATTGATGTCTATTCCTGAAAACCCCATATCTTCACAGATCTTTGCTGCTCGAATAAACGTCTCTTTATTTTTTCCAAAAATCTGTGCAAGGACAGGTTGTTCATCGGGGTGAAACCACAATTTTTTTTTAAGGGTATTGGCATTATGGCTAAGGCCGTCTGCAGATGTAAATTCGGTATAGGTCAGTAAGGATGGGTTTACGTGCTTGCAAACCCGACGAAAAGCCGAGTCGCTATATCCGTCCATGGGTGCCAACCCAACAATGGGTTTTTGGATATCTTTCCAGAAAAATGGGGTCACTTTGGGTAGATGATATTGCGTAAAGATTTATTTTTTTCTTTGAGCACTCCCAGCGTATCCGTTTTTCTTCTGCCATAATGATGACCAGCAAAAACAGATAAATTATCCGAAAGATGCGATATGTGAGATAAGCTGTTGGCCAATTGGGCGGCACTGCTCCCCGGCAGATCTGTTCTGCCATGACCCTCAACAAACAAGGTGTCGCCAGTGATCAGGATGTCATTGGATGTGATGCATACACTGCCAGGGCTATGGCCAGGTGTTGGGATAATCGTTATGGGTTCTTGCCCAATCATGAGAGGGACTTCGTGTTGAAAAAATACAAGCTGGGATATTTTTGGCATAAAAAGAGGCAATTCTTCAGAGGATATGTAGATGGGTAAGTCTGGAAATTGATCGACAAATTCTGGGATTCCATTTGTATGGTCTGGATGTCCATGTGTCAGCAACACCCCCAAAGGGTTGAGATTGTTTTTTGTTAACTCGGATAAAAGAAAAGGAACATCCCATGCCACATCGATGATCCATGCTGTATGACTCAAAGAATCGCACAATAGGTATACAAAATTATTCATGGGTCCCAACAGATATTGGTGTAGCGATAGGTGGCCAAACGAGTAGATCATAACAACATCCTTTATTTTCACAATGCGAAGAACTGTACTATACTGGGCCTCCTTGTTTGAAGCAATTTTTTGATTTTTTGTAAGAGATCACGGATCGAGGAGATCGCGATAATGGACTGGAATGATATTTTGGAAGATATTCAACGCGGAGATTGCGCCTCTATTAAGTGCTTAAAATCAGTCTTGTCTGAACATGAGATTGGCCCTGTATTGGTAGGAATGGCAAATACAATTGGGGGGCATATCCTCATTGGTTTTGATCCAAAATGCTGTCATGTTGTTGGGACAGACATTGACC
>CAXNHA010000033.1:0-9855 GCA_964202165.1 Candidatus Marinamargulisbacteria bacterium | reverse complement strand
CCTGAATAAGTTTTGCTGTCTGTGGTGTAGCAAAACCATCCAACTTCCATTGTTCGTTTACCCATCGACACATCCAATCTTCCATACTACTTGGATCTGGCTTAATACCGTTACGTATCTGATGAATAGCTGTATCAAATTGAGCAGATGTGTAAGGCGAAACCCCTTCAATATAAGGAAGTTCCGCCCACTGCTCTTTGTTATTTTTAAGATAAACACCTCGTTTATGAGTTAGCAAAGTGCCATACACCTGCTTAGGCTTTATAAGAGGCTCTTGGTAAGGATAGATGGTCACCATAACAATGATCTAGGGATGTCGTGTAAATCCAGAAAAATCAGGGGGACGTCTTTGTACAAAAGCATCCCTACCCTCTTGCCCCTCTTCGCTCATGTAATACAACAACGTCGCATTCCCTGCCAGCTCTTGCAATCCTACCTGTCCATCACAATCCGCATTTAATGCTGATTTTAAGCAACGCAAAGCCATTGGTGAATGAGCCAGTATTTCTCGACACCATCTCAGTGTCTCAAATTCCAAGGTAGCCAATGGCACAACGGCATTTATCAATCCCATGTCCAAAGCTTGTTGTGCTGTGTATTGTCGGCATAAAAACCAAATCTCTCTGGCTTTTTTTTGTCCAACAATTCTAGCCATGTAACTCGCACCAAATCCACCATCAAATGATCCAACTTTTGGCCCTGTTTGACCAAAAACAGCCGTATCCGATGCAAGCGTAAGATCACAAACCATCTGCAACACTTGTCCCCCTCCAATTGCATATCCAGCCACCATTGCTATGACAGGTTTTGGACAGGTGCGAATCTCCCGTTGAAGATCCAACACATTTAAATGATGTGCACCCTTGGCATCTTTGTATCCTGCATTTCCCCTTATTTTCTGATCACCTCCTGAACAAAAAGCCTTATCTCCCGCCCCTGTTAAAACAATAACCCCTATGCTGGAATCATGGCGTGCCACCTGAAGAGCCTGTCGCAATTCTTCTACTGTTTTTGGCCGAAAAGCATTGTGGATATGAGGACGATTAATCGTGATTTTGGCTATCCCTTCCTGTGTATGGTACAAAATATCGTCATATATCAACCCTTCTTTCCATTCCACGGCATCTCTCCTTATGTTATGGATCTAGTTTTTAGATCTTCGATACGATCTCTTAGGATAGCGGCTTGTTCAAATTCCAAATTCTTAGAGGCAAGTCGCATTTCTTTTTCTAATTTTTCTAACATTTTTGGCAAAGACTTTGTTGTGACTTTTTCCAAAAAATCATCTTTTTTATCAGGTTCTTTTCTATCAGGCCCCATTTTTCGGGTAGTAGACTTTGGAGAAATGCTGTTGGCATCGTTGTAGCGCTTTTGAATATCTCGACGACGATTTGTCTCGTTAATTGCTTTTGTCATAGACTCTGTCATCTTATCTGCATACAAGATAACCCTGCCATTAATATGCCGTGCCGCACGTCCAATGATTTGAATGAGAGACCGCTCATTTCTCAAAAATCCTTCTTTATCCGCATCCATGATGGCCACCAACGATACCTCTGGCAAATCCAATCCTTCTCTTAAGAGATTAACACCCACCAGCACATCAAAAACACCCGCTCTTAAATCATGTAAAATATCCAATCGATCTAAGGCTTGTATATCAGAATGTAGATACCGAACCTTTATTCCTTTTTCTTCTAAAAAAACACTGAGATCTTCTGACAATTTTTTTGTGACCGTGGTGATTAACACCCTCTCTTTTTTAGCCACACAGAGAGCAATCTGCTCTATTAAATGCCCTACCTGATTGGCAATGGGATGCAAGTCAATCTCTGGATCCAATATCCCTGTTGGACGAATAATTTGCTCTACAAATTCGCCCTTAACCAAGGTCAATTCATAGGGCCCAGGAGTTGCTGAAACAAAAATAGTCTGACCTGTTTTTTCTTCAAATTCTGACAGTTTAAGGGGGCGATTATCTGCCGCAGAGGGCAAGCGAAATCCGTATTCTACAAGGGTATTTTTTCGCGAACGGTCTCCCTCGTACATCCCGCGAATCTGAGGCATTGTTACGTGAGATTCGTCTACGATAGTTAAGAAATTTTTTGAAAAAAAGTCCAACAAAACACCAGGGGGATCTCCAGGATTACGACCCGATAAAATGCGAGAATAATTTTCAATTCCCTTGCAATATCCCATTTCTGTCATCATTTCCAAGTCATACAATGTCCGTTGTTCAATACGTTTGGCTTCTAGGAGTTTACCTTGATCCAAAAACTCTTGTACCCTAGATTCCATTTCAGATTTTATCGCCCGAGTTGCCACATCTAACTTATCGTTAATAACATAGTGCGTTGCTGGATAAATATCCATCCTAGAAGGAGTCGACAACACCTCTGCTGTAATAGGATGGATTTTTTGAATAGAATCGATGGTATCACCAAAAAAAAGAACCCGAGTAACTTCATCATCCCAAGATCCATAGATATCAATTGTTTCTCCAAAAACACGATATCGACCTCGCTGAAGCTCAAGATCATTTCGCTCATACTGAACTCTCTCTAGGTGATTTAAAAGCGTTTGCCGTACAAAAGGCTTGTCGGCTTCCAAAATCAAGATGCCTTTTGCATATTCTTCCGGCAAGCCCAATCCATAAATACAGGATACAGAGGCTACGATAATGACATCCTGACGCATCAACAATGACCGTGTGGCATGGTGGCGCAGTCGCTCAATTTCTTCATTGATCTGAGATTCTTTTTCGATATAAGCATCTCTAGATGGAATATAAGCTTCTGGCTGATAATAATCATAATACGAGATAAAGTATTCCACTGCATTGTGAGGGAAAAAAGATTGAAATTCACTGCATAATTGAGCGGCAAGGGTTTTGTTATGAGCTAAAACCAAGGTAGGCCGGTTTATTTTTTCGATAACATTGGCAATGGTATATGTTTTGCCAGAGCCTGTAACCCCTAGCAAAACTTGGTGCTGAACATTGTCCACAAGTCCTTTAACCAATTTTGCAATAGCGCCAGGTTGATCTCCGGTTGGCTCAAATTCAGAGCATAGTTTAAATAGGCCCATCGTTAACTAAAACCCAACATGGATAACGGAATAAACATGTTTGACAACCGACAATGTCGTCAGAACTTGCACCGATTTTCGAAGGTATTCTTCTTTTGTGTGATACGTAATCACCACAACTTCAGCATCTAAGCCAACCGTATTTTTTTGAAGTATTTTGGAAATACTAACTTCATTTTCACCAAAAACCGTGGTTATTCTTGCCAATGCACCTGGAGAATCACTAATAGCCAACCGCAAATAAAATTGGGAATAAATATCACAAATATTCACCAAAGAAGGTTGGTGAAGTTCGTCTTCCAAATTACGCTTATTGATATAGAGAGGATCATCCACACCCTCTATGCTCACATGTGCTTTACCCTGGGTGTCATAAAATCTTCCGATTTTGGTATCAAATGCGATATCGATAATATCAGATACAATAGCCGATCCGGTTGGAGAAGCACCTGCACCTTTTCCTGATAACATCGATTCACCAACAGCATCTCCTACCAAAAAGACTGCATTAAGTTCATTTCTGACTGCAGCCAACGGATGATCCAACAAAATCATGGTAGGATGTATCCGAAAATTGATTTCTTCTTTATCCAGAAGATGTGCAATAGCAAGTAGCTTAATGCGATACCCCAATTCTTTTGCATAAACAATGTCTTTTAGAGATATATCTTGGATACCCTCGTAGGATAAATCGTTGACCGTGATATCCATTTTAAATGCCACTGCTGCCAAAATGGTAAGTTTATAGGCCGTATCCAAGCCAGAAATATCCATCGTAGGATCCGCTTCTGCAAACCCCATTTTCTTTGCATCGTTTAATGCGTCGTCAAATTCTTCTTGTTTTTCTTCAATCTGCGTCAAAATATAATTGCTTGTCCCATTTAAAATACCGTAGAGGGTTTGAATTTTATTGGCCGCATAGCCTACTTTTAGAGACCGAATGAGCGGGATCCCTCCTCCCACAGACGCTTCAAAGTAAATATCCACTTTGTTTTTCTTAGCCAATTCAAAGAATTCTTTTTTATGTTTAGATACAACTTCTTTGTTGGCTGTTACCACAAATTTTTTATTTTTAAGTGCTTTTTTAATATAGTCGTAGGCAGGAAACTCTCCTCCCATTGCTTCCACCACAATGTGAATATCTGCATCATCCAAGATATCATCTGCTCGGTCTGTGAGATGAATACCTGGCATTTTAAGCCCTCTTTGTTTACTCAAATCTTTTACCAAAATTTTACGCACCATAAGCTTTTTTCCAGTTCTTCGACAAAGAAGATCTGCGTTATGCGTCAAGATATTCAAGACCCCTGTTCCAACATTTCCTAGACCTAACAATCCAATATTGACAGTTGCTTTCATCACAATATCCTTACCTTTTTCAAAATTTAAATCACTTCTCGAGACTTTTTCTCACCCACATACTCACCGATAAGCCCTTCTTCTTGGAGAGCATCCATGAGTCTAGCTGCTCGGTTGTACCCAATCCTAAACTTTCTTTGCAAGTATGACGTCGAGGCATATCTTGTGTGTATAATAAGCTGTTTTGCCTCTTCAAACAAAGGATCTATTTCTGTATTGGTTTTCGACTGTACCACAGAAACAGGTTCTACATTTAAGATATCCTGGCTGTACTCTGGATCTTGTTGCATTTTTAAAAAAGTAACAATGCGCTTAATTTCTTCCTCTCGCACAAATACACCCTGCACACGCTCTGGCCTACCACTACCCACCGGACAATAGAGCATGTCTCCTTTGCCAAAGAGCTTCTCTGCACCAGGCATATCAATAATAGTCCTAGAATCGATTTGAGATTGTAAAAAGAACGAAATACGAGAGGGTATATTTGCCTTAATAAGACCTGTGATCACGTTGACACTAGGACGTTGTGTTGCAATAACCAAGTGAATACCTGTTGCACGGGACATTTGAGCCAATCGACAAATGGTATTTTCCACATCTTGTGACGCCACCATCATCAAGTCAGCAAGTTCATCGATAATCACAACAATATACGGGATTTTTTGAACAGGACATCGATCTGATTTTGGGTCAACCAGAGCATTAAACCCTTGAATGTCTTTTACGCCATATTTTGAAAATTCCTCATATCGTCTCTCCATCTCAAGCAATGCCCATTGTTTGAGCGTCGCAGCTGCATGATGCGGGTTTGTGACCACCGGAGCTACAAGATGAGGAATGCCTTCGTACAAACTCAACTCAACTTTTTTTGGATCAATCATTAAAAATCTGACATCTTCTGGCGTTGCCCTCATCAAAATAGAGAGAATAATGCTGTTGACACACACACTTTTTCCAGAACCTGTTGCACCTGCAATAAGAAGATGGGGCATTTTCGCCAGGTCCATTAATACCGATTCTCCAGAGATTGTCATGCCAATCGCACAAAGCAACCGTGATGGATGTGTTGCAAAAGCAGCACTTTCAACAATTTGCCTAATCACAATGGTTTTAACATGTGTGTTGGGCACTTCGATACCAATCAATGCTTTGCCCGGAATAGGGGCTTCAATACGCACATCTGGCACAGACAATTTAAGTGCAATATCCCTGTTTAAGGAGGTAATTTTACTAATTTTAACCCCCAATCCTGGTTGCAATTCATACCGTGTTACAGAAGGTCCCTGGGTTACATTCACGACCTTAGCGCGCACTTGAAAACTATGTAATGTATTTTCTAAAATAAGCGAGTTCTCTCTTTGTTTTTGTCTCAGCGCGACAGAATCACCAGAGTTGTCTCCTCTGGATTCTTCCAAAAACGAACTAGAGGGCAATTCAAATGTTCCTGATGGAGATAAGATGCTTTCGACTGCCCCTATCTCTTTGTCTTTTTGTGGCAAAAGAGGCGTATATGTTATCTCTCTTTCCTCATCTTTTTCTTCAAGTAAACCAGACTCTAAAGCTAGCGAAACCTCTTGCTTGATAGGATTTTTCTTTGCTTTTTTAGACTGCTTTTTCTTCAAAAAAACAAGACCTGCAACAAGAATATCTTTGAAGGAAATGCTAAAAATGCCTACCAGGCAACCACATAATCCGCCTAAAAGAACAATCCAAGTACCCGAGACACCCACAAATTTTACGAGAAGCGTTGCGAGTATATGACCCACCCATCCCCCTACCTCATACGAAACAGGCCAGAAAAACTGATCCAATCCCGTTCCAAAAAGCAATTCGCATGCGATCAAAATCATGACAAAAAAAAGGCTCCCTACCCATAATGACGTTTTGGGCTTAATGGAGGAAAAGAAGAGAGGCAACATAGGAGAAAGCAAAAAAATAGGCATTCCCACCACGATGTGTCCAAACAAATGTCCAAATCCTTTTACAACAATCCATTCCCCGAGCCATCCAGTTGTATGAGGATTAAGAAGTGTAATAGAGACAAACAATGCAACCAAAAAAGAAAGAATGGCCCAAACTTCTAACACAATAAAAGATTTTTTGTTAGGCTCTTTTGCCATTTACAAATCCCTTACTCGCATATAGTCCCCTTCATGTAACCCTAACCGGGATACGGTGCCAGAATAAAGTTCGATCACATACCGTGCCAAGGACTTTGGATAATATATTTTTAAGCTCTGTGGAACAGTTGAAGAAACAAAATCAACAATCTTATACTGGCTATTCAGCCAAACAATATCCAATGAGAGGGGCGTGTTTTTCATCCAAAATGGGTGAAAAGAGTCTTCGTCAAATACAAACAACATGCCTGAGTGAGTGGGAAGATGGTTACGGTACATAAGCCCTTTTTCTCTACTCAGGGGTGTTTTTGCCACCTCCAATTCAAAAGACTCTTTTTTGAGAGTCAATTTTACCAGAGTTGGCTTAGGAAGAGAGTCTACTTCTACAGAAAAAAAGAGCGAACAAAAAAAAATGACTAATAAAAAGAAAAGAGGCCGGCATGGTACAGACACCCTATCACCTTGCCACTTCACGCGCTAAAGCGTTGTGTTAAGCAACTTTGCTAGCCTTGATTTTTTTCTAGCAGCTGCATTCTTATGAAGGATTCCTTTTCCCATGGTTTTATCAATACGTTTTAACGCTTCTCTTACCAGAAGAACCCTATCCTCAGCTTTTGATACAGTAGCTACTCTAGCCACTTTAACTGCAGTTTTTAGAGAAGATCGCAATGTTTGATTTCTCAATCGATTTCTTTTGTTTCTCAGAATGTCTTTTTTTGAGGATTTGAGATTGGCCATATATATTACCTTTCCTTATAAAAACCTAGACCATGATTTAAATTGACACGGTGATTTAGACATTAGTATGATACCCCACCGGCGAGATAGTATCCTAAGTACGAATTTGATGTCAACAAAACAATGACAATTACCGACTGGTTTTCTAAAAAAAGACAAACAATTTCAACACAAGAAAAACTCAACATTCCAGGTCATTTATGGATAAAATGTTCTTCTTGCGGTGAAGTTTTGTTTTTAAAAGAGCTCGAACAGAACGAAAAAGTCTGTCCAAAATGCGATTTTCATTTTCGACTCACGCCCTCTGATCGCATCCGCTTTACTTGTGATAAAAATAGCTTTTCAGAGACGCATATCACTGTAGAAGGAATTGATTTTCTTGGCTTTGAAGATACAGAAAAATACCATCTGCGACTCAAAAAAGCACAAGAAAAAACACAGCGCTTGGATGCCGTCTTAACAGGAACAGCTCGGATAAAAAAGATACCCGTCAACATAGGGGTTATGGACTTTGGATTTTTAGGAGGCTCTATGGGGTCTGTTGTGGGGGAGAAAATAACACGACTGATTGAAGATGCGATTCAAAATCGCTATCCCGTTATTATTTTTACAGCCTCAGGTGGTGCAAGAATGCAAGAAGGTATTATGAGTTTGATGCAAATGGCAAAAACAAGTGGGGCACTTAAGAAGTTATCTGATAAAAAAATTCCTTACATTTCTGTGTTATGTGACCCGACAACGGGAGGTACTTCTGCTAGTTTTGCTATGTTGGGTGATATTAATATAGCAGAACCCGATGCCTTGATTTCTTTTGCAGGCCCGCGCGTTATTGAACAAACCATTCGCCAAAAACTTCCAAAAGGATTCCAACGTTCTGAATTCTTATTGGCTCACGGCATGGTAGATCTTATTGTGCACCGAAAAGAAATGAAAAACACCTTACACCAGTTGTTGTCTTTTCTGTCTTTTTCTCAAGAGGATGATACCGTATGAAATTTTTTGAATTTGAAAAGCCCCTAGAAGACCTACACCTAAAAATTGAACAACTCAAACAACTTTCCGAAGATGGAAAGCTTGACCTTACAGAAGAAATATCAAAAATAGAAAACCGTGCCCTTATCTTAAAAAAAGACATCTATTGCAATGTGACGCCTTCTCAAATTGTTCAAATTGCACGTCATCCTAATCGTCCGGACAGCCTCAGTTTTTGCCAATTAATGCTAGATGATTATATAGAGCTTCATGGAGACCGCCAATTCAGAGATGACCCATCAATTGTAGGTGTAATCGGTAGGCTAAAAGAATTTAGGGTAATGGTGATTGGACATCAAAAAGGACATTCTACCAAGGAAAATATTTTTAGGAATTTTGGCATGCCCAATCCTGAAGGGTATAGAAAAGCACTTCGATTAATGGAGATGGCAAATAAATTTGGGATGCCCATCATTACGTTAATTGATACCCCCGGTGCCTATCCTGGAATAGAAGCAGAGGAGCGGGGCCAAGCTGAGGCTATTGCTAGAAATCTACGCGAAATGATGGGATTTTCTGTTCCAATTATCTCAATTGTGATCGGAGAAGGCGGTTCTGGAGGAGCACTTGGGATTGGGGTATCCAATAAAATTTATATGCTTGAGTACGCTGTATATTCTGTTATTTCCCCAGAAGGATGTGCCTCCATTCTGTTTAGAGACGCAAAACATGCAACTCGTGCAGCTGAGTTATTAAAAATGACCGCCAAAGACATTCAATCTCTTGGGATCGCAGATGATATTATAAAAGAACCTCTAGGGGGTGCTCAAGAAAATTGGGAAGAAATAGCAAGTAGTGTAAAGAAGGTTATTCTTCGAGATATCCGCCATTATCGCAATCACTCTCAAGAAGACATCCAAGAAGAGCGGTATCAAAAATTTAGAAAAATGGGCTTGTTTAAAGAATAATATATCCACACATACGAGGCTCCTTGAGGTGCTTAGGTTTAGATCATTAGATTTGCTGTCTTTCCAAATGTGCCACATGTCCTATATCGGGCAGTATCTCAACTCTAGCCTGAGGATTTAGCAGGCGTATTTTTGAGGCAATATCTCCATATTTTTTATCTTTTTCTCCCACCACATATACAAGTGGCTCTTCTATACACACTGGCCATAGATTTGGTTGTTTTGCCACACTCAGCACCCGCAGTGCACGTGCCCATTTTATGGGGTCTTCTTTTAAGCGCCGTAAAAAATAAAAAGAATAGTGCCGTGATTTTTTAAAAGAATCAAAGAGAGGTTGGTCATACCAATCTGATAACACATGGCCAAAAGAGTCTGTTTCAAACCGATACGCCCATTGGCAATCCTGTTGGTAGCGTAGAATAGGGTCATCGATATCTCCCGGATCAGCAGCAATGACACAGAGATGTCGGATCCAGTTTGGAAAACATTGTTTGAGGTACAATGCCAAACGCCCACCCATAGAATAGCCTGTGATATCCACAACCTCATACCGAGACCATTGTTTATAAAAGTCCTTGGACCAAGCATCAAATGAGTCCAAAGAATAGTCC
>CAXNHA010000032.1:0-9879 GCA_964202165.1 Candidatus Marinamargulisbacteria bacterium | reverse complement strand
ATGATGGGGCCTAAAGCAATATCTTTTGGGTGTTTTTTTAGGTTATATCCTCCGCCTTGCCCTTTTTTACTGACAAGGTAGTTGTTGTTTTTAAGCTCTACTAAAATTTGCTCCAAAAACTTTTTTGGAATGCGACCTTTTTGGGCAATGTCGGCAATTAAAACAGGTTTTTCGGAAGACAACTCAGCCAAAATAAGAAGAGCTTGAATTGCATATTTTGTTTTTTTGGATAACATCATGTCTTTAGGACTATACCAAAAGCTTGATGCCTCGGCGATACCTCAATGCTTCGAGGATATGGGAGTGGAGGATATCGTCGCAATGATCCAAATCAGCAATGGTTCGTGCTACTTTGAGAACTTTGTGAAAGGATCTGCCGGTGATAAATCCCTTTTCCAAGCTGGTTTCTAAGAGCGTTTGTGTGACAGGATCTACTTGGCAGACATGCTCGATTTGTTTGGGAGATAGGTCTGCATTGCAGGTGTTGTTATACCGCAAATATTGACGCAGGCGACCGGCTTCCACACGGTGTTTTATTTTTTCTGTGGAATAAAAATTGTCTTGTGGGGTTGTTGTATCAAATAAATCCCCTTTTTGGAGGCGAGGTACTTCCAAAATAAGGTCAATTCTATCCAAAACAGGTCCGGATATTTTCTTCCAATATTTTTTTATTTGCTCAGGTTTGCATGTGCAGCGGACCGCTTTGTCTTGATAATGCCCACAAGGACAAGGGTTCATCGCGGCAATCATGAGAAATCGTGCAGGATAGTCGATGCTAGCTTGGGCCCGGCTGATGGTGATGCTATGGGATTCGAGTGGCTGTCTTAATACCTCTAAAACGGTACGAGGAAACTCGGGTAATTCGTCCAAAAACAAGATGCCATGATGGGCCAAGCTGATTTCCCCTGGTAATGGATTGGGGCCTCCACCCACCATGCCTGCATAAGAAATGGTGTGATGGGGTGACCGGAAGGGTCGTTGAAATCGAGGCGGTTGGGAGGATTTTATCTTGCCTGAAATGCTATGGATTTTGTACGTTTCAATTGCTTGTTCTGAAGAGAGTTCGGGTAAAATCCCAATCAACCGTTTTAACAACATTGTTTTGCCGGATCCTGGAGGCCCAATGAGGAGGACGTTGTGATGTCCGGTTGCGGCAATTTCCAGGGCTCTTTTGGCAATTAATTGACCTTTGACATCTTCAAAGTTGGGGTGCTCATCGAGATGTTTGGGTAGCGTTTGTGTGCAAAGAGGCAAAAATGTTTCAGGATGTTTTAACCAGTTGATGGCTTCTTTTAAATCCTTGATGGGATATCGATTGACACCTTCAATGAGGCTGGCTTCTTCTTGATTGTCCGAAGGAAAAATAATGTTTTTAAGTCCCAATTGAGCCGCCATGTGACAAATGGAGATTAATCCTTTGATGGGACGCAAACACCCATCCAAGGACAATTCTCCCACAAATAGCGTGTCTTCTGGGACTTTGATTTGGTCCGTAGCAGCTAAGATGCCCAAGGCAATGGGCAAGTCATAATAGGCACCTACCTTTGGCAGGTCAGCAGGGGCAAGATTGATGGTATAAAAACGCATGGGATACTGAAGATCACTGTTTTTGATGGCTGCTTTGATACGGTTTTTGCTTTCTCGAATGACGGTATCAGGAAGCCCAACAATCGCTTCCCCTGGCAATCCCATTGGGGAGGCATCGATTTCAATGGTGATGGGGATGGATTCGATGCCTTTTAGGGCAGCACTTCTAATATGCGTAAACATACGTCATATTTTTGTATAATTTTGTATAATTTTCAATATATATTATTTTTTGGATCTACTCTGTTTTTAATCTTAAATTTTAAGGGGTTTTTTAAAAAAAGAGGCTCTGTTATGATCCTTTTTATGAAACACCGATATTTATTTTTGAGAACTTTTTTTGTTTTGTGTATGGGTATGGGAGTGATGGGTGCTGTAGATGGGCAAGCTGTTATTCTTTCTGATAGAAGTGGCTACAACACCGCCTCTCAAGTTGTGGGAAGCAGGCGCTTGTTTGAGCGTCACTTTTTTCAAAATGGTGATTTTGCTTCATGGTTAAATTTGTTGGATCAGTCTCGGGCAGTAGAGTGGCTACAAGATCAAGTAAAAGCAGGAAAAATGACCCAGTTGTGGGTTGCTACTGCACCTATCCGGCTTGGCAATTTGGATATTGCACCAGGACAGGGGGTGACCTATCAACAGATTGCTTCCTACTTGCCTTATGCTGATGAATCCCCTTATTCAATTGGCGATTTTCAGAAGCTTTTAGTAGAGAAAAAAGTCTTAAGTAGCAAAGGCTATTTGGAAGGGCTGAAGGGTGAGAATGGGGTTTCTTTTGAGTCCGTTAATTTTTCTTTTTTGGCACCCAAACTCAAAAAAATTCCATTGCCTATTAAAAATGGACGGGCACAGGACGCTTTTTTGGCAGATTTGCATGAGTTGTTGATGTTGCCCAACTGTGTCTTGGAGTCTACAAGCGTTGAAACAACGCGTTATCAATCCAGAAACACCAATATGTTTATGGGTATCTTTGAATCTATTGGGGGCAATATGATTGCAGGTGCACTGGCTCCTGATAGATATGAAGTGAGGCGGATAGCGAGTGTCTACACAACTCGTGTATCCGTAGAATCTTTGTATGATCTTCATTTTGGATTTAGTCCCTACCCCAACTATGTGGGAAGACCGGGTATCTTGAGTATCAATGGAGCTTATCAGCTTTCTTCCTTTGCCTTATCTTTTTTAGCTGGTGATAAGACACAGGTTTTTCAATCAGATATAACAGGGATGTTTGGGTTAAGGGGGTTGTCTTCAGGTACCTCTATTTCAGGCACAAACTTTCCTTATTTTACTACAAAATTTGGCTTCTTATCTCTTCAAAACCCTGGCTATCAGACACAATATGTGCGTGCGGGTCTTGGGTTTGGGACAGCCTTTAATGCTTTTTTTGCAGATATGGATTATGGATTGGTCTATGCAACAGGTACACATAGAAATGCCCTCGGGATGTCTGTAGGCCTAAACGGGGAATATACCTTTGCAGGGCCGTTGAGTTGGATAGGATCTCTGTTGTTTTTATTTCAGCCAAATGGACGAAATTCTGATGTAGATGGTAATACAACAAATTGGAGGTACCTCCAATTTGGGACGGGACTGGCGTATAGTATGGGTAGCAATCAATTGACACTTGGGTATCAATACAGATCGGAGTCTAGTCAATTTGTAGAAGATCAAGGCGGGGGGATCGTTTTTGGTGCAAAAGTCTTTTTTTAATGGACAAAATAATACGCATCTGGGTTTGAAAAGATAAGGGCAGAGACACATCCCTCTGGGTTCATCATGTGGCTCGATGTAAGGCTAATGCCGATGGTGCTTGGTTGTAGTATCTCAAACAGACAGACTTGTTGCCCAAGATCTGGACACGCGCCATAGCCAAAGCTGTACCGCTTTCCTTGGTAATTTTTTTGCAAGATTGCGTGAAGATGCTCTGCTGTTGCTTCTGCACTTTGGACATATAAGGCATGGACGATGAGGGCCTCTTGATAACGCCGTGACGCAACATAGGAGTGGATAAGGTCTATCGGATACGCTCCAGAGGTGACAACCATCATGGTGATGTGGGCATGTTCTGGTGTGACAAAATCCGTGAGACATCGATATGGAGGGCGATCTTGTCTGGGAAATGTGAGGCAGATGGGTTGTGCATGAGGGAGATGGATATGAAGGGTGTTGTCTTCTACATGACACGGACACTGTCGCCACAGTCCTTGTGGGGGTGGATAGGTACAAAGAATAGATTGGATGGCTTCTACTTTTTTGGCCATTTCTAGTGCATTTGGATCGCCAGAACTGTGTTTTTTTTCAAAATTGCCTCTATACCCTAGATGAAGCTGATACAAGCTTTGTGGAGATAGATGCTGCCAGATGTCGTGCCATTCAAAGACACCATGATGGATAGAGGTCTCAATCAATGAGCTCTCCAATGGCATACCAAACAGATTTGTATACAGCAATAGGGGAAGGGTAATGGAGATTGTTTTGTACCCATGAGGTGGATAACACAGAACTGGCAAGGGATACCAAGGGGGGGCTGGGCTTTTGAGCAATGAGGGGGAGAAGTTGTTGCAAGATGGGTTTGTAGGTGTCGAGTAGACAGGCAATGATCAGATGCTCTGGGTTGTCTGTCGTCAATACAGAGAGAAGATCGTGAGATGACAGGTGAGGGTGACAGGTAAGGTGTAATCCCAACGATTGGGAGGCTATCGTGGCCAATAAAAGCCCCCAATGATGGGTGTCTCCTGCCAACGTACAGACAGCAACGCGAGGGTGTGGACGCTGCACCGTGTCTGGGAATTTTTCCCAATGGGATAAGAGAGACATGAGATCCATGTGGTGGGTTTTGTAGGCGTGCCATGCCTCTATGGATGAGCTTATTGCCATTGTGCGGTGAGGCCAACTAACACCTGTCTTTCGGGTGTGTTATAGCCATAGACCTCTTCGTACGCGGTGTTGGTGAGGTTTTTGATCGTAACCGATAGGGTGTGTTGTGCCGAAAGAGGGAGGGTATAGGTGCTATGCAGGAGGGTATACGCCTCTAGAGGGTGGGTGCCATCTTGCCTGGCACCTACAGAGATGATGGACAAAGACAGGGTGCCGGATGGGAGGGGATGTTGGGCTAGCAGCGTCCATTTTTCTTGTGGGATGCGAGGCAGGGGCTTTTGTTGATCGTTTAATGCGAGTTGGTTGGTGTAGCCTCCTTTTAAAAACCAGCCATAGAAATCTTGGATCGATCCCGAGTAGACAATGCCTGTGCTTCTTGTGAGTCCATCAAGGTTGGCGTAGTTGCCTGATAGAGATGAGGTGCTTTGATAAATAATTTTTTGGCTGATGAGGGACTCAAAAATGGTGAGGCTGAGTTGGATGGGGCCCCAGTTTTTTTCAAATGATATATCTTTTGAAAAAGACTGCTCGGGCTTTAACAAAAGATTGCCCCCAAACGGAGAGTAGCGTTCCTCTACAGAAGGGAGCCTAAATCCGGTGGCAAGATTGGCTTTGACAAGGGTGTCGATGCCAGGCAACATGCGGTAAAATCCGAGTCCGTAGGTGGTGATCCATTGGGTATCGTTTTGGGTCAATTTTTCTACTCGCACCCGTGCATCGGTATGAAACAGATCATGGTCTATGGACAGATGGTTGCCAATTCCTAGCCTAGATTGGGTATAATAATCCCATGACTCGGAGGTGGCATCTAGGCTTGTAAACCAGGTCGCATAAGGAGAAAGCGTGGCCTTGGCTGTATGAGAAAATGACTCGATTACACCCTGAAAGCGCGCAGGAAAATTGTCCTCATACCGTCTATCGGTGCGGGTATATCCATATTGAAGGATTTGTTCAATGTTTGGGAGTGCATAAAAATGGGCCCGTGATGAAAAAATATCTTGAGAAATGACACCATAAAAAGGCGCATCACGACGACCAAAGCTATCATCATAATCCACACGGCTGTTGTTTTTTTGGATCATGACGTGGGTGTCGATACCCCCCCATTTTTGGTCCCAGATGAGGGTATACGTGCCTTTTTCTGTTTTGTCTTTTTCGGTGGTGTTTTTGAGACTGGAGAGGCTATGGTCTTCTTGATACTGTGTGCTGGCAAAGACGTGGGTGTTGCCACCATCCCAAGATCCATAGGCGCCAGAGCGTAGTTGACTGTCTCCTATCTGGAGATGATAGCCATTGCCTGTTTTTTTGGAGATAAAATTGAGCACCCCTGCGATAGCTTGAGAGCCGTATAGTGCACTTTGGGGGCCTTCTACCAATTCAATTTTGTCCAAGGAGTCAAGATTAATTGCGTCCAAAAAAGCAGCGCCGCCCACGCTACCGGGGTCGGTAAGGGGCACGCCATCTACCGTGATGAGGATGTCGCGTGCGGTGTATCCACGCATAAAGATACCGGTAATCCCACTGCTGTTCAGAGCTGAGAGTTGGGGTAACATATTGAGGGCTTCTTGGATACTCTGGGCTCCAGATTGCCGGATAGCCTCTTGGGTGAGTACGGTGACAGATGCTCCAGACTTGATGGTCGAAGACACATAGCGACGTGCTGTGATATTGAGGGTGGGCAGTTGGTAGGCTTGGACGGTAAAAATAGAACTTGCAAAAAAAACAGAAGCTAGCGTAACGCTAGCAAGTGAAACACGAGACATACAAAGACTCCTTTGCCAATCCGAGAGCAGGAATAAGATGGTTTTTTTGGGCATTCCGACTGTATGCTCAGGCATTCAACGGCTGCTGGACAGCTGGGATTTGCACCCAATTTCCCCAAAAAAAGACACTATACGTGGCCTAAACCTACTGGGTCAAGCGTAGAGTTCTACATCTTAACAGATTTTTTGGATTGAACTATTTATTGGAATTGTGTTTAACTGTATCAGTATAGTGGTACATATATGAGGAAAATAAGTCGTATTGCATACCAAGGTGAGCAATTTACCATCGAGTGGTATTTTGATTTCAAAGGTAAAAGTCATGTCTTGGACTATTTTCTTGCATTAGATGAAGATCGACAGGATAAATTTCTCTATTTGCTTAAGCGAATGGGAGATATGGGACAAATTAAAGATAAAACCAAGTTCAGAAATGAAGAGGATGGGATTTATGCGTTTAAACCAAAACCGGATCGATTTTTGTGTTTCTTTGTCGTTGGAAGAAAGATCATTCTCACAAATGCATTTGAGAAGCGCCAGGATAAGCTTCCCAAGTCTGAAAAAGA
The DNA here is from genome assembly GCA_964202165.1 of Candidatus Marinamargulisbacteria bacterium. GTDB lineage: Bacteria > Margulisbacteria > Marinamargulisbacteria > SXXA01 > JAHFDB01 > CAXNHA01. The sequence continues at coordinate 3,083 of CAXNHA010000032.1, read as the reverse complement.
AAAGGCATTAAAAATTAAGGCGGATTATCAAATGCGTGTGAGTCAGGAGGCCTATTATGAATAAAAAAGAAGCAGTATCTACATTTGATGAGCTGATGAGTGATCCTAAGAGAAAAAAAAAGTTTGACACAGGATACAGGAGGTTTTTGCTTTCAGAGCTTCTTATAGCCTGGATGGAAAAAGACAATGAATCCGTTCGGGCTTTAGCCAAAGAATTGAAATTGTCTCCTACCGTTGTTCAGGCCTTACGAACAGGTAGCCAAATCGATTTAAAAGCAAGCAATCTTCTAAATTTATTGGATCATTTTGGCTATCAGATATCATTAGTCAATAAAAAAACAAAGAAAAAGGAATTAACCTTATCTTACGAAGATCACCATATTGCGGTGTATGAAAAGTGAGCTGATTTCCCCAAAAAAAGACACTATACGGGGCCTAAACGTGCTGGGTCAAGCGTGAGTGTATTTGCTGAGGTTTTCTTCTTGTATCTCCTCTAATGTTTTTTTCAGTTGGCCCCAGACAGAAGGCATGATGGTCCAGAGCTCTTCTGATGCGTTGTTTTTAGGATCTTTGATTTCTGTTTGGATTGTATCGAGGCTTTCTGAGAGAACCTTGGTTATCTCTGCGTTGAGGGCGTCTTTCAAGTCCTTGGGGGAGTTGTAGGATTTTGTTTTATCAAAGTTTTTAAACACATCTGATAATTTCTTGGTAGAGATGGTTCCTTTTTCAGCGCTGTCTTTTTTTGAATAAGAAAAAGAGCCGTCCTGTAACATTTTTTTGAGGCCATTTGCATCGAATGTAAGACCATGAAGGAGGGGTTGGGGGTTGCCGTTTGCGTTATCCTCAGTTTGCCACCAGTTTTGTAGGCAGGTGAATCCGGCGAAATTTTCGCTGTCTTTGACCCAGCTTTGTTGGAGTTCTTTTATTTTTTCTTCAACTGTTCTTTTGACGTTTTCTTCATCCACTACAAACTCACGCTTAGCGCTATCATATTTTAAAAGAGTATTGGAAGAAGTGGGGATGCCGGTTGTAGAACTGTCGACTTCTGTTTTGATGAGGGCATCTGTTTCATCGGTAATAAATTCAGATATAGATTTCTTACCTATAGGGAGAGCCGTATCCTTGTATATATCAACAATAAACTTTGCCGCAGCGATACGATCCAGAGTGGGTTTTGTTGTGTTATTGGCCAATGTTTGGAGTTGGGTTTTGTAGAACTGAGAGGCTCTTTCGATATAGTTTTTTTCTGTTATCTCATCAAACAAGGTGTTGAATTCTTCGTCTGAGATAGGATTGGAAACATCCTGTACTTGCCCCTTGATGCGATTTTTTTCAGTTTTTCCTGTAGCAGAGTCCCAATAAAAAACAAGGTTGCCATTTTTTAATGTTAAGCCCTGTTTTTTTGCATTAGTCTCAAGGGCTGCAAGGAGGTCAGAGTTCTTTGTGACTATATTTTTTGACTCGTGAGCAGCCTTGTACATCGCTGTGGTTTCTCTGGCCAGGGCAATCTCTTCTGCTGTGGGGATTTTGCCAATAGCCTCTGCGTAAGGTTTTTGATTGATGAGCCCATCGATCCACTTATCTTTGTCTGATGAGGTATTGAGTCCGTTGTACCAAGGTTGTAAAGAATCAGATCTAGATCCACCACTTCGGCTGGCTGGTTCGGATGAGGAGAGATTGAGTACGCGTCGTTGTTCTTCGATCTTTAACTGTGTTTTTATAGCCTCAATTTTTGCGAGCTCGAGAGTGTGGTAGGTTGTGGTGGGTTTTTTGCCTGTTGTTGCTGAACTTATCGGACCGTGTAGAGGATTACTTTTAAATATAAAGACCAATTTATTGTCTGGATCTTGTTTATTATATCTAGGATTGCTATCGGGGAGACCTACATGTTTATATTTTTTGAATGTCTCAATCGAGATAGAAGCGGGTAAGTTTTTTAAAATAGCATGTATATTAGGATAGCGGGTATAAAGATTATCTGCTATCTGTTTAACATAAGGGATGTTGCTTGAATTTTTCAGTATACGACCTTTTTCTTCCTCTAAGGCGGTAGGTATTAGTTTGAATATATCTAGCAACAGTATCTGTTTTTCTTTTTCCTTTGTTGAGATGTTAAATTTCTGTATAGTTTTTATAAGATCCTCCATAGCTTCTTTTTTGTATTCTCGAGGGCCACTAATACTGCTTTGGAAAGCATCCATCATGCCAATAGTAGAAGAATCGGAGATCCCGTCTAACTCCTTTTCCAATACCGTGAGGGTGGCATTGTGAATGGTTTGAATTTTCAAAAGTGAGGCCTCTTTTATGGCTGTAGTTTTGCTATTTATGTCATCACTGCTGGGGCTATTAAATGTAATATTTGCTACTGGGCCTAAAAGATCGGTATATTGCTTTGAGCGACGTTCGGCATTTTCTAGTTCTGTTTGCTTTTTTTGTGCTATATCTAGTTGTGAAGCAAAATTTGGAACGACGCTTTTTATAACAAGGTCTTTTTGCTGAGCAATCGACTCAGAAATCTTCCTTAGGCTTTCGTTTTTGGCTAGGTAATCAGTCTCATGAACGGCTAGAGCATCCTCTATTGTCTTTTTAGCAAAAGCTTCTTTGTCTTTGTTTTTGATCTTTAGGTCGTCATTTGCTTTCTTGGCGACTTCCTCGGCTTCTTTTCGGATCTGTTCTTGTTGGGCCTTTGTGTCAGAATCTTTTTTGAATAGCTCATAATCTTCCTTGTGATCATCTGGGTTGGTGCTCTTTGTTGGAGGATTGATGATGGGGACGGACTTGCCACCGGCTGTGACTTGTACCGATCCATTATTGGATGAAGATAACGTCATCTCAGTTGGCTCGGTTACCTCGCTGGCTCCTTCGGCTGTGATACCTGACACAAATGCTTTATTTTGCCCGGCGTCTTTGTCCTCGATGGCCTTGAATAGAGGGCCTAGGTCAGCTCGTATCTTGTTTTTGATCTGCTCGATGCTCGTCATACCAGGCTCGAGTCCATCTATGATACGAAGGAGGCCGAGGGCGTGCTCTTTATTGTCTGTGTTGGTCTTAAGATCTATCCACGTGTAGGTCGACTTCTCGCT